>CAZXLI010000325.1:0-7632 GCA_964641795.1 uncultured Bordetella sp. | reverse complement strand
TAGTTAGACGTAACGCGCAGACGACGGTGTGCCGCTTGGCCCGCGAGGCGGATGATAGACCCAGCTGCCCCGCGGGCCAGGCGGCGCGCCGTTGCCTGTCGCGTTGAACAAAGGGTTAGCCATCCCAGGTATTGGACTTCTTGGAGCCACCTGATGCGCTCCGAATGGCGCCAGGGATCAGGGCAGCCTCTGCCTCGCCGGTCTTGACAATGTTCGCAAGGATATTCGGCCAGTATTCCGCATCTGTTGTCGACACCCGAAGCTTGACGATTGTCCCGGCAAGCTCAATTGGAGGCATTGGCATCAGGGACGTAGGATCTGCCAGAAATCGTTCCGAACTGATCATGGAGAAGGCACCGTAACGAGCGCCAAGCTGCGATATGACGTAGAGGCCAAAGCCTGTATTGTCCCAGACGCCGCCCGTGGCCCGGCTTGCTCCGCTGGAGATGCCGGGCTTTAGTGCGAGACGCAACGCTTCTTCTTCTGATTGGACTGGGTGAACCTGAGAGAGTGACCTGTGGATGCCTATTCCATGGTCAGCAATGACAACTTCTGCTAGACCATTGTCCCAGCGTTGAGCCATCGCAGCGCATGACGATACATTTGCATGCTCGAAGGAGTTTCTAAGCAGCTCCCTAAAGCAATATCCCAGCATGTCCGCTGCTGAGCGCTCCTCGGGTCGCGAGAAGATTACTTGCGCAAGGCGACGGCAGTCCTCGTCCAGCGTGTCTTGTAGGAGCCGTGTCCCCTGTCGTTGCGCCAGGCCCGCTTTGTTGAATAGTGTCACCGGAAGATATCTAGCTCCACCGGGCGCCTCGTTCACATCTAGGCCGGCGTCCACACCGATGTACTTGAAGAATCCGAAGAACTTTAAGTACGAAACTGCTCCAGCGATTGCCTGATGTCCTCGAACAAGTGTCTTGAGCCCGCGTGATCGCCTTCGAATGATTGCTTGGCGGATGGCGTGGGCAATAACGAGGGTTCCAAAGGGATAGACCCAGTTCAGTGTGGTGAAGTCGATGACTAGCTCGGGCTCTGATTCGAACTTCGCCAAGTCATTTGCAAAGGCAACGGCGCTCGTGTCGTCGAAGATCGGAGGAACGGGTACAAGCATGTGAATGCCGGGTGTCTGGCCTGGCTAACGTTTGAGCTGAGGCGCAGACGCCAAGTTGGCGCTTGAGCCGAGCGACGGGTGATGGACTACAACGTCGCGCAGGCCAAGTGCTAAGCCTGTGGCTGACGCCTCGAGAGAAGGATTAGCCATCAGCTACGCGACCATAGCAGAGTTTTTTATAGTTATCTGTTCCGCAATGAATCTCAGCAGCGGGAGCTCTTTGCTGAGCGATCTATCGTCTCTAAATGGAATGTAGCGCGTGCGTTCTGATTCCTTGCTATGAACGATCGAGTTTCTCGTTCTGTAGATTCTCGCTGCCAATTGCTTGGCTGTATCGCCACCCGGAGTTCCAAGGTCTACCTCATCTGCGCCAGCAAACGTAACCTTTGTCGTTGCATAGTAGGGCGAGAGCGAGGCGTCAAACCGATCGAGATCCGCACGCAATTGTGTGAAGTCCACAAAGCGAGTCAGCGTAAGCCGAAGTGCCTCTTGCTCTGAAAAGACTACGCGCTCGTTTCGGAGCTGGATCGCCCGCCCGACTTCTTTGATTAGCGCTGATATGTCCTTCTTTCTCTTGTATGAGAAGTCCGGCTGGGTTAGGCGAGCCTTTACCTTTTCGACTAGATTGTCGCTAAAGATCTCTTCAAAAAAGTGCTCAGCGACATGATACAGCGACAGGTACGCCAGAGCGGCGCTTTCGGTAGCCACGGCAAGCTGATAGTGATAGACCAAATCTGGTAGGTACAGTCGCCGAGGCGGGTCGATCTCTGTGATCGCCGCCCGCCGCATGCCCTCAAGTCTTCCCGTACGAACAAGATCCTCAAAGCTTTTCAGCGGTACAAGGGCTGCATCCAAGTTGTATGTGACCTGGAACAGGAATGCATTTAGATGCCGTTCAAGGTCGACAACCGATCGTGGACGCTGGGAATGAATGCGGACGGTCAGAATCCGCGTTGCGCGCCTCAATATGTCCAGAACGCTCGATGACTGTTCATCGGGAATGCGTTCAATGGCGAATCGCGGCGGCAAGCGAGAGAGAAGACGCGGGCGGCCGACGGCAGCTGCGGCCTGCAATAGGAAAAGCGTGTACTCCGGTGATGCCGGCGCAATTGCGTACTTCAGCCCATTGTCGGGATCGTCAATCTCTGGCGCTTGATCGCGTAGCCGCAAGGGCAAGCTGGAGTACTGTGAAACGTCATTTACTGCGACCTCGTAGGTAGTCGCCGAGGTAAGCGATGCACCGTCTCCTGACTCGAAAGCCCCGAGCGCCTGAATTGATGCCAGTAGTGCATCTCGCTCGAGAACGGGCTTGAGGTCTGGTCGGTAGCGTGTCAGGTCAAATATGTACCTCTCACCGTCGCGAGTTACCTCGCTTCGTAGGAGGTCTGCTATCCACTGCGACCAGAGATCAGTGTCTTGACTTACAAGCACAGCGGCCCTTCCATCTGATGGCCAACGTTTGAACTAACGCGTGGACTGCGGCATGGCATTTGGCCCGCGAGGCGGACGATAGGCACCAACGCCTCGCTGACTAAATGACATTCCTATGGCCGTATCGTTGACCGAACGGTTAGGTTTCTTGCGCAGCGAGGACTGGAGGATCCTTTGGTTGTTCCTGCTCCTTCTTACGCGCTTCGTCCAGTGACTTGATTGTCTTGAGTGTTTCGTGAAACGGAGAGATGTCCTGCGCTCGAAGCAGGCCTGGCAACGTTGTGGATCCAATCCTATTCGGCATGTATGCAGATATCGAACCCACCAATTCGGGATGCCCTTCCGCGATGCTCGCAAAGACCGGGCCTCCACTGACGCCATTGATGGCTACGCCATCAATGAGATAGCAGTCGTCATGATTGAGGAATGCGCTGACGCAGCCGGTAAAGAAGCATAGTTCTGGGTAGGCCACTGACGGGTAGCCAACCCAAGCGAGTTCGACACCGACGCGCTTGACTTTTGTGCCATCCATCAGCGGTAGCACTGCTTTCGGTAGTGGCAGCTTGTCAGCGGAAATCAAGATGCTTGCCGAGTCGCGCTTTCGATCGATGAAGATCACCCGATCACTGTCAGTCAAGAAGACCTCTGTTGATGAGGCGTCGTGAATGAGCTTGATTGGCTGCTTCCATTCGTACTCTTGGTCGATCACGTGTGCGGCAGTGGCTATCGCGGCGATCGTATTTGTTGCGTTGTATCCGAACAAGAAGCCGGTCCCTGACCCGGTCGGAGTTTCGATCCGAACGACGTGGGGGACGATTTCTTCGTAGGCCTTGTGCCAGTGCATCAATGACTCCTAATGGAACCTAACTCGCATCCATCTACGGAAGTTTGTAGCTGGGGCGTGCGCCTGACATGCGAACTAGTTCGCTTGCTGTCGATAGGCAGATGTGGCTGTCCAAAGGCGCTTCGGTGAACACGCCGATGCACTCAACAGATCCGCCGAGCCATGGGCAAGTCTCACCCCCCCGCAAAATACCCCTCAAACCTCTTCCGAATCTCCTCCACCTTCCCCAGCGTCCCCGACAGGTGCTGCCGCACTGCCGCCTGGGCCGCCGCCCCCTCCCCCTTGGCGATCGCATCGACGATCGCCCGGTGATCCCGCACGATCGCGCGTTCCTTGCCGGGCGTCGGCAGGTGCAGCATGCGCAGCCGGTCGACATGGCCGCTGTGGCGGCGCACCAAGTCGTAGAGCTCGGGCACGCCGGCGGCTTCGTACATCAGCCGATGGAAGCCTCGGTCGGCTTCGATGAATTCGCGTGCATTGCCGATCAGCGCGTTCTGCACGTCGATCTGCGCGCGCAGGCGCTTGACCAGCGCGGCATCGGGGTTGGCGGCCAGCGTGGCGGCAATTTCGCTTTCGATCGCGCGGCGCAGAAAGTGCGCCTGCCTGGCCGCTGAAATGTCGATGCGGCTCACCACCGTGGCGTGCTGCGGAAAGATGTCGACCAGGCCTTCTTCGCCCAGCTTGATCAGCGCATCGCGTATCGGCGTCTGGCTCAGGCCGTAGTGGGCCGCCAGCTCGGCGCGCGAGAGCACGGTGCCCGGCACCAGCTCCAGCGAGAGGATCTGCTCGCGCAGGTGTTCAAAGACCTGGGGCGCCGCCTGGCGCGACCGGTCGCGGCGCTGCGGTAGGGAACTGGCCATGCGGTGGGCTCGCTCCGTAAGGGGGTGACGTTGCGGGTGATTCTAGGCAGCAGGGGCTTCATTGACGCACTAATACATTAGTGCTTTACTGCGGGCCTCGATCGTGGAACCTTCGAACATTGGAGACAAGTTGATGATCAAGCGTCGCAGCGTGTTGGCGGCTATCGGTGGGGTTGGTGGGCTCGGTGGCATCGGCAGCCTCGGCGGCCTGGCCTTGCCGGCCTGGGCCCAGAGCCCCGCCTGGCCGCAGGCCAAGCCCATCACCTACGTGGTGCCCTTCACCCCCGGCGGCAGCACCGACGTGGTCGGCCGCACGCTGGCCGAGAAGCTGCAGCTCGCGCTGAAGCAGACGGTGGTCATCGAGAACAAGCCCGGCCAGGGCGGTGGCATCGGCGCGGCCTATGTGGCAAAGGCGGCGCCGGACGGCTACACGCTGTTCGGCGGCACCATCAGCACGCACGCCATCAATGCCAGCCTGTACAAGAAGCTGGCCTACGACCCGGTGAAAGACTTCGAGCCCGTGGCGCTGGTGGCCACGCTGCCCAACGTGCTGCTGGTGGACCCGGCGCTGAAGGTCAACACCGTGGCCGAGCTGGTGGCGCTGCTGAAGAAGGACGACAAGAAGCGCACTTTCGCGTCGTCGGGCTCGGGCACCTCCACGCACCTGGCCGGCGAGCTGTTCGCCGACCTGATCGGCGTGCCGCTCTCGCACGTGCCGTACAAGGGCACACCGCCGGCCATGACCGATGTGGCGGCCGGCCTCGTCACCTTCATGTTCGACCAGATGACGGCCGCGATGCCGCTGATCCAGGCCGGCAAGCTGAAGCTGCTGGCGGTGACCACGCCCAAGCGCATCGCGCTGGCGCCCAACACGCCGACGATGGTGGAAGCCGGCATTCCCGGGTTCGAGATGGCCTCGTGGCAGGCGGTGTATGCGCCGCACGGCACGCCCAAGCCCATCGTCGACCGGCTGCATGACGAGATTGCCAAGGCGCTGAAGCTGCCCGATGTGCAAAGCAAGCTGGGCGGCCTGGGCATGGAGCTGGTGGGCGGCACGCCGCAGGAGCTGGCGGCGCTGATGGCGCGTGAAATCCCGGGCTGGGCCGCGCTGGTGAAGAAGTCCGGCGCCTCGGCGGATTGATGTCGGCCCCTACGGCCCTGCGGGCCGGTCCCCCAGGGGGATCAGCCCGCCCGGGAAACCCGGATCGGGCTGAGGGCGCGCGCAACAAACAGAGAAGAACCATGAGTCGCAATATCACCATCACCGCCGTGCGCATCACGCCCATCGCGTTCCGCGACGGGCCGCTGCTCAATGCCGCCGGCATCCACGAGCCCTGGGCGCTGCGTGCCATCGTCGAGCTGGAAACCAGCGACCAGCGCGTCGGCATCTCGGAAACCTATGGCGACGCGCCAATGCTGGCCGCGCTGGAACAGGCGCGCGGGCTGGTGATCGGCCTCTCGCCCTTCGACCTGAACGCGATGGAAGCCCGGGTGCGCGCGGCGGTGAAGCCGGCCGCGGGGGCGGTGGAGTTCGAACTCGCGCCCGGCTCGCACACCGCGAAGAACGCCGCCAAGGTGACCAGCACCTTTGAGGTGGCGATGCTCGACCTGCAGGGCCAGATCACCGGCGCGCCGGTGGTCGACCTGCTGGGCGGCGCGGTGCGCGATGCGGTGCCCTACAGCGCCTACCTGTTCTTCAAGTACGCCGAGCACATCGAGCGCCCCTTCCCGCCCGACGCCTGGGGCGAGGCGGTGGAACCCGAGCAGGTGGTGGCGCAGGCGCGGCGGATGATTGATCTGTACGGTTTTCGCAGCATCAAGCTCAAGGGCGGCGTGTTCGCGCCGGCACACGAGATCGCCTGCATGCGCGCGCTGCACCGGGCTTTTCCCGGCCTGCCGCTGCGGCTGGACCCGAATGCCAACTGGTCTTTGGCCACCAGCATCGCCGCCGCCGGAGAGCTGGACGCGCTGCTCGAATACTATGAAGACCCGACCCCCGGGCTGGACGGCATGGCCGCGCTGGCGCAGCGCACGAAGCTGCCGCTGGCCACCAACATGGTCATCACCACGCTGGACGACTTCAAGCGCGGCGCGGCCAGCGGCGCGGTGAAGGTATTGCTGTCCGACCACCACTACTGGGGCGGCCTGCGCGTGACGCAGACGCTGGCGCGCATGTGCGCGCTGTGGGACCTGGGCTTGTCGATGCACTCGAACTCGCACCTGGGCATCAGCCTGATCGCGATGACGCATGTGGCCGCCAGCATCCCCAACCTCACCTATGCCTGCGACACGCACTACCCGTGGCAGGAAGAAGAAGTCATCGCAGGCGGCCGCATCCGCTTTGAAGACGGCGCGGTGCGCGTGCCGCGCACGCCGGGCCTGGGCGTCACGCTCGACCGCGCGCGCCTGGCCGAGCTGCATGCGCAGTACCTGGCCTGCGGCGTGCGGCAGCGGGATGACCTGAAGCAGATGCGCAAGTACGACCCGGCGTTCACCGGGAAGGCACCGCGCTACTGAACGGCGGCGGTCTTGGCAGCGGCCGCTTCGGCGCGAAACGCAAGGCTGCGATAGGCGGCCGCCAGCGCGGCCAGCGCCTCGTGCGCACGGCCATCGCGCACGCGCGAATGCAGCAGCACCGGCAGGCGCGGCAAGGCGGGCAGGCCAAGCCGGGGGCCCACGTCTTCGGCGCCGGACGGCAGCATGCGCGTGGCGAGTGCCGCCACGCCCAGCCCGGCCATCACCGCGGCCACCACGGCCGCCACGCCGCCGCCGACGAACACCTCGGTCCACGAGATGCCCGCGCCATCGAGCAGTTGCGCCGCAATGGCCCGCACGCCGCAGGGCTCGGCCAGCGTGGCCAGCGGCAGCGGCTGGTGGGGCGGAGGCTGCCAGCCGGGGGTGGCGAACCAGCCGAAGCTGTCCTCGGCCAATAACTCGCCATCGGTGCGGCCAGCCTGCAGGCGCGAGATCACCGCGTCGAACTCGCGCCGGTCGAAGGCCTGCAGCAGGTCGCCCGAAGAGCCGATGCGAATTTCCATCAACAGCTGCGGGTGCTGCGCGTTCATGCGCGCAATCAGCGCCGGCAGCTCGGGCCCGGCCACGTGGTCGCTGATGCCCACGGTCAGCCGCTGCCGCGCGCCGGCAAAGGCCACCAGCGCGCGGTCGTGCACCGCCAGCAGCTCGCGTGCATGTTCGAGAAAAGCCGCGCCGCGCACCGAGAGTTCCACATAGCGCGGCGTGCGCTCGATGAGGCGCCAGCCCAGCCGCTCTTCCAGCCGCTTGAGTTTCAGGCTGATGGCCGCCTGCGTGGTGTCCAGCGCCTCGGCCGCGCGGGTGAAGCTGCCCAGCTCGGCAATGCGCACGAAGGCCTGCACGGCATCCAG
>CAZXLI010000324.1:0-7635 GCA_964641795.1 uncultured Bordetella sp. | reverse complement strand
ATCCTCGAATATGGTGGACCGGCGACCCGAAATCAGCGCGGGTCATAACACCTGGTTTGGCTCCCACCAGAATTTTTGTAAGCCGTACAGGTTGATCAGGGAGCAATAAACATGCACACGGGAACCGTGAAATGGTTCAACGATGCCAAGGGCTTTGGTTTCATCGAGCCTGAGGCGGGGGGACCAGACGTCTTCGCGCACTTCTCCGCCATCCAGATGGATGGCTACCGCACGCTCAAGCAGGGCGGCAAAGTCAGCTACGACTTGGTCCAGGGACCGAAAGGCAACCTGGCGCAGAGCATCCGTCCGCTGTCATCCACCCCGTCGCCGGCAAACTGATCCGTTTGCCGTCCGTCCAGCAGCAAAAAGGCCCGCAGATCTGCGGGCCTTTCTTGCTTTGGAGGCCGCGGGCGCGGCCCGAAGTCACATGTTGTCGATCATCACATGGAAATCGCACCTAAGTCCGCGTCGCATAACGCTCCGGCCCCGCTGGCACCCTCCATCTCCCGTCAAAGGACCCTCCATCGGGAATCCTCCAACTTTCATAGGTGGGGCCAGATGCACGTTTGTCACTTGGCCGAACACTGAGCAGGATCGCAGCCAATGTAGCAGCAAGGACCCTGCGGGGAAACCTCTCGCAGGCAGCAGTCCTGACGATCATCGCCCAGCTGGCAAGCGAAGCACAAGCGCCGGTCGCTTGAGAGGTCGGCTGCTTTTTTATACAGTCCTGAAGCTACCAGCTTCAGATTGGACAAAGCGATGAGCAAACCTCAGGACCGCACTGTCTCTCGACGGGACGATGGCACTTGGCAGAACAAGAGGCAGGACGCGGAACGCGCCTCGTCGGTCCACACCACCCAAGCGGAGGCCCAGGAGGCGGCCCGGCGCATGCTGGGCAACCAGGGCGGTGGCGAACTGACGACGATGGGCGTCAAGGGCAAGATCGTCAGCAAGGACACGATCAAGCCCGGCAACGACCCCAATCCGCCGCGCGACACCGAGCACTGATCCGTCGTCGTCGATGGCGCTTGGCGGTTCGGGCGGAAGCCCACGCCGCCCTGCGCTAAACGACGGCCTTTGGATTGCTGAGCCGCACGACCAGGATCCAGACGCCGCGGTGTCGTTTCGTTTGTTGCGCTTTTCGCTTGTTTCGATTAAGATCTCCGCACTGACCTTGATCCGGAACACGCCATGACCCGCGCCCAAGCCCTGGAAACCGCACTGCCTGTCGAGCGCGAAGTTGCCGCGGCCGTGGAGAGCCAGCGTGCCCTGGCCGCCTTCCTGAGCACGCAGTTCGAGACCCAGCGCATCCAGATCTTCGACGCGAAGAACGAGGCCCACCAGGTCGAACTGCCCACGTCCGCCCTCCGCTTGCTGGTCGACGTCCTGTCGGAGTTGGCCGAGGGCAATGCGGTCAAGGTCGTGCCGATCCATGCTGAGCTGACGACACAGGAGGCCGCTGACATGTTGAACGTGTCCCGCCCCCATCTCGTCAAGCTGTTGGAGAGCGGTGCTTTGGCATTCCACAAGACCGGCAAGCATCGGCGCATCCGCTTCGCAGACCTGATGGCCTTCAAGACCGAGCAGGATCGTGCGAGTGCGCAGGCGATGGAGGCGCTCGCGAAGCAGGCACAGGAACTTCAACTGGGCTACGAGTGAGGAGTTCGCCGTTCACCGCGGTCTACGACGCCTGCGTGCTGTATCCGGCGCCGCTGCGCGATTTCCTCATGTGGCTTGCCTTGTCCGGGCGCTTTCGTGCGCGCTGGAGCGCCCAGATCCACGATGAGTGGAAGCGGAATCTGGTCAAGAACCGGCCGGACCTCACGGCCGAGCAAATCGATCGCACTTCTGACCTCATGGATCGGGCGATCCCTGACGGTCTGGTGACCGGACACGAAGTCTTGATTGAAGGTCTGACCCTTCCCGACCCTGGGGACCGGCATGTTCTCGCTGCAGCCATCCGCTGCCACGCCAGCGTGATCGTAACCTTCAACGAGCGCGACTTCCCGGCCGACGTACTGGGTGCGTTCGGGCTGGAGGCCCAACACCCGGATCTGTTCGTAGAGAACCTCTTCGATCTCGACCCGGCCGCGGTGGTCGCCGCTGCACAGCGGCAGCGACAGCAGTTGAAGAACCCGCCGATCGACGTCGATCGCTACCTGGACATCCTGCTTCGGCAGGGCCTCACCCAGACGGTGAAGGGCCTCGCCGGGTTTCGGGGCGTGCTGTGATCAGCGGCTGAAGCGCCTTCACGCACGCAGATCACAGAGCCTCGCACCCCCTCAGGAGTCGTTGGCCGGGCTGTTCAGCCCCCAACGCTGCGACCAAGTCAACGTCCGCCTCGCCCACGGCTCGCAGGGCCTCGAGCAGCGCAGCGCCGCGCGAGGCCTGCAAGGCATGGATCACCAGATCGCCCGACTTGCTACGCGAGATGCTGACATGGTCAGCGTCCAGTCGGAACTCTGCAGGAATGCGCACGGCCTGGCCGTCGTCGCTGTTGAAGACTGTGGTCGTGAGCCTCTCCATGCTGCTCTCCATTCAAGTACGTCGACGTGCGCATCTTCGTTCAGGCATCGCCGGCGTGCAACGGCATCGGGCATGTTGCGCCTCTACCGCACTCGCCGCCGGTGCCACGCGTCGCACACCGGTGGCCAATGCTTGTCGTCCCATGAGGCGACCCGTCGGATCATCGAACACTGAGCCGTTCGCCTGAAGTTTCGTGGCGCCACCTACGGTGCCCGCCCACATCGATCGCGAAACCCGCAGGCACGGCAAGTCCGCTGGCTTGCGGGCCAACGAGGCTCGACCAGCCCACGCAGCAACGCATCACGTCGGCGCATCAGGTCCTCGACTTCCTCCCGGGCCATGAGGTTGACAGGCAGAGGAATCAGCGAGGTGCCGCGATGCCCCCGAGGAATCAGCACGTAGGCCTCATCGGCGACTGTGGCGTGCAGTTCGTCTTCCATCGCCATTCGCTGCGCCGACAGTTGGATGACATCCGAACGCGTCACCACTGGGCTCGCACGGGTCTTCAACTCCACGAGTACCAGGATCCCCGATGGCTTCCGATAGACCCTGTCGACGCGTGCGATGACCGGCCAGCGACCCAAGGATCTGAACTGCCTCTCGACGAAGACCAGCGCTGCATCCCGTAGGCGCGCCGGTCTCTGCCGACGCTCCGCGGCCGCAGCGCGCCTGCCAGCGATGACCCATCCGACGAAGCCGATCGCGACGGCAAGAATCATCATCGCCAGTACGACTTCGATCATGTTCATCGTCCAGCCTCTCGTGACCACCACCTCCACAGCCAAGCGGCCTGCCCGAGCAGCCATCGCATGCATCCGAGCAGTGCCGGAGACGCTTCAAGCACCGCGCAGATGCGGGGACCGGCGCGGTAGTAGTGGTACACGATCGACCGTCCCCAGCCTCGGCGTCGCAGCACGGCATCCCGGAAGTGGCGGAGTTTCTGTGTCTGCCATCCCTCGCCGAAGGCCAAGGTCGCGACGCAGCAACGCCCTTTCAGCCCATGTGACGGTACATGGCCAACACCCATGGCCAGCCTTGCCTGACGTTCGAATCGCGCATGGCACACCAACCCGCGCTCCCGGGCCGCTTGCAGCGGTCTGGAACGGGGCCGGCCATGCCGCTGCTCGAGGACGACCCACCGCTCGCAGAAGCCCATCTCGGCCAGCCGGGAGGCGCTGAGCGCCCGTTCGGTCGGGTTCCCACCCACTATCGACCTGCGTCCAGCCCGGCGTCGACGCTTGTCGACCTTCATTCCGGAATGGCAGGCTGGAACAGCCCGTTCGTCACCGCAGCGGCCTGCTGCACGTCAGACTCCTTCGGGACCTTGAACGTGTCGGGCGTCTTCAGGCTAGCCATCGCAAACACGCCGTGCTGCGCCAGCAGACCGTCGTAGGCCAGCAGGCGCAGACGGTTGACCCGCTTTCGCCCCTGCCGAAATTGGCTCAGTTCATCGAACAGGCGCGGGTTCTCCTCGCGCGAGAGCTCGAACACCAGCCGGATCGGTCGAAGGGCTCCGCGTTCCTGCGCGCTCATGCACCACCCCCTGGTGCACGATCCGAAGGCGCCGGCGTCGCGAGCGACGTCATCGCGTAGTTCTGCCCGGCCAGCTGGAAGCCCCTCACGTTCGCGTACAGGGGCTCCTTCACCTCGTGGATCCGGTGCTTGGGGAAGGCTGCCTTGACGGCCTTCTTGAAGAGGAACGCGCCGCCGCCGACGAGGATGATGTTCTGCAGGCTCTCGGGCGTCTCGATCCACTGGCGCATCGTCGACACGGCCTGCTGTGCAACGCTCTCGGCGATGGGCAGGTGCCGCTTCATGTCGTACGGTTTTTGGAAGATGACCGGTGCCTTGCCGGTCCGCAGGGCGAGGTCGATGGCGTCGTAGTCGCGGTAGGGTGTCCCGATGTCCTTCGAGATCTCGGCCGCCATCAGCCGCAGCACATCGGACATTCCCCGGTTGATCGAGTGCGACTGCTTCTGGACCAGCCGCATGCCGCGGCAGACCAGCCAGTCGAAGGTCCTCGATCCCGGGTCGATGACCAGGCTCTGCTCCGTGCCGATCGAGGCCATCTTCTCGTGCTCGGCCGCGTAGTGGACGAGCGCACCCTGCGGCTGCGCCACCGCCAATGCCTTGCGGACCGTGATGGTCCGTCCCGCCGCAATCTCGTGGCTGCCCGTCATCGCCTTCTCGAGTGCCGCCTTCTTCAGTGCCAGCAGCGCGACGGGCAGCCCGACGACGAGCAGGTCGATGTGCGGCACCTTCATCATCGACAGCGCCCCGCGCAGCAGCGCCATGTACTCCGGCGACTCGGTGTACTCGTCGTGCAGCTGCTTCGCGCGGAACGTGTCCGCGGCCAGGTGAATGTCCGGACCCACCTCATAGAACAAGGAGCCGACAGGGATGCAGACCGTCTTGCGCTTCTCCGCTGCAGGCATGGCCGACGTGTCGGCGCTCGACGGATAAGCGACCGAGGGGAAGCTGGCACATCGGATGTCGGCTCCCGAGATGCCGGTGACGAATTTCGTGTTGCCCGATCCGACATCCACGGCTCTGACGATGAATTCCATGCAGTTGCTCCTTGGCGCAGTTGACTGCCTTGAAAGGCTGATCAGCGTCACCGCACCAGACCGCGTTCTCCACGCTCAATGGCCTCGAATCGGCGCGTCTTTCGACTTCAGTGCCAATGCAGGATCAGCGGAACTGCATCGCAGCGACAGAAGGCGCCCCGCGGCTCGCCATGAGCCTGTACGCAGGGCGCACTTCTGTCACCACGGTCTCACCTCGCGCGGGCCTTTCAACCCCTGTCCAGTTCGGCGCGCACGGACAGGGTGCGGACGCGCCAGCCAGACCGACGGCCCTCGCGAGGTACCTGAGGCGGCAGCCTTGCCTGTCAACCCCGCGCCATTGCTGGCGATCCGGGCCATTGCGACGCTAGACGGGCCCTGCCGCCGAATCGCATGCCGTCAACTGCCTGCCCCAAGGGCCGCCTGATCAGGGGTCTTGCGGCGGACGCTGCGAATGCGGCCTTGACCGTGGATGGCGTCGCGGTTTCCACTGTGGGCTCCCGAGGGCTCCTGGCCCGCTCCCCGTGGAGCATTGCAGGCGTCGCAGTCGTTACCTGCCTCGTGCCTTCAACCGAAGTTCCCGTCCTGAACGGGTGGCGCGACCGGCCTCGACCTCCAGAAGGATCGACGCCGCGAGCGTGCCGAGTCATCCACCCCAGCAGTGACCTGCCCGGTCCTTGCCAGCCGCATCCCCGCGATGACGGCTGGGCGCTCCAGAAGCGCACCGGCGCAGCAGAACCCCGTGGCGGCACCTGATGCCGCGCACCGTTCCCGCCAGCCCTTGAGCACGCGCGCATGACGCGCATCGCGCGGGGTGATGGCCTCCATGAGGCTCCCCGCACGACCCTCGCTCATCAACTCGACACCGCCCTGGACTCTCGGTCAGGGGTGGACCCATGCGAGTGGCCGGCGCTGCACACCAGGCCTGATCCACCGAATGACCCAGGGCTCGACCCTGGCGTCGATGTCGCACCCAGCCCCGAGCGGGGTGGACATCACCCCTGTCGTCGCGTCGCAGAAATGCGCAGACGGCCTGGATCAACGTGTTCCATTTTTAAGGTTGACCGAGCTGACCCAGGCCCCTCGACAAAGACCACGAGGAGCCCGGACCAGCAAAGCCATGGGTGGGTGTGGCGCTGCAGGGATCGACCGCCGCACCGACGTTGCACACGATCTCCATCGCCGTGGGCTTGCCAGGAATCGGCCCCGTGGGATGTCCAGATGGATTCCTCCAACTCCGGTCCTCCCGACCGTTCATCCACCGGCGCGCTGTTCGGGCAGTCCGCCATCTCGCAGAAAGCCCACCATGTCCCGCATCCGCCGTGAAGAACCCTCGCGCCGCCGCCGGCAGGCACCTCTCTCCCGCAACGACCGCCGCAACGACCCGCGCGATGGCTCCGCCCTGCCCTCCTCATCCACCCGACCTCCCAGGACCACCGCGATGACCTCGGCCAGCCCAGGCCGCCTGCACGGCCAGGACTCGCCGCGCCGCCAGAACTGGGCCGGCAAGTCGCCCCAGCAGGTGCTGGACATGTACCCGCCGGGCAGGACGCCCGTGAACCGTGTAGTGGACGTGCTGATCGAGCTGTTCAACCCGCTGCACACCGCGCTGGAGAAGACCGTCTCGCACAAGACGCGCTACGAGCGCGCCCACTTCCTGCGACGCTTCTTCCGCGAGCTGCACACCGACGCCGGCTTCAAGCTGGCGCCCGATCCTCGCAACCTCGGCCAGCGGCATGTCCAGGCGATGGTGAAGGTCTGGCAGCGCCGGAAGCTTTCGCCGGGGACGATCCAGACCTACCTGAGCTTCCTGCGCGGCCTGGCGATGTGGCTCAACAAGCCGGGCTTCATCCGCGGGCCCGAGCACTACGGCCTGACGCCTGACGAGTACGAGCGCCACGAGAACGCCCAGCGCGACAAGAGCTGGAGCGGCAACGGCATCGACGTGGAGGCCTTGCTGGCCCAGGTCTCTGCCTACGATGCCCGCATCGGCGCGTCGATGCGCCTGATGGTAAAGGTCGGCCTGCGGCGCAAGGAGTCGGTGATGTGCCGCCCCTACGCCCACGTGCATCCGTTCGAGGAGACAGGCCTGCCCGACGAGCAACGGGAGGCGGATCGGTATCTGTGGACGAAGGGCAAGGGAGGCCGCGCGCGCTGGCTGCCGCTGGCCACCGAGGAGCAGCAGTCGGCCATCGCGCATGCCCGCAGCGTGGTCAGCGGCCATGACGCACACATGGGAGCGCCGGATCGGGACCTGAAGTCCAACCTCCGTCGCCTGGACTATGCGCTGCGCAAGTTCGGCCTCACGAAGCGCGAGAGCGGCACTACCGGGCACGGGGCGCGGCACGACCACCTTCAAGGCCAGTACCAGGACACGACGGGCACGCCCGCGCCAGTGCGTGGCGGTGGGCTGGTCGATCAGGACCTCGACCGCCAGGCGCGGCTGCGCGTGGCCCGCATCGCGGGCCATGCCCGCCTGCGCTCGGCCGGCGCCTATTTAGGCCAGTCCGCGGTTATGCGCAGCAAGAAGCGCGATGCCCCGCCA
>CAZXLI010000323.1:0-7661 GCA_964641795.1 uncultured Bordetella sp. | reverse complement strand
GGAGGTATCCGAAATGCAGCGCGCCGATCAGCAGGCCGGGCACGATCTTGTCGCAGATGCCGAGCAACAGCGCGCCGTCGAAGACATCGTGGGTCAGCGCGATCGCGGTGGCCATGGCGATGGTGTCGCGCGAGAACAGCGACATCTCCATGCCCGGCAGGCCCTGCGTCACGCCATCGCACATCGCCGGCACGCCACCGGCCACCTGCGCGGTGGCACCGAGGCGCCGCGCCTCGTCGCGGATCAGCGAGGGATAGCTTTCATACGGCTGGTGGGCCGACAGCATGTCGTTGTAGGCCGTCACCACCGCCAGGTTGGGCGCGCGCTCGGCAACGACGCGCAAGCGCTCGTCTCCCGGCATCGCCGCGAACGCATGCGCCACGTTGGCACAGCCCATGCGTTGGCTGCCGGCAGGACGCTGCGCCAGGGCGTCGATGCGGGCCAGGTAGTCGCGCCGCGAGCCTGCGCTGCGCTCGCGGATGCGCGCGGTGATGTCGGCGATGCGTGTCTTCATGGCAGGATGGTAACCCATACTTCTGAAATCAGGTAATCAAATTACATGACCGCGTGTGGAGAAGCGGACGACAGGCAGCTTCTGGCATGCTTGCAACCGGTCATCATGCTCAAGCCCCTGCGCGACCCGATTCCGTTGCTCGAACGTACCCGCGCCGAGTGGGGTGCTGCAGAGGACCTTTGGGTCTTCGGCTATGCCTCCTTGATCTGGCGCCCCGAATTCGACGCCGCCGAGCGCCGCAGCGCCTGGGTGCGCGGCTGGCATCGCGCGTTCAAGATGCGCTCGCGCGTGAACCGCGGCTCGCCCGAGCAGCCCGGACTGGTCTTCGCGCTGGTCTCGGGCGGCATGTGCCGCGGCGTGGTGTTCCGCATTCCGCGCGAGCGGGCCGACGAGGAGTTGACGCGCCTGTGGTTGCGCGAGATGCCCACCGGCGTCTACGACCCGCGCTGGCTGCAGTGCCACACGGCGCAAGGCGCGGTGAAAGCGCTGGCCTTCACCTTGAGCCGCCGCAGCCCCAACTTCACCGGCCGCATCGATGATGCGCAGATGCTGCATATCCTGCGCCACGCGCGGGGCCGTTATGGCAGCACGCTGGACTACCTGGTTCAGACGGCACACGCGCTGCGCACCCAGCAGGTACGCGACCGCGAAATCGAGCGCCTGGTCAGCCTGGCGCAGCGCCAGGGCCTGCTGGCGTGAATCAGGGCGCCCCGGCGCTGCGCAGCGCGCCGGGCACGGTATTGCCGGAGCGCACCGCGGCCAGGTCGGCCTCGGTGTCCACATCCACCAGCACGCCTGGATCATCCACCTCCAGGCCGAACGACGGGTAGCGCGCCACCACCCGCCGTGCACCTTCGTCACCGCTGAGTTGCACCAGGTCGGAAAACAACTCGGCAGCAAATCCGACCGGATGGCCGCGCCGCCCGTGGTACTGGGCAAACACCACCGGATGCTGCCCCAGCAGCGCTGCCACCTTGCACAGCGTGCCCGGGCTGACCATCGGCATGTCGCCGGGCAGCACCAGCCAGCCGGGCACATGCGGCCGGGCCGTGACGCCTGCCGCGATCGAATAACCCATGCCCAACCCGGCCGGCCCGCCGCTGCCGACCTCCGGCAGCACGATCACATCGCGTCGTGCCACCCAGCGCGCGGCCTCGGTCGCCAATGGCGCGGTGGTCACCACCACCACGGGCAGGCCGCTTTCGATGGCATGCGCAATCGTCTGCCCCAGCACACTCTGGTCGCCGAGGCCTTGCTCGAGCTTGTGCCCGGCTCCGCGAAACCGGCTGCCTCGGCCAGCGGCGAGGACGATGACGACAGGTTGCAATTTCATGGTCGTGCTCAAGCATGAGGTCGGCCAGGGCCCTTCGACAGTCGGAGGATCACTTAAGGCCTTCCACTTAGGGAAAGGCCCGATACACGGTACAGACCCTGAACGCCTGGTCTTCCGCCCTCCGTCGGCGCCGGTGCGCACGGCATACTGCCCGCCATGGACAGCCAACAGATCGCCAGCCTGCGCAAGAGCTACGAGCGTGCCGAACTCGATGAATCGGCTTCCGAGGCGCTGCCGCTGCGGCAGTTTTCGCTGTGGCTGCAGCAGGCCATCGACGCTCAGGTGCCGGAGCCGAATGCGATGACGCTGGCCACCGTGGGCGCCGATGGCCGGCCTTCGACACGTGTCGTGCTGATCAAGGGTTATGACGAGCGCGGCATCGTCTGGTACTCGAACTTCGAAAGCCGCAAGGGCCGCGAGATTGCCGCGCATCCGGCGGCCGCGCTGCAGTTCCATTGGGTCGAACTGGAGCGCGTGGTGCGCATCGAGGGCATGGTGCAGACCTTCGGCGGCGAGGAGGCCGACGCGTACTTCGCATCGCGCCCGCTGGATTCGCGCATTGGCGCCTGGGCCTCGCCGCAGAGCCAGGTCATTGGCTCGCGGGCGGTGCTGGTGGCCAACGCGGCGCGCTACGCCGCGCAGTTCGCACTGTCGCCGCCCCGGCCGCCGCACTGGGGCGGCTTTCGCCTGGTACCGGACCGCTGGGAGTTCTGGCAGGGGCGCCGCAGCCGGCTGCACGATCGTCTGCGCTACCGGCTCGACGAAGGGAAGTGGGTGCGAGAACGACTGGCGCCCTGAATCCGCGCGGCGTGTCAGCCGCGCTCGGCCTGCGGCACCAACGCGTCAATCGACGCGAGGAAGCGGCGCACGTCGATCGGCTTGGTCCAGTAGTCGTCGAATCCGGCGTCGCGTGCCGCCTTGACATCGTCGGGCATGGCGTTGGCCGACAGTGCGATGAAGCGGCAATGCGCGTGGCGCGTGTCGGCCCGCAGTCGCCGCATCACTTCGGTGCCGGGAAGATCCGGCAGTTGAAGGTCGAGCAGCACCACATCAGGATCGAACTGGGCGGCACTGGCCAAGGCGCTGGCCGCGTCCTCGCACAGCTGCACACGCAGTTCGGGACGCATGCCGAACACTTCGCGCAGCAACAGCAGATTGACCGGGTTGTCCTCCACGCACATGAGCCGCAACACATGCGCCGTACTGTCGGGCGCCTCGGCGCCTGGGGGTGGCGCCAGCGCTGGCAGCGGCGCCTGCGGCAGCCAGACACGAAACTCGCTGCCCTGCCCGGGCCGGCTGTCGACGTCGACCTCGCCCTTCAACCGTGCAACATGGCGGCGCACCAGTGTCAGGCCGATCCCGGGCCCGTCGATTGCCTCGGCCTCGACGCCCAGGCGCTGGAAAGGCTCGAACGCGGCGCGAAGCTGCTCCGCACTCATGCCACGCCCGCTGTCGCGCACCGCGATCACCCATCCCGCTGCACCCGCACGGCTCTCGGCCCAGCTGTCGATCTCGACATGGCCGCCGGACCAGTTGTAGCGAATCGCGTTATCGAGCAACCGGCCAAGGACGCGGGTGAGGCGCAGGCGGTCACTCAGCACCTGGCCCGGCAAGGGGCGAACATGCCAGCGCAAGTCCACACGGGCTTCGCGCGCAGCGGACTCGGCCTGTGACATCGCATCCGCGGCCACCTCGTCCAAGGCCACCGGTTCCAGCACCAGCGCGGCATGCCCCTCCGAATCGCCCGTGAGCTCGAGCACCTCCTCGATCATCGACAGCAGCTTGCGCGCGGCTGCCTCGATGCGCACCAGGCGCTCGCGCTGGCGTGGGCTCGGCGCTTCTTCGTCGTCATGCAGCAGCAACTGACCGAAGCCCAGCACGGCGTTCAGCGGTGTGCGCAGTTCGTGGCTCATGCGCGCGAGAAACTCCGTCTTGGCGCGACTCACCTGCTCGGCACGTTGCGTCTCCCGCGCGAGCGCCTCGGCCAGGCGCCGCTCGGTGACATCGATGTCAACACCCGCGACATAGCTGGCCCTGCCCGCGGCATCTCGCACGGCGCGACCGAATGCGGCCAGCCAGCGCTGCTCGCCGTTCGGCCAACGCACACGGTATTCCTGGCGGAAGGTGTCCCCCTGCTCGACGTGCCGCTGCAGGGCATCGTCGTAGGCCTGGCGGTCCAGCGGGTCGGTCGATTCGGCCATCACGTCCTCGACCGGCAGGCGTGACGGTTCGCGGCCGCGCAAGCGGTAGCCCACATCACTGAGATAGGAGTTGCCGCCATCGAGGCGGCGCTCCCAGACACCCACCCCTGCCGCCTCGAGCACGAAGCCGATGCGCTCGCGCTCGCGCTCGAGCGCCAGGCGTGTCACCTCCTGCTCGGTGACATCGACATGCACACCCACCATCATGCGCTGGCCGTCCTGCATCAGCTGGCGCGAACGGGCGTGAATCCAGCGCATGGCGTCGCTGCCCGGCACGGGAATGCGGAACACCACGTCGTCGACACGCGGCCAGCTGGCCGTCGACAGCAGCTGCCGCTCGCGCATCCAGTCGCGGTCCAGCGGATGCACGTGGCGTGTCACCCATTCCTCGAAGCTGGGCGGGCCTTCTTCGGGCCGGCGGTGATGCAAGCGGTACATCTGGTCGTCCCACTCCCCGACGCCGGTGTCGACGTTGCGCGACCAGAAGCCCAGCCCGATGGTTTCAGCCGCCAGGCGCATCCGCTCGGACAGCCGCGTGCTGCGCTCACGCTCGGCAACCAGGTCGCTCAGATCGATCGACACACCGAGCAATCCGAGCAGTTTGCCCTGTGCATCGCGGTGGGCCACCCGACGGGTCAGCAGCGTGCGCCAGCCGCCCGCGGGCAAGGCGTAGCGCACCATGGCATCGGCCACCCGATCGTCGCCCGAAAGGGCCTGGCGCGCCGCCAGCGCGATGCCTTCGACGTCGTCCGGATGCATCTGCGCCCGGTGGTCTGCCAGCGGCACGCTGGCGCTGTCGCCCGTCGATCCCAGCGAACCCGGACCACGGCGGACAAAGTGGATGCGCCGCATGTCCGCGTCCACCCACCACACCGAGACGTCCGACATGTACAGCGCACGCTCGATCAACGCACGGTCGTCGTCCCACTGCGCCTGTGGAACGATATCGGGCTGCAGCCAGATGAGGCGGCCATCGTCCAGGGCCACGACCCGGCAGCGTACGCGCCGGTTGCCCGGCCCGAGCAGGCGATCGGTGTCGCCCGGGATGTCGAGGCTGTCGACCAGTGACGCAACGTCCGCAGCGCCCAGGCCGCTGTCGCGCTGCCATTGCTGCGCGGCGTCGTTCAGCTCATGGCGCAACCAACCTGCGCCGGTGCGCACGCGCACGGCCGGCATCGGCGCCTGGCGCCACACTTGCTCCATCGACCACCCAGAGAAAATTGTGTCGCCTGCGGCTACGCATGCATCGAATCCAGTGTAACGCCGAGGGTTGCGAGCCAGACTCAGCGCTTGACCCGAGCGGCGAAGGTGCGGCGGAACTTGTCGACCTTCGGCGCGACGACGAACGCACAGTAGCCCTGGCCGGGATGGTTGGCGAAGTAATGCTGGTGGTAGTCCTCCGCACGGCTGTAGCTGGCTTCGGGCAGCAACTCGGTCACCGTCCGCCCGCCATTGGCCGCGTTCACCTCGGCCAGCACCTCGCGCGCCACGTCCTGCTGGTCGGCCGTGTGCCAATAGATGCCCGAGCGGTACTGGGTGCCGACATCGTTGCCCTGCCGATTCAGCGTCGTCGGGTCGTGGATCACGAAGAAGATCTCGAGGATCTCGCGCAAGCTGATGCGGGCATCGTCGAACTGCACCCGCACCACCTCGGCGCAGCCGGTATCGCCGGCGCACACCTGCTCATAAGTGGGCTTGGCGACCTGGCCGTTGCTGTAGCCCGACTCCACGGCCACCACGCCGTCGACCTCTTCGTACACCGCCTCCAGGCACCAGAAACATCCGCCGCCCAACGTGATGGTTTGAATCGACATCCCGGCTTCCCTGAAAAGTCATGGATGCCGAATTGTCGGCTGGCCGGCGAAATGCTTACAGGACCGGTACGTGATGGCGTCACAATTCGCGCGACTTGACACGACGAGTCGTTGGAGGACGTTGCGGTGGACAGTCTGTTGGTCACGCTGGGGCTGTCCGACCTCAAGCCAGTGCTCACCGCGTTGCTGTTGCCGCCGGTGCCGTTGCTGATGCTGGTGCTGGTCGCGGCGCGCCTGCTGGCGGCGGGCCGGCGCCGGTCCTTCGGCACCGTCCTGCTGCTGATGAGCGTGCTGCTGCTCTGGCTGACCTCTTGTGCCGCGGTCGGTGGCGCGCTCGAGCGCTGGCTGCTGCGGCCGCCCGCCGCGCTGAGCGAAGCCCGGATCAACGCCATCCGCCAGGAACCGGCCACCCGCAGCAGGCCGGTGGTGCTGATCCTGGGCGGCGGCCGTGAATCGCTAGCGCCCGAATACGGCGAGGCCCATCTGTCTGCGCGATCGATGCAGCGGCTGCACTACGGCCTGTGGTTGGCGAAACGCCTCAATGCCCCGGTGATGTTTTCCGGGGGCACTGGATTGGCCCAGTCCGCGGGCCTGGCTGAAGCCGACATTGCGGCGCGCATTGCCGAGCGCGACTACGGTCGACGCCTGCGCTGGATCGAGAACACGTCGCGTGACACGCGCGAAAACGCCAGTGCCAGCTTGACGATGCTGGCCGACCAGGGCATCACCGATATCGTCTTGGTGACCCACGGCTGGCACATGCCAAGAGCCTTGCGCGCCTTCCAGGAGGCGGCAAGGCGCAATCAGCAGACGCTACAGATCATTCCTGCGCCGATGGGGCTGGCTGTTTCTCCCGGCCGGCCGCCGCTGAACTGGCTACCCAGCCAGGAAGGATTCGCCCAGGTACGCCTGGTCCTGCGCGAACTGCTGGGACGGCTTTTCGGGGCCTGAAAAGTCAAACCCCTCCGGACCTTGCGGCACAGAGGGGTGGGTGGCCACCAGCCACCGTGTGGAGCTCCGGAGGAAATGGGTCCAGGGCCCCTGTAGCGCAGAGACTGCGCAACGGGTGTTACCTTCATCAGAAGGCGACTCAAAGATAGTCCAGCCGCAGCAGCCTTTCAAGCCGGGATTTCCGCGCTTGACTTGACCCTGCGCAGAAAGCCCTGCTCTACAGGGTGCCTGAGCGATCAACCCCCATCAAGCGTTCGTACAAGGCCTGCGCTCGATGTTCCGCCTCAGGGGTCATCCTGATCGGTCGACCCCATTCACGCTGCGTCTCACCTGGCCACTTGTTGGTCGCATCCAGGCCCATCTTGCCGCCCAGCCCGCTGACGGGCGACGCGAAGTCGAGGTAGTCGATCGGGGTCTCGCTCACCAATGTGGTGTCGCGCACGGGGTCCATGCGCGTGGTGATTGCCCACACCACCTCTTTCCAGTCGCGGATGTTCACGTCGGCATCGGTGACGACGATGAACTTGGTGTACATGAACTGCCGCAGGAAACTCCAGAGCCCGAACATCAGACGCTTGGCGTGCCCGGCATAGGCCTTGCGCATCGAGATCACCGCCATGCGGTAGCTGCAGCCTTCGGGCGGCAGGTAGAAGTCGACAATCTCCGGAAACTGGCGTTGCAGGATCGGCACGAAGACCTCGTTCAGCGCCACGCCCAGCACCGCGGGTTCGTCCGGCGGCTTGCCGGTGTAGGTGGAGTGGTAGATCGGATCGCGGCGGTGGGTCAGGCGGTCGACACGAAAGACCGGGAACCAGTCCTGCTCGTTGTAGTAGCCGGTGTGGTCGCCA
>CAZXLI010000322.1:0-7667 GCA_964641795.1 uncultured Bordetella sp. | reverse complement strand
GCACCACCAGGCCGGTGTTGCACAGCGTTTCCGCGGCCACGCGGCTGCGGGGGTCCTGCGCGAAGATCGCGTCGAGGATGGCGTCCGAGATCTGGTCGGCCACCTTGTCGGGGTGACCTTCAGAGACGGATTCCGAGGTGAAAAGAAAGTCGTTCGCCACCTCAATACACTCCTGAGCCAGTTGAAACCCGCTCGCCGGGCCCGGTGGGGTGTATGCGGCGAACGCTTTAGCGGTATTTGGCGGGCCTGTTGCCAGACCCGTGCGGAAGCTGCTTCCGCGTATCGCCCCGCAAGTTGTCCTTTAACTCGGCGACGCCCGAATTATACGAAGCGCATGTTGACCTTGATGCGATGGCTCGCGCGCCGATCCCTGGCAACTCTTCACGCCTGGGGCGCTTTGCTCGGCTGGCTGGTGTACCTGGTCTCGGGCAGCTATCGCCGGCGGCTGCGCGGCAATGCCGACCTGGCGGGGCTCAGCGCGGCCCAGCGCCACCGCGCCATTGCCGAGGGCGGCCGCATGGTGGCCGAACTGCCGCGCCTGTGGCTGCGGCCGCAGGACCAGCCACTGGGCGGGCTGGTGCGCTGGGGCGGCGATGCCGCGCTGATCGACGCCGCGCTCGACGCCGGCCGCGGGCTGGTGTTCCTGACGCCCCACCTGGGCTGCTGGGAGGTGACCGCCCAGGCCACCATCGAGCGCTACGGTCAGCGCATGAAGCTCACGGTGATGTACCGCCCGGCGCGGCAGGCCTGGCTGCGCGACATCGAGGAAGGCGCGCGCCGGCGCCCCGGGCTGGACACCGTGCCGGCCGCCCTGGGCGGCGTGCGACAGATGATCCGCGCGCTGCGCCGCGGCGAGTCCGTCGGCCTGCTGCCCGACCAGGTGCCGCCCGAGGGCATGGGCGTGTGGGCGCCGTTCTTCGGCCGGCCGGCCTACACGATGACCCTGGCCGCGCGCCTGGTGCAGCAGACCGGTGCGGCGCTGCTCATGGTGTGGGCCGAACGCCTGCCGCGCGGGGCCGGCTATGTGATGCATGTGCGGGCGCCCCAGCCGCTGCCCGCCGAGGCCGCGGACGCCGACGCGCTGCAACTGGCCTGCGCCACCGCGATCAACCAGGACATGGAGCGCCTGATCCGCGAGGCGCCTGACCAGTACCTGTGGGGTTATCACCGCTACAAGCAGCCGCGGCGGGCCGACGCGGCGGGGCTGGAGCAGGCGCCTGCATGAAGAACCTGCTGGCCCGGTTGCTGCTGGGCGTGTTGTGGCTGGTGCACTGGTTGCCGCTGGGCCTGCAGGCCGCGCTGGGGCGCGGCATCGGCCGGCTGCTGTTCGTGCTGGCGGGCTCGCGGCGCAAGGTGGCGCTGCGCAATGTCGAGCTGTGCCTGCCCGAGCTCGACGCCCCGGCGCGCCAGGCGCTGGTGCGCGAGCATTTCCAGTGGCTGGGCCGCAGCCTGGTCGAGCGCGGCCTGCTGTGGTGGGCCCCGGCCGAGCGCCTGAAGCGGCTGATCCGGGTCGAGGGCGATATCGGCCTGGCCGAGCGCAGCGACAAGCCGGTGATGTGGCTGGTGCCGCATTTCGTGGCGCTGGACGTGGCGGGCGCGTCGACCCAGCTGTTTCAGCGCAAGCTGGTGGCCTCGATCTACCAGGCGCAGAGCAACCCGGTGTTCGATTCGGCCATGCGCAAGGGCCGGCTGCGCTACGACCAGGGCCAGGTGTTCTCGCGCCACGAGACGGCGCTGCCGCTGGTGCGCGCGGTCAAGCGGGGCCACGCCTTCTTCAACCTGCCGGACATGGATTTCGGCACCAAGGACGCAGCCTTCGTGCCCTTCTTCGGGGTGCCGGCCGCCACCTTGCTGGCGCCGGCGCGCATGGCCCGCTCGCTGGGCATGACGGTGCAACCGGTGCTGGCCGAGCTGCTGCCGGGCGGCCAGGGCTACCGCGTGCGCTTTCTTCCGCCCTGGGACGACTTCCCCGGCAACGAGGACGACGAAACCGCCAGCGCGCGGATGAACCGCTGGATCGCCGATGAGGTGCGCCGCAATCCCGCGCAATACCTGTGGGTGCACCGTCGCTTCAAGACCCGGCCCGAGGGCGAGGCGCCGCTGTATTGACGGTGCGGCTGCCGAGCGTGCGGGGCGGGGACGATAATCGGTCCCCATGAATTTGCATTTCACCAAGATGCACGGCGCGGGCAACGACTTCGTTGTGCTCGACGGCACGCGCACGCCCATCGACCTGCAGCCGGAGCAGCTGCGCCGGCTGGGCGACCGGCGCTTCGGTGTCGGCGCGGACCAGATCCTGATCGTCGAGCCGAGTCGCACCGAGGGCGTGGACTTCCGCTACCGCATCTTCAACAACACCGGTGACGAGGTCGAGCACTGCGGCAACGGGGCGCGCTGCTTCGTGCGCTTCGTGCATGAGCGCGGGCTCACCGACCGCAAGCGCATCCGCGTGGAGACCGTCAACAACCTGCTCGAGCTGCAGCTGCAGGACGACGGCCGGGTGACGGTAGACATGAACCGGCCGATCTTCGAGCATGATCGCCTACCGTTCAATGCGAGCGGCCTCGTGCCCCGGCGTGAAGGCAACTTCGAGTTCTGGCCGCTGGAGCTGGGCGAAGGCCGGCGGGTCGAGGTGGCCGTGCTCTCGATGGGCAATCCGCATGCGGTGCAGCGCGTGGCCGACGTGCGCGAGGCGCCGGTGCTCGAGCTCGGCGCGCGCATCGAGGCGCACGCCCGCTTCCCACGCAAGGTGAACGCCGGTTTCATGCAGGTGCTGTCGCGCAGCCAGATCGCGCTGCGTGTGTTCGAGCGCGATGCCGGCGAGACGCTGGCCTGCGGCACCGGCGCCTGCGCGGCGGTGGTGGCGGGCATCCGGCTCGGCTGGCTCGACCGGCGCGTCGACGTGCAGGCCCGCGGCGGCGTGCTGACGATCGAATGGCCCGACGACCAGGCCCACGTGCTGATGACAGGCCCGGCCGAGACCGTGTACCAAGGAGAAATCCAGCTATGAGCCTCGAAGGCGCGATCACCGAAGGCGACATCGCCAACTACCTGGCCAACACGCCGGGCTTCTTCGAGCGCCATGCCGAGCTGCTGTCGACCATCCAGCTGACCAGCCCGCACGGCCAGCGCGCCGTGTCGCTGCAGGAGCGGCAGATGGAGATGCTGCGCGAGAAGGTGCGCGGCCTCGAGCAGAAGATCATGGAGATGATCCGCCATGGCCAGGAGAACGTGGCCATCGCCGACCGGCTGCACCGCTGGACGCGCTCGATCCTGCTGGCGCCGAGCGCCGCGGCGCTGCCCGATGTGCTGGTGAGCACGCTGAAGCACGAGTTCCTGGTGCCGATGGCGGCGCTGCGGCTGTGGGGTGTCGATGCGGCGCATGCGGCGCTGCCGTTTGCCGCGCCGGTGTCCGACGACGTGCGCAACTTCAGCTCCAGCCTGGTGCTGCCGTACTGCGGCCTGAATTCCGGCTTCGAGGCCAGCGCCTGGCTGGGCGACACGGCCACCGTGATGTCGATCGCGCTGATCCCGCTGTACCGCCCCGGCCGCGACGAAGCCTTCGGCCTGCTGGTGCTGGGCTCGCCGGACCCGACGCGCTACACCACCGCGATGGGCACCGAGTTCCTGCAGCGCATCGGCGAGATCGCCAGCGCCGGCCTCGCGCGCCTGCTGCCGCCGCAAGGCTGAGCATGCAGGCCGCCGCAGCGCCGGTGCTGGACGAAGGCATCGCGGCCTTCCTGCAGCACCTGCGCGTCGAGCGGCGGCTGGCGGCGCGCACGCTGGCGCTGTACACCGAGGCGCTGGGCGGCCTGCAGGCCCAGGCCACGGCCGATCGCGTGCCCTTGCCGGCGGCGCAGCCCCACCATCTGCGGCGCTGGGTGGCCCGGCTGCGCGAACGCGGCCTCGGGCCGCGCAGCATTGCGCTGACGCTGGCGGCCTGGCGCGGGTTGTACCGCTACTGGGGCCGCGAGCGCCTGGTGGCGAGCAACCCGGTCGATGGCCTGCGGCCGCCGAAGGCGCCGCAAAACCTGCCCAAGGCGCTACCGGTCGACCAGGCGGTGGCCTTGATGGAAGCGGGGGCCGGCGCCGCCGCGAACGACAGCGCACTGGCGCCACTGCTGCAGGCACGCGACCACTGCATCGTCGAGCTGCTCTATGGCTGCGGGCTGCGCATCGGCGAGCTGGTGGCGCTGGACCTGCAGGCCGGCCCTGACGCCGCGGGCTGGATCGACGCGGCCGACGCCAGCGCCCATGTGCTGGGCAAGGGCAGCAAGCGGCGCAGCGTGCCGGTGGGCCGTGCGGCGCTGCAGGCCTTGTCGGCCTGGCTGGCCTGCCGCGGGCAACTGGCGCAGGCCGGCGAGCCGGCGCTCTTCGTCAGCCAGCGTGGCACGCGGCTGTCGGCCAGCCAGGTGCGTTCGCGGCTGCAGGCCTTGTCGCTGGCAGCGGGCCTGCCGGCGCGGGTGCACCCGCACATGCTGCGCCACAGCTTTGCCTCGCACCTGCTGCAGTCCAGCGGCGACCTGCGCGCGGTGCAGGAGCTGCTGGGTCACGCCAACATCGCGACGACGCAGGTCTACACCAAGCTCGACTTCCAGCACCTGGCCAAGGTCTACGACGCGGCGCATCCGCGCGCCAGGGCCAAGCCCGCCAAGACAACGACATGAAGATCATCCGATTGCGCGAGGGCAAGGAGCGCTCGCTGCTGCGCCGCCATCCCTGGGTGTTCCAGGGCAGCATCGCCAAGGGCGGTGGCGATGCCGGCGAAACCGTGCGCGTCGAATCGCACGAAGGCCAGTTCCTGGCCTGGGCCGCGTTCAGCCCCAGCTCGCAGATCCGCGTGCGGGCCTGGAGCTTCGACGAGGCCGAGCGCATCGACGAGGCCTTCTTCGCCCGCCGTGTCGAACGCGCCGTGGCATTGCGGGCGCGCCTGGGCATCCAGAGCGACGGCGTGCGCCTGATCCACGGCGAAGCCGACGGCCTGCCCGGCCTGATCGTCGACCGCTACGGCGACACCCTGAGCGCGCAGTTCCTGTCGGCCGGCATCGAACGCTGGCGCGATGTGCTGGTGCGCCAGCTGCTCGCCGCCACCGGGCTGCAGCGGCTGTACGAGCGCTCGGATTCCGGCGTGCGCGGGCTCGAAGGGCTGCCGCCGCGCACCGGCTGGCTCAGCGGCGAGGGCGCCACCGAGCTGGCGATCACCGAGCATGGCCTGTCGCTGGGGCTCGATGTGGCGCTCGGCCACAAGACCGGCTACTACCTCGACCAGCGCGACAACCGCCACCGCTTCGCCCAGCTGGTGCGGCAGTTCGGCTGCGAGCGCGTGCTCAACTGCTACAGCTACACCGGCGGCTTCAGCGTGGCGGCGCTGGCTGGCGGCGCGCGCGAAGTCTGCAGCGTCGATTCGTCAGGGCCTGCACTGGATCAGGCGCGCGCCAATCTGCAGCGCAACGGCTTCGACCCGGCACAGCAGACCTTTGCCGATGCCGACGTGAACCAGTTCCTGCGCCAGGCACTGAAGGAAGGGCGGCGCTTCGACGCCATCGTGCTCGACCCGCCGAAGTTCGCGCCCAGCGCCGCCCATGCCGAGCGCGCCTCACGTGCCTACAAGGACATCAACCGGCTGGGCCTGAAGCTGCTGGCGCCCGGCGGCCTGCTGCTGACGTTTTCCTGCTCGGGCGGCATCGGCGCCGAGCTGTTCCACAAGATCGTCGCCGGTGCCGGCCACGATGCCGGGGTGGATGCTGTGATCCTGCAGCGGCTGGAGGCGGCGCCCGACCACCCGACGACCTTGTGTTTCCCCGAGGGCGAGTACCTGAAGGGCCTGGCGCTGGTCGCGAACTGAGGCGCGGGCCCGTTTGTTCCACGTCCTGCCCCAAGCTCATGGGGATGGACGCAGCGTGGACGGGCTGCTACATACGCATCTTCAGCATGGGCCGGCTTGTGACCGGGCCGATCCGGGGAGCCCGACGTGACGATTCGCCATCTTGTCCTTGCCGCGGGCTTCGCCACCGCCGCGCTGGCCGCGCAGGCCACCGTGGTGGTCAATGCCAACGGCAACGTCACCACGTACACCGAGTCGTTCGATGGCGGCACCTCGTTCAGCAGCGGTTGGTTCGATGCGCAGTCGAGTGACGACTTCCTCTCGCTGCAGGGTGTCGGCCAGACCGCCAGCTTCAGCTTCAGCTCGGCCGTGCCGCTGCAGTCGTTGACGGTCGAGTTCTGGTACCAGGTGCCGGCTGACAACAACGGCACCGTGCAGTTCGAAACCTCGGGCACGCTGAGCCTGCCGCACCTGACCGGCACCCCGGCGCAGTTCCTGGTCTTCAACCCGGGCCCCAGCAGCCCGGCGGCCTCGCACTACAGCGCGACGGTCAACAACCTCGCAGCCGGTGTCTACACCGTCAGCTTCGCGACCAACGGCGTGCTCAAGGCCCTGAAGGTCGACGACGTGCTGATCACCGCCACCGCCGCGATTCCCGAGCCCGGCACCTATGCACTGATGGCGGTGGGCCTGGCCATGGTGGGCTGGGCGGCCCGGCGGCGTCGCCCGCTCGGCTGACCAGGCCACGCGACGCCAGGCGCCCTGCAGGGCGCCTTGGTGTTTCTAGGGCGCGGACGCCGGTTCCGGCAACTGGACGCGCGGCTCGAACTTGGCGCGGTGGACGCTGAAGAAGGCCTTCACGTTGCGGACGTTCGCGTCCTGCGTGAACAGGCGTTGCACCAGCGCGTGGTAGCTGCTCATGTCCGGCGCCCACACCACCAGCATGAAGTCCGGCCCGGGCGAGACGCGATAGCACTGCTGAACCTGCGCCTCTGCCACGGCGCGCTGCTCGAAGGCGGCCAGGTGCTCGGCCCCCTGGGCATCGAGCGAGACTTCGACCAGTGCGGTCAGTCCGGCCACCTGCTGGGGCGAGACGATGGCCACCTGGCGTTCGATGACGCCGCTGTCGAGCAGCCGGCGCACGCGGCGCAGCGTGGTGGCGGGCGAAGCATGCGCGGCCTCGGCCAGCGCCTGATTCGACAGCGAGGCATCCGACTGCAACAGGTCCAGCAGCCGGCGATCAAGGGCGTCCAGATCGATCATGATCCGATGATTTCATGAATCGACAGATTTTGAAAGTATTTGCCGAGTCGACATCTTGGTGTTATTGGATTTCAAAATCCGGAGAAATTTGCACGCCTGTTTCTGGTGGGCCTCTCTAGCATCCGCCCCATCGTTCAACGCCAAGGGGCAAACCAGATGTGTGGCATCGTCGGCGCGGTCAGCGCACGCAACATCGTTCCGATCCTGGTCGAGGGCCTGAAGCGCCTGGAATACCGGGGCTACGACAGCTGCGGCGTCGCGGTGCACCAGGCCGGCGGCCTGCGGCGCACCCGCAGCACCTCGCGCGTGGCCGAACTCGAGGCGCAGGTGCTGCAGGAAGAGGTGCAGGCCGGCACCGGCATTGCCCACACCCGCTGGGCCACGCACGGGGCGCCGGCGGTGCACAACGCCCACCCGCATTTCTCCAACGGCGCCAATGGCGTGGCCCGGATCGCGCTGGTGCACAACGGCATCATCGAGAACCACGACGAGTTGCGTGCCGAGCTGCAGGCCAAGGGCTTCAAGTTCGAGAGCCAGACCGACACCGAGGTCATCGCCCACCTGGTGAACCACCTGTACG
>CAZXLI010000321.1:0-7708 GCA_964641795.1 uncultured Bordetella sp. | reverse complement strand
TGCGGCCCCGCATGAAGGCCAGCGGCGCGATCTCCAGCGCCCCTCTCTCGAACGCGGCATTCACGCGATCGAAACCCATCAGGTCGTACAGCGCGTCGTACAGCGGACGCAGGTACGGGTCGACCTTTTGCGTCAGGTCGCCAGGCAGGAAGCCCAGGCGTTCGCCGGCTTCCACCGCCGGGCGGGTCAGCACGATGCGCTGCACGCTGCTGCGCTCCAGCGCGTCGACCGCGCAGGCCACCGCGAGGTAGGTCTTGCCGGTGCCGGCCGGGCCGATGCCGAAGGTGATGTCATGCCCGAGGATGTTCTGCAGGTAGCCCAGCTGGTTCGGCGTGCGGCCGCGCAGGTCGGCGCGCCGGGTGTGCAGCACGATCTCGTGGCGGCCGGCACGCTCGGCCGTCGCCTCGCTGGGCGCACTGCGGGCTTCCACCAGCGCCAGCTGCAGCGTCTCGGCCGGGATGGGCCGCGCCGCGCGCTCGTACAAGGACTTCAGCAGGGCCAGCGTGCGCTCGGCGGCCCCCCGCTCGCCATCGACGCTGAAGCTGGCCTCGCGACGGGCGATGCGCACGTCCAGCGCGATCTCGATCGTGCGCAGGTGCTCGTCCAGCGCACCGCACAGGTGGGCCAGGCGCGGGTTGTCGATCGGTTCGAAGGTGTGGCGCAGCATCGAGGCGGCCCTGGTGCCCAGGGCCCGAAAAAGTCGGCAAGGGCGCGAATTGTCCAACGATCGCCGGCACGGTGCGCGCAGGGGCTTCCGGCAGAATCGCCCGCCATGTCCGAGCCGCCATTCCCCCGCGCCTGGCTGCGCTGGCTGCTCGGCGCGCTGATGCTGTGCGGCCTGCTGGCCGGCGCGTCCGCACAGACGCTGCTGTTCACCCAGGCCCAGGTGGCGCCCGCCGGCGCGGGCGTGGTCGACTGGACCCAGGCGCGCACGCTGCCCCTGCCCGACGACTGGTCGGCCACCCGGCCGCACTTCTCCGGCACCGTCGGCTACCGCTTGAATTTCGATGCCGAGGTGCCCGGCAATACCGGCAACACCTTGTACGCGCTGTACATCGAGCGCGCGTGCAGCACGCTCGAGGCGGTCGTCAACGGACAGCTCGTCTACCGCGGCGGCCGCTTGAACGAGCCGGTGTCGCGAAACTGCCAGCAGCCGCAGCTGGTGCCGGTTCCTGCCGGCCTGCTGGTGGCCAAGGGCAACACCGTGGACCTGCTGGTGCGGGGCTTCGCGCTGGACGAAGTGGGCTCCGCACAGCGCGCCGGCGGCCTTTCGCGCGTGGAGCTGGGTGCCCACGAGGTGCTGGCGCGGCGCCACCAGCTGCGCATGGCCCTGGCCATCCGCCTGCCCGAGATCGTCAGCGGCACGCTGATCCTGATGGGCGCCTTCATGTTCATGATGGGCTGGCGCAACCGCAAGCAGAGCTACCTGGCCTACTTCGGCGCGGTGATGATGGGCTGGGCGCTGGTGCTGTCGCGCCTGTGGCTGACCGACCTGCCCTGGCCAAACCGCGTCAGCGAACTGATGCTTGCGGTGCTGATGAGCCTGATCACGATGGCCTCGGTGCAGTTCCTCGTGCGCTATGCGGGGCGTCGCCTCCGCTGGCTGGACATCGGCCTGCCGCTGCAGTGCGTGCTGATGGCTGCCAGCCTGCTGCTCGCCGCGCCCGCCTGGCTGCATGCGCTGACCTCCGCCTGGTCGGCGCTGCTGTCGATGGAAATCGCGCTGGCTGCCGTGTTCTACATGATCGACAGCCACCGACGGCGCCAGCAGCAGCTGTGGCTGATGGGCCCGCTGCTCGCGGTGGTCGGCGTGGCACTGGCCACCGAGTTCCTCGCGCTGCAGGCCCAGGCCGATGCCCGCATCGGCTTCGTCGCGCAGCTGGTGGCGTCGCTGGTGTTCCTGTCGCTCGGCCTGCGCATGGTGCAGCGCTACGGCCAGGCGCTCGAATCGGCCGAGCAGGGCCGCGCCGAGCTGGAAGTGCGCATCCGCGAAGCCACGGCGCAGATCGAGCGCAACTTCGCACAGCTGTCGGAGCTGAAGGTCGAGCAGGTCACCGACCGCGAGCGCAAGCGCATCGCCGCCGACCTGCACGACGACCTCGGCGCCAAGCTGCTGACCATCGTGCACACCAGCAACGACGAACGCATCTCCACGCTCGCGCGCGAAGCGCTGGAGGAGATGCGCCTGTCGGTGCGCGGCCTCACCGGCAAGCCGGTGCGTCTGTCCGACGCGCTGGGCGACTGGCGTGCCGAAGTCGTGTCGCGCCTCACGCAGTCGGGCGTCGAGGGCGAATGGGACTCGCCGCCCGACGAGGAAGTGACCGGCACGCTGTCGGCGCGCGCCTTCGTGCAGACCACGCGCATCCTGCGCGAGGCGGTGAGCAACATCATCAAGCACAGCGGCGCCTCGCACTGCTCGGTGCGTTGCTCGATCGCCGAGGGCGACTTCCAGATGGTGATCCAGGACAACGGCAATGGCATCCCGATGGAACTCGACGGCAAGCTCGACAAGGGCCATGGCATGGCCAGCATGAAGGGCCGCGCCAAGCAATTGCAGGGGCAGTGCCTGGTCGAGTCCGGTCCAGGCTATGGAACCGTGATACGTCTCACGCTGCCGCTCGATCGGCATGTCACGGCGACGTAAGCGACTGCTACCATGCCACGCAAAGTCGTTGGGCCCTCCTCATGAACAACATCCTGCTGCTCGAAGACCTGCCCGAGATACGCGCATGGCTCAAGAGCCTCGTGCTGCAGGTGTTCCCGAATGCGGCCATCACCGAATGCTCACGCGTACATGATGCGTTAGCCCACGTGTCGGCGATGCGCTTCCAGCTGGCGCTAATCGACCTCGGCCTGCCCGATGGCAGCGGCACCGACGTGGTGGCCGCGCTGCGCGAGGCGCAGCCCGATGCCCAATCGGTGGTGGTGACGATCCACGACGACGACGATCACCTGTTCCCCGCGCTGCAGGCCGGTGCCTACGGCTACATCCTGAAGGAACAATCGCGCGAGCTGATCACCGAGCAGCTGCAGCGCATCAGCCAGGGCGAACCGCCGCTGTCGCCGTCGATCGCGCGCAAGGTCATCAAGTACTTCGCCTCGCAGCCCAAGCAGCAGGTGCCGGCCATGCCCGACGTCTCGCTCACCGAGCGCGAAAGCGAAGTGCTGCTGCGCGTGGCCAAGGGCTTCACGCTGCCCGAGATCGGCGTGCAGCTGGGCCTGTCGCGCCACACGATCGCCGATTACGTCAAGCAGATCTACCGCAAGCTCAACGTCAGCTCGCGGGCCGAGGCCGCGCTCGAGGCGCAGCGCCTGGGGCTGTTCCGGCGCTGAGCCCGCGCTAGCAGGCCGGCCGCGGCCGCGCATCCCCTTGCTGGGGGAACTGTTGCGTCGTCGCCGATGACGATGCGCGGCGATGGCGCTCCCGCCTATGATCCCTCCCCGCCGCGTGCTGGACGCGGCTTTTGACTGGGAGGATTCCAATGATCTCTGTGTACAAGCTGGCGCTGGCCAGCACGCTGTCGTTCGCCGCGCTGGCCGCCAGCGCCGCCGACTTCTACGCCGGCGGCTCGCTCGGCCTCTCGCGCTACAAGAACGCTTCGGACTTCGAAGACAGCGGCGTGACGATCCGCGTCGACGACAAGACCGACACCGGCTACAAGCTCTTCGGCGGCGCCGAGGTCATGCCGAACTTCGCCGTCGAGGCCGGCTATGCCGACCTGGGCAAGCTCAAGGCCACCGGCATCGCGTTCGGCGTTTCGGTGCCGGTCACGGTCAAGGCCCATGGCTACTTCGTCGATGCCGTGGGCCTGCTGCCGGTATCGCAGGGAGTGACCCTGTTCGCCAAGCTCGGCGTGCTGTCCGGCAAGACCAAGGTCAGCGCGTCGGCTGCGGGCTTCAGCGCGAGCCAGTCCGAAACGGACACCAATCTCAAGCTCGGCTTCGGCGCGAACTACGAACTCAGCAAGTCGGTGCTGATCCGCGCCGAGTGGGAGCGTTACCGCTTCGGCAGCGGCTCGGACAAGTCCGATGCCGACCTGGTGACCGTCGGCGCCAGCTTCAAGTTCTGATCGACCTCGGACCGCCGCCACAGGCCGGCCCCGATAATCGCCGCCCATGATCGGACGGCTCACGGGCGTCATCGCGGAGAAATCGCCCCCGCAGGTGCTCATCGATGTCGGCGGCGTCGGCTACGAAGTCGACGTGCCGATGTCCAGCTTCTACAACCTGCCGGGGCTGGGTGAACGCACGACGCTGCTCACGCACTTCGTCGTGCGCGAGGACGCGCAGCTGCTGTACGGCTTCCTCACCCACGAGGAGCGCGCCACCTTCCGGCAGCTGATCCGCATCTCCGGCGTCGGGCCGCGCACCGCCTTGTCCATCTTGTCGGGCCTGTCGGTCAGCGAGTTGAGCCAGGCCGTCACCCAACAGCAGGCCGGCCGGCTGGTGAAGGTGCCGGGCATCGGCAAGAAGACCGCCGAGCGCCTGCTGCTGGAGCTGAAGGGCAAGCTCGGGCCTGACCTCGGCCTGCCCGGCGCCGCGGTGACCAGCGATACCCAGGGCGACATCGTGCAGGCCCTGATCGCGCTGGGCTACAACGAACGCGAGGCTGCCGCAGCGCTGAAGGCACTGCCGGCCGATGTGGGCGTGGCCGAAGGCATCAAGCTCGCCCTGAAGGCGCTGTCCAAGTAGGACGGCAGGACAACAGGCCATAGGCAAGTGGCCGTCGGCGGTGGACAATCGCCTGTATGGGCATACAGACCGATGACTTCGCCGCCCCGCCTGCGCCACGGGTGGTGAGCGCCGCGCGGCAATCGCCGCAGGAAGAAGCGCTGGAGCGCGCTCTGCGGCCCAAGCTGCTGCAGGAGTACGTCGGCCAGGCCAAGGCGCGCGAGCAGCTCGAGATCTTCATCGGCGCGGCGCGCAAGCGCGAGGAGGCGCTCGACCACGTGCTGCTCTTCGGCCCGCCGGGCCTGGGCAAGACCACGCTCAGCCACATCATCGCCGCCGAGCTGGGCGTGAACCTGCGCCAGACCTCGGGCCTGGTGCTGCAGAAGCCGAAGGACCTGGCGGCGATCCTGACCAACCTCGAGAAGAACGACGTGCTCTTCATCGACGAGATCCACCGCCTGAGCCCGGTGGTCGAGGAAATCCTCTACCCGGCGCTGGAGGACTACCAGATCGACATCATGATCGGCGACGGGCCGGCCGCGCGCTCGATCAAGCTCGACCTGCAGCCCTTCACGCTGGTGGGGGCCACCACCCGCGCCGGCATGCTGACCAACCCGCTGCGCGACCGCTTCGGCATCGTCGCGCGGCTGGAGTTCTACACGCCGGCCGAGCTGGGCACCATCGTCAAGCGATCGGCCGGGCTGCTGAACGTGCCGATCCAGGCCGAAGGCGCGTTCGAGATCGCGCGCCGCTCGCGCGGCACGCCGCGCATTGCCAACCGCCTGCTGCGCCGGGTGCGCGACTACGCCGAGGTCAAGGGCCAGGGCATCATCACCCGCGAGATGGCCGACAAGGCGCTGAAGATGCTGGACGTCGATGCCGAAGGCTTCGACCTGATGGACCGCAAGCTGCTCGAAGCCGTGGTGCAGCGCTTCGACGGCGGCCCGGTGGGCCTGGACAACGTGGCCGCCGCGATCGGCGAGGAACCCGGCACGATCGAGGACGTGATCGAGCCCTTCCTGATCATGCAGGGCTTCCTGCAGCGCACGCCGCGGGGCCGTGTCGCCACGCTGGCGGCCTACCGCCACCTGGGCCTGGCACCACCGGCCAGTGCCGGCAGCGCCGACCTTTTCAGCGGCGGCTAGCTAGATCAGGTCCTCGATCAGCAGCCGGTGGTAGCGCTCGGCCATGCGGGCGCCGAAGCGCTGCGCCACGGCCGCCACGCGCTGGGCATGGGCATCGTCGGGCGCATACACCACCAGCCAGCCGCAGCCTTCCTGGGCCAGTTCCTGGTAGCGGCGCATCAACGTCACCTCGTAGCCGAAGCCGGCCACGCCGCTGGTGTGGTCCAGCATCGTCGACATCAGGCTGCCCTCTTCGTCGGCGCTGTACTGCAGCACGTCGTCGGCATCGAAGCCCTGCTCGCGCAGCAGCGCGGCGGCTTCGGTGGCAATGGCATCGTTCTGGAACGCCACCACCACATGCCCGATGGGACGGAAGACGCCGAACGACATCGGCGCGTCGGACTTGCTCAAACGACGGATGGCCATGACCACCTCCGCTGCTCGACCCGAAGGCTGCAGCATAGGCCTGCCGGCAGCGGCTGGAAAGCCCGCACTGCCGGCGCGGTGAGCGGGGTTCAGCCGTCGGCTGGCCGGGACGCCGCGCCCTTGAACGGGCTGCGCTCCGGTGGCTCGTCGTGCGTGGCGGTGCGCGTCAAGGCACTGACCAGGCCGTTGACCGCCGACACGCGGTGCCGCGCCGCGCAGGCCAGCGGCTCGGGCTTGCAGCCCATGCGCGCCTTCGGTTCGAGCGCGGTGCGTCCGAGCGAGAGCCGCCGTGCGCCGAAGCGCAGCGCGTCCTCGATCGTCGATTGCAGCAGCGCCAGGTAGATCGGCGCCGCGGCGTTGGCCTCGCGGTCGTAGCCGATGTAGTAGCCGAGCGTGGTGTCGCCGTCGTTCACCGCGGTGACGAAGCCGAGCAACTGCCCGTCGCGCTCCGCCACGCGGCAGGCGAAGCGCTGCGCGCCCAGCGCCTGCGCCATCGCCGGCAGGTAGCCCGGCTGCAGCGAGGCCAGGCGCAGGCCCTGGGCCTGGTGCACCTGCTGGTACAGCGCATGCAGCGCCTGCTGGCGCACGGCCATCTCCGCGGCGTCGATGCAGCGCAGCGTGATGCCGGCGGCCGCGCAGTCCTTCAGCAGCTTCCTGGCGCTGCTGCGATAGCCCGAGGTCAGGCTGGCCAGGTAGTCGTCGAAGCTGCGCCAGCCGGGCGCCAGCGTGAGCACCATGTCGGGCTCGGTGTCGACGCTGCGGTAGCCGAGCAGCCGCAGCGCATCGCGCACCACCGGCGCCTCGCCGCGGAAGTCCTTGACCAGGGCGATGTCCGATTCGCCGAGCAGCTTGTCGCCGCGGCGCAGCCGGTACATCGCTTCGCCGACGCCATGCCACAACTGGGCGGCGTCGACTTCGGGGGCGAACGCAACGCCGCGGGCGCCCCACACCAGCAGGTTGCCGCACACCAGCAGCCGCTCCTGCAGGCGGGCCACCGGCTTGTCGATCAGCGACTTGCGGGCCTGCGGCTTGCGCAGCCGGTCGCCGCCCACCAGCACGCGCTGGAACAGCATCGCCGCCACCGGCTCGCCCTCGGCATAGGCCAAGGCGTAGCGCGGCTCGACATTGGCCGGCGCCTGCTGCTCGAGCACCGCGAGGTAGTCGCGCGAGAGGAACACTGTCTGCCGCGCCAGGGCGTCCCAATGGGCCGGGTTCACGAAGCCGATGCGGTCGGCCAGCACGAAATCCAGGCCGCTCGGGCTGCGCCGCGCGCGGTGCTTGCTGCCGAGCGTGGCCAGGGCCCGCTTCAGGCGCTGGCGGGGTGAACGGCGGGGGGCAAGTTCCGGCGCGGCATCGCTCATACCGCGCAATGTACCTGGATCAGTCGGCGGCGCGGCGCTGGCGCCAGGCGATCAGCTCGCCGATGAAACCGCGGCGGAAGGCGATCACGCAGACCACGAAGATCACGCCGATGATCACCGTGACCC
>CAZXLI010000320.1:0-7717 GCA_964641795.1 uncultured Bordetella sp. | reverse complement strand
CGCGCTGAAGATGGCCCTGGCCTACCACCGCGTGCGCGGCGAAGGCCAGCGCACTCGCTTGATCGGCCGCGAGCGCGGCTACCACGGCGTCAACTTCGGCGGCATCTCGGTGGGCGGCATGGTGGCCAACCGCAAGATGTTCGGTGCCATGCTGGCCGGCGTCGACCACATCCGCCACACGCATGACCCGGTGCGCAACAGCTTCACCGTCGGCCAGCCGGCGCATGGCGCCGAGTTTGCCGAAGACCTGGAAAAGCTCTGCGCGCTGCACGACCCGTCGACGATTGCCGCGGTCATCGTCGAGCCGGTGGCCGGCTCCACCGGTGTGCTGATTCCCCCCAAGGGCTACCTGAACAAGCTGCGCGAGATCTGCGACAAGCACGGCATCCTGCTGATCTTCGACGAGGTGATCACCGGTTTCGGCCGCACCGGCAATCCGTTTGCATCGCAGACCTTCGGCGTGACGCCGGACATGATCGTGATGGCCAAGGGCCTGACCAACGGCTGCGTGCCGATGGGTGGCGTCGCGGTAAAGCAGGCGATCCACGACACCTTCATGAGCGGTCCGGAACACCTGATCGAGTTCATGCACGGCTACACCTACTCGTCGCACCCGCTGGCCTGCGCGGCCGGCCTGGCGACCTTGGAAACCTACCAGGACGACGGCCTGCTCACCCGCGCCCAACAGCTGCAAGGCTATTTCGCCGAGGCGCTGCATTCGCTGAAGGATGCGCCGAACGTCATCGACATCCGCAACATCGGCCTGGTCGGCGGCATCGAGCTCAGCGGGCTGCCGGGCGAGCCGGCCAAGCGTGCGTTCAGCATCTTCCTGGACTGCTACGAGCAGGGCGTGCTGATCCGCACCACCGGCGACACGATTGCGCTGTCGCCGCCGTTGATCATCGAACGCGCACAGATCGACCAGATCGTCGATACCGTGCGCGGTGCCATCCAGCGCGCAGCCTAACCTCGCAAGTACGCGGCTGACCGAACCACGCACCGAGGGCCCTGCCTAGCGCATACCTTATGACCTTCCTGAGCGCTGATCGCGAACTCACGCGCCACTCGTACTACGCCGACACGGCCGTACGGGAGGCGCGATATCCGGCGCTCCAGGGAGATGCGTCGTGTGACGTGGCCATCGTGGGTGGCGGCCTGGCCGGCCTGTCGGCCGCCATCGAGCTGGCCGACCGCGGCTTCTCGGTTCGCCTGTTCGAGGCTCGCCAGATCGGCTCGGGCGCCAGCGGCCGCAACGGCGGCCAGGCGATCCATGGCCTGGCCTGCGACATCGACGAGATCGAGCGCCAACTGGGCCTGGACGAGGCCAAGCGCGTGTTCGACATGTCCATCGAGGCGCTGGACCTGATCCGCGGCCGCTGCCAGCGCTTCGGTATCGATGCCGATTGGCAGGACGGCTACCTGGGCGTGGCCGTCAATCCGCGCAAGGCGCGCGAGCTGATCGAAGGTGCGCAGCGCCTCGCGCGGGTCTACGGCTACCCGATGACGCAGGTGGCACAGGCCGACGTGCCGCGATGGATCAGCAGCCCACGCTACGTGGCCGCGGTGCACGATGCACGCTCAGGCCACCTGCATCCTCTGAAGTACACGCTGGGCCTGGCGCGTGCCGCTGCGTCACTGGGGGTGCGCATCCATGAAGACACGCCAATCACCGGGCTGACACCATCGAAGCAGCCCGTGCTGCACACCGCCAGCGGCCGCATCCGCGCCGGCCAGGTGCTGCTGGCCGGCAATGTCTATCTGCAAGGCATCGTGCCGCAGCTGGAATCGCGCATCATGCCGGTCGGCACCTACATCGTGGCCACCGAGCCGGTAGGCCCGGCACTGGCGCGCGAGCTGATTCCCACCCAATCGGCGGTGTGTGACAACAACTTCGTGCTCGACTATTTCCGCTTCGCAGCCGACAGCTCGCTGCTCTACGGCGGCCGCGTCAGCTACAGCACCGCAACGCCGATGCACCTGGCCGAACGCATGCGCCAGCGCCTGGTGCAGACCTTCCCGCAGCTCGCCGCTGCGAAGATCAGCCATGCCTGGGGCGGCTTCGTCGACATCTCGATGAACCGCGCACCGGACTTCGGCCGCCTGGCCGCGTCACCACAGGTTTATTACCTTCAAGGCTTCTCGGGCCATGGCCTGGCCTTGACGGGCCTGGCCGGCAAGCTGGTGGCCGAGGCGATGAATGGCGACGCCAGCCGCTTCGATACCTTTGCGCGCATCCAGCACCGGCCCTTCCCTGGTGGCCGATTGCTGCGCACGCCTGCGCTGGTACTCGGCATGGCCTGGTACCGCATGAAGGACGCCTTGACATGACCCGCCCCCGTAGCGGCCTGGCGTTCGCCGGATCGCCGCGTGTCCTATGACGATCAAACCTCAAAAGCCGATCGTGCTGGTGCCGGCCTGCAACCGCTCGCTGGGCGACCACCCTTTCCATGTGGCCGGCAAAAAATACGTCGATGCAGTGCGCCTCGCCGGGGCCACGCCGCTGATCGTGCCGACCGCCGAGCTGGACGAGATCGATGCGCTGCTGGACCTGGCCGATGGCGTGCTGCTGACCGGCTCGGCCTCGAACGTGCATCCCAGCCATTTCGGCGAAGAGGTGCACGACACCACGCTGCCGCTGGACCCGGCACGCGATGCCTGGACGCTGCCGCTGATCCGGCGTGTCATCGAGCGCGGCATGCCGCTGTTTGCGATCTGTCGTGGCACGCAGGAAGCCAATGTGGCGTTGGGCGGATCGCTGCACCAGGCCGTGCAGGAGGTGGCGCCCTACAGCGACCATCGCGCACCCGCCGGCCAGCCGGCCGCCGTGCAGTACGCCGATGTGCACGACGTCCTGGTGGAGCCCGGTGGTGTGCTGGCCGGCATCGTCGACAAGCCGCAGTTCAGGGTCAATTCAGTGCATGGCCAGGCGGTGAACCGGCTGGCATCGGGCTTGCGTGTTGAAGCGCGGGCGCCCGACGGCCTCGTCGAAGCCTTCTCCGTGGAGAACGCTGCGGGCTTCAACCTCTGCGTGCAATGGCATCCGGAATGGCAGGCCGCAGACAACCCGGTCTCGATGCAGATGTTGAAGGCCTTCGGCGCCGCTTGCCGCCAGCATCACGACCGGCACCGCACGCCAATACCCTAGCGCCTGAGTGATGTGCGCCCCCAAGGCCGACGACATGCGTCGTCCGCCCCCCGAGGGGGTGTCAAGAGAAGTGGCAGAGCCCCACTTTTCTGGAGGAGCGAGCGGCTTCCCAAAACGTCGCTGCCAACATTCAACGACAGGTGTTTCCATGGTGAACCGAGACAACTTCAATTTCAGCGAGCTGGAACAGTGGCTGAACGAGCGCCGCGTGACCGAGATCGAGTGCCTGGTGCCCGACTTGACGGGCGTGGCCCGCGGCAAGATTCTTCCGCGCGAAAAGTTCACTGAAGACCGCGGCATGCGGCTGCCCGAAGCCGTGGTGGCGATGGGCGTGACCGGCGAATTCCCCGAGGAAGGCCCGTACTACGAGGTCATCAGCCCGAACGACAAGGACATGCACCTGCGACCGGACCCGAGCACCGTGCGCATCGTGCCCTGGGCGGTCGACCCCACCGCGCAGGTGATCCACGACTGCTACGACAAGGAAAACAAGCTGGTGCCCTTCGCACCTCGCTCGGTGTTGCGCCGCGTCTGCGACCTGTATGCCGCCGAGGGCTGGAACCCGGTGGTGGCGCCTGAGCTGGAGTTCTACCTGGTGGCGCGCAACACCGATCCGGACATGCCGCTGAAGCCGCCCATCGGCCGCAGCGGACGGGCCGAGACCTCGCGCCAGGCCTATTCGATCGATGCGGTGAACGAGTTCGATCCGCTGTTCGAAGACGTGTACGAGTACTGCGAGAAGATGGGCCTGAATGTCGACACCTTGATCCATGAGGTCGGCGCCGGGCAAATGGAAATCAACTTCTTCCACGACCACCCGCTGGGCCTGGCCGACGAGGTATTCCTGTTCAAGCGCACGGTGCGCGAAGCCGCGCTGCGCCACGACATGTTCGCCACCTTCATGGCCAAGCCGATTGCCGGTGAACCCGGCAGCGCGATGCACATCCACCAGAGCGTCACCGACGTGGCCACCGGCCGCAACATCTTCAGCAATGAAGATGGCACGCCCAGCCCCGAGTTCTACTGGTTCATCGGTGGCCTGCAGCGCTACATCCCGGCGGCAATGGCCTTGTTCGCGCCTTACGTCAACAGCTACCGCCGCCTGGCGCGGTTCACCGCGGCGCCGATCAACATCCAGTGGGGTACCGACAACCGCACCGTCGGCATCCGTTCGCCATTGGCATCGCCGAACGCCCGACGCATCGAGAACCGCGTGATCGGTGCCGATGCCAATCCGTATGTGGCGCTGGCCGCGACCATGGCCTGCGGCTATATCGGCATCAAGAAGCGCATCGAGCCTTCGCCCGAGTGCAAGGGCGACGCCTACCTCGGCGCCTTCCAGCTGCCGCGCAGCCTGGGCGAAGCCTTGGCGCTGCTGCGCTCCGAGAGAGATCTGCACGATGTGCTGGGCAGTGAGTTCATCACCGTCTACACCGAGGTGAAGGAGATCGAGTACGCCGAGTTCATGAAGGTGATCTCTCCGTGGGAACGCGAGCACCTGTTGCTCCACGTCTGATTCGAGGAACCCGTCATGAGCCAAGCACGCACAACCCAAGAGTGGCAGGCCGCCGATGCGGCCCACTTCCTGCACCCCTTCACCGATTTCCAGTCGCTGGCCAGGAAGGGCTCGCGCATCATCACCAAGGCCGACAACATCTATCTCACCGACAGCGAAGGCAAGCGCATCCTCGATGCGATGTCCGGCCTGTGGTGCGTGAATGTCGGCTACGGCCAGCAGTCGCTGATCGATGCGGCCACGCGGCAGATGAAGGAACTGCCGTTCTACAACGCCTTCTTCCAGACCGCGACGCCGCCGGCGATCGAGCTGGCCGAACTGCTCAGCGAGGTGACGCCACCGCAGTTCCAGCATGTGTTCTTCTCGGGCTCGGGCTCCGAGGGCAACGACACCATCGTGCGCATGGTGCGCCGCTACTGGGACATTCTCGGCCAGCCCGCACGCCAGGTGATCATCAGCCGCCACAACGCCTATCACGGATCGACGATGGCCGGCGCATCCCTGGGCGGCATGAGCGGCATGCACGCGCAAGGGGGGCTGCCCATCCCCAACATCGTGCACATCGACCAACCCTACTGGGTCGAGCATGGCCAGGGGATGACGCGCGACGAGTTCGGCATCGTTGCGGCGCGATGGCTGGAAGAAAAGATCCTGGCCATCGGGCCGGACCGCGTGGCGGCCTTCATCGGCGAGCCGGTGCAAGGCGCCGGCGGCGTGATCATTCCGCCGGCCACCTACTGGCCCGAGATCCAGCGCATCTGCGACAAGTACAACATCCTGCTGGTCAGCGACGAGGTGATCTGCGGCTTCGGCCGCACCGGCCGGTGGTTCGGTTGCGAAACCCTGGGCAGCCGCCCTGACCTCATGACCTTCGCCAAGGGCGTCACCAGCGGCTACGTGCCGCTGGGCGGCGTGATGGTCGGCGACCGTGTGGCCAAGGTGCTGATCGAGCAAGGCGGCGAGTTCGAACACGGATACACCTACTCGGGGCATCCGGTGGCCTGCGCAGTGGCGATTGCCAACATCCAATTGGTGCGGCAGCTGGGGCTGGTGGAGCGGGTGCGCGACGATGTCGGCCCGTATCTTGCTGAAGCCTTCGCGGGCCTGCGCGACCACCCGCTGGTGGGCGATGCAGAAACCTGCGGCCTGATGGGTGCCGTGCTGCTGGTGAAGGACAAGGCCAGGCTCGAGCCCTTTGATGAATCGGTGAGCATCGGCATGGTCTGCCGGGGCCACTGCTTCGGCAACGGGCTGATCATGCGGGCGGTGGGCAATCGCATGATCATCGCGCCGCCGCTGGTGATCACGCGCGATCAGATCGACGAGATGATGGCGCTGATCCGCCGTTGCCTGGACCTGACGCTGGCCGATGCCCAACGCGAGGGCTGGCTGTAGGTCCGGCTTCGTTCAGGGCGGGCGCCGACCACGCGCCAGCGCCCTGCATGTGGTGACACCGCCCATGGGTTAGCCCGCTGATCGCCGCCGCATGCTGTGCCTAGACTGTTCTGCTTGCTTGTGATGGACGCAATCGTTTCAAGAAACTCGAGGTGAATTCATGAAGCTGTTTTCTCGCCGATCGTTGACGCTGCTGGGCCTGGCCGTCGCTGCCTGCTTCAGCACAGCGCGGGCCCAGGAAGAAGAGAAGGTGCTGAACGTCTACAACTGGTCCGACTACATCGCGGAAGACACGTTGAAGAACTTCGAGAAAGAGACCGGCATCAAGGTCCGCTACGACAACTACGACAACAACGAAATCGTGCATGCCAAGCTGGTGGCGGGCAAGACCGGCTACGACATCGTGGTGCCCTCCTCCTACTGGGCCAAGCTGCAGGCCGATGGCGGGCTGCTGCGCAAGATCGACAAGGCCAAGATCCCCAACCTGAAGTACATGGACCCCGAGACCGAGGCCATCCTGGCCAAGCTCGATCCGGGCAACCAGTTCATGGTCGACTGGCTCTGGGGTTACACCACCGTCGGCATCAATGTCGACAAGGTCAAGGCCGCATTGGGCGGCATGCCCATGCCCGAGAACGCCTGGGACCTGGTGTTCAAGCCCGAGTACATGGCCAAGCTGAAGAGCTGCGGCGTTTCCTACCTCGATTCGCCGACCGACATCATTCCCGCGGCGCTGCACTACCTGGGCAAGCCGCCCTTCTCGCGCAACCAGGCCGATTTCGCGGCAGTGCCCGACCTGCTGAAGAAGGTCCGACCCTACATCTCGCTGTTCAGCTCGTCCGGCTACATCAATGACATGGCCAATGGCTCGGTCTGCGTGGCCCTGGGCTGGTCCGGCGACATCAACATCGCGCGCCAGCGGGCCATCGACGGCAAGACCGGCCAGAACATCCAGGCGCTGATTCCGAAGACCGGCGGCATCCTGTTCTTCGACACGATGGTGATCCCGATCGACGCGCCGCATCCGGACAACGCGCACAAGTTCATCAACTACATCCTGCGTCCGGAAGTGCATGCCGCGCTGACCAACAAGGTCTTCTACGCCAATCCGAACAAGGAATCGAAGAAGTTCATCAAGCCCGAAGTCGCGAACAACCCGACGGTGTTCCCGCCCGAGGCCGAGATGAAGAAGATGGCCTTGCCCGATGCGGTCACCAACGACATCCGGCGCACGATGACGCGCATCTACACGTCCTTCAAGACGGGCGTCTGAAGACGGTTCAACGGCAGCGACAAGGCCGGCGCCTCGGGTGGCGCCATATGGTCGCGCTGCCGCGCACTTTGCGGGGGAGAAGTTTTCATGGCGGGACCGCAGGGCCAGGCTTTCCTGGCGATTGAAGACGTGGTGAAAGATTTCTCCGGCGTCAAGGCTGTCAACCACGTCAGCCTCGACATCCAGAAGGGCGAGATCTTCGCGCTGCTCGGCTCTTCGGGCTGCGGCAAGACCACCTTGCTGCGCATGCTGGCCGGCTTCGAGACACCGAGCTCGGGCCGCATCGTTCTCAATGGGGTCGATCTGGCCACCATGGAGCCCTACTCCTGCCCGATCAACATGATGTTCCAGTCGTATGCGCTGTTCCCCCACCTGTCGGTGTGGGACA
>CAZXLI010000319.1:0-7774 GCA_964641795.1 uncultured Bordetella sp. | reverse complement strand
ATCAGCTTCGGGTTCGTGACCAGCGCCCGCGCGATCGCGCTGCGCTGGCGCTGGCCGCCGGAGAACTCGTGCGGGTACTTGGCTGCATCGGCGGCGCGCAGGCCCACGGCTTCCAGCATCTCGGCGGCGCGTTCGCGCTGGCGTGCGGCCGGCACGCGGCCTTGTGCGTGCAGCGGCTCGCAGATGATGTTCTCCACCGTCTGCCGCGGGTCCAGCGAGCCGAAGGGGTCCTGGAACACCATCTGGAAATCGGCGCGCGCCGCACGAAGATCGGCCGCGCTCAGCGCCTGCAGGTCGCGCCCGGCCAGCAGCACCTGGCCGGCGGTCGGCACTTCGAGCGCCATCACCAGCCGCGCCAGCGTGCTCTTGCCCGAGCCCGATTCGCCGACGATGCCCAGGCTGCGCCCGGCCTGCAGCGCAAAGCTCACGCCCTGCAGCGCGTGCACCGTGGGCGGCGCGGCCAGCAGCCGCTCGCGCGGCAGGCGGTAGTGCTTGACGAGCGCGCGCACTTCCAGCAGCGGCAGCGTCATGCCAGCTCTCCCAGCCGGATGCAGCGCGCGGCGTGCCCTGCGCTAACCTGCAAAGCGGGCGGCAAGGCCTCGTGGCAGCGCGCGATCACGTGCGCGCAGCGGTCGCTGAACGGGCAGCCGGCCGGCAGGTCGAGCAGCTCGGGCACGCGGCCGGGAATGGTGGCCAGCCGCGTGCCGCGCGGCATGCCCAGCCGCGGCCGTGCGGCGAACAGGCCGCGGGTGTACGGATGGGCCAGGCGCGAGAACACCGCTCCGGTCGCACCGCTCTCGACCACCGTGCCGCCGTACATCACCAACATGCGCTGCACCGTCTCGGCCATCACGCCGAGGTCGTGGCTGATCAGCAGCAGCGCCATGCCGTCTTCGTCGACCAGCTGGGTGATCAGCGCCAGCACCTCGCGCTGGATCGTCACGTCGAGCGCGGTGGTGGGTTCGTCGGCGATCAGCAGGTCGGGGCCGCAGGCCAGCGCAATGGCGATCACCACGCGCTGGCGCTGGCCGCCGGAGAGCTGGTGCGGGTAGGCGTCGAGCCGGCGCGCGGCCTGCGGCAGCTGCACCCGTTCGAGCAGGCGCAGCGCCTCGGCGCGCGCGGCGGCGCGGTCCAGGCCCTTGTGCAGGCGCAGCGATTCGCCGATCTGGTGGCCGATGCTGTGCAGCGGGTTCAGCGCGGTCATCGGTTCCTGGAACACCATGGCCAGCCGGTTGCCGCGCAGCCGGCACCAGTCGTCCTCGGGCAGGCCGATGAGCTCGCGGCCTTCAAGCCGCACCGAGCCGGCGGCGCGCGCGCCTTCGGGCAGCAGGCCCATCAGCGCCAGCGCGGTGATCGACTTGCCGCAGCCCGATTCGCCGATCAGCCCCAGCGTCTGCCCGCGCGCCAGTTCGAACGAGACACCGCGCAGCGCATCGGCCGGGCCGCGCGGCGTGTTCAGCGTCACGCGCAGGTCCTGCACGGCCAGCAGCGGCGCGGGCGATGTCATCTTGGCGGGGCGTCAGGGGCCGGGCGTGGCCTCGTCATTGAGCAGGTCGAGGTAGGCGCCGCTGAGCAGCGCGTCCGCCGGCACCTGCAGCGCGTCGAGCAGGTCCTGCGCGATGCGGGTGCCATCGGCCTCGGTCTGGCCCTCGCGCAGCACCACCTCGAGCTCGAGGAAATCGCCCAGGCCCTCGACCTGGTCGAGGTGCACGCGGGTCTGGCCGACCAGCACCAGCACGCGGCGCTTGACGACGCGGCCAATCACGCCGCAGGCGCGCTCGAGCACGTCGCGCAGGCTGTCGGGGTCGGCCACCGCGGTGATCAGGTAGTCGGACAGCTTCGGGCCCTGCGCGTCGGGCCGGTGGTAGTGGATCAGCTCGCCGGCGCCATCGGCAAACACGCGCAGCTTCAGCCGGCCATGCGGCACCCGGAAGAAGGTGTCGTCCTGGTGGATCAGCTGCGGGTGCTCGTCTTCGTCAGCCAGCGCCTGGGCGCGGGGCAGCAGCGCATCGACGCTGGGAATGCGGGCTTTGATCTCGACGTTGGCAGGCATGGTGGGCGTTGATTGTGAGGGCGGCCGGCCAGGCCGGCCCGGGCGGGCTGTCTACCACTTGCAGCCCTTGTCGCGCGCGGCGTCCAGGACCAGCGGCACGACGGCCGCAAGACCCATGCCGGCATAGGCCTGGCGGCAATCGGTCTTGCCGGCCTTCTCGATGCTCTCACTGAGCTTGGACTTGGTCTCGGGCGGCGCCGGCATCATCTGGAACAGCCGGCGCGGGCCCTGGTTGCTGGTGATTTCGCCGCCGCGCGGCCGCGCGAGGTCGAGGTTGAGCTTCGGCGCGCTGGGCGGCACCGAGGGCGGCGTGGCGGCATCGTGGCCGAGCCGCGAGCCGGCATCGGGCGCCCCCGGGCTGGGGCGCCCGAAGACGTCCACGGCGCCCGGGGCGGTGCCCGGCGCGGGCTGGACACTGGTGGCGGGCGCCGGCAGCGGGCTCGGGGCGGGCGCGGCTGCCGGGGCCACCGGGGTGGGGACGGTGCTGGGCACGGCGGCGGTCGGCGACGGCGCGGGGCCGGTCAACGCCGGGGCCGCCGTGGTCGGCGCGGCGGGGGCCGCGAGGGGCGCCGGCGTGGGCGCGCTGACGACCGGCGCGGCCGCGGCGGGGGCGGGTGGCGGCGTGATCGGCGTGGCCACCGTCGGCGCGGGCGTCGGCAGCGGCGCCGGCGTGGCCACCGGCTCGGGCGGCTTGATCACCGGCGCGCTGACCGGTGGCAGCGTCGGCACGGGGGGCAGGTCGATCGGCGTGCTGCGCTGCGTCGGCAGCGCATGCCGCGGCTCGGGGGCGGCGCGCAGCGGCACGGCTGGCAGGGCCGGCAACGCCGGTGGCTCGGGCACGGGGTCGGGCCGCGGGTTCGGGTTGGCGGTGGGGGCCGGCGCAGGCACGGTGGCCGGCACCGGCGCCGGGGCGGGCGCGGGCGCGGCCGCGGTGGGCGCGGCAGCGGTGGGCTTGGGAATCGGCGGCACCGGCCGCGGCGTCTCCAGGTTGGGCAGTGGCAGGCGCTCGCTGGCGCTGAGCGCCGGCTGCTTCAGTTCGGTGGGCTGCAGATCCATCCGTCGCGGCGCACGCGGCACGGGCGCCGGCAAGGCCGGCATCGGCTCGGGCACCGGCTCGGGGGCCGGTATCGGCGGCGACGGGGCCATGCGCAGCGGCGGCGCCTCGACCGGCACCGGCACCGGCGTGGTCATCACGCTGCCGCCGGCCTCACGTTCAACCGGGCCGACCAGCGGTTCGCTGACCGGGGTTTCGATCTGTTGCCACGGCCCCTGCTGTGCGGCACCGGGCTGGTCGGGCAGCGGTGCGGCCGGCGTCTCGGGCCGCACCGCGCCGCCGAAACGCTCCTGCCGGGCGCTGCCGGTGGGGCCGGTGCTGGGCGCCGGCGGCCGCGGCTCACCCGAGCCGGCTTCGTTGCGCAGCCCGCGCAGCGTGACGTTGATCGCGCCCCACACGCCCGCGCCGGGCTGTGCGGTGCCGTTGGGCACGGTGCCGATCAGCAGCACGGCCAGCACATGCAGCAACAACGCCAGCACCAGGCACTGGGCCAGCGTGGGCGGCTGCGGCCCACGGGGCGGCCAGAGGGCAGGCGGTTGCGACAGGGCGAGATTCAAAGTGGGCGGCGACAGTCGGGCAACGAAGGCGGCCAGCCAGGGGCGGCGGCCACCGCCCGAGTCTGCCCGCGGCCGCTGCGGCCGTCCACTGCGGGCGGCAGCCCTTAGCGGCCTTCACGCCACAGTCTCGGCGACGGTCGGCGCCGTGCGCGCGCGGTCGACGTCGGGGCTGCGGTACATCGCTTCCGGAATGCCGGCCAGCCGCGAGGGCTGCAGCTGCGCCGGCGCCAGGCCGTAGAACTTCTGGAAGCTCATGATCAGCGGCTGCCAGCGGTCGGGATCGATGCGGTTGGGCTCGCCCTCGGCCAGCAGCTGCGGCGCGACATGCACGCGCTGGATGCGGGCCTCGAACACCAGCACGCTGCCGCGCAGGCGCTCGTCCTCGCCGGCCATCAGGTGCTGGCCTTCGATCACCGCCTCCATCTGCACCGGGCATTGCGCGATGCGCGGCACGGCCAGGGTCTCGCTGGCCTGGGGCGTCAGGCCGGCATGGGCGAACTTGTCCTTCACGTGGCGGTAGCCGCGTGCGGCCTTGTACGGGGGCACCGGGTCGACGCCGGTGGTCAGCGCCAGGCGGTCGACCAGGTCGACCTGCGCGGCCGAGGGCAGGTTGATCACGCACTGCCGCTCACGTTGCAGGTTGCGCGCGGTCTGCGAGGCGCTGCCCAGGCCCAGCATGCAGCGCCAGCCGAGCCAGAAGGCCGAGCTCATCGGCGCGATGTTCGGCGTGCCGTCGGGGTTGATCGTGCTGAGCAGCACCACCGGGGTGCCGAAGTAGAGGATGGGCGGTTCGCTGCGTTGGTGTTGGAACGGCGGGTTGTGCATGGCGGAAGGTCCGGTTGTGGCGAGGGAATGCGCCGCAGTGTGCGCAGCCCGGCGGGCCCCGGCTGGCCGGATTCGGACCTTCGATTCGCGGGCGCGGCCCCTTGACGATGGCCGCGCCTTTCGTGCGCTGGCTAGATCTCGAGGTTGTCGATCAGCCGTGTCGCCCCCAGGCGCGCGGCGGCCAGCGCCACCAGCGCGCCCGGCCCCTCGCCGGGCTGCGGCGGCAGCAGGTCCTGGCGGCGGCGGATGGCCACGTAGTCGGGCGCCCAGCCGCGTGCGGACAAGGCCTGCATCGCGGTGGCTTCGAGCGCGGCAAAGTCGCGGCCGCCGGCCTGCACCGCCTGCGCTGCCGCGCGCAGCGTGCGGTTCAGCGTGGCCGCTTCGGCGCGCTCGGCCGGCCCGAGGTAGCCGTTGCGCGAGGACAGCGCCAGGCCGTCCTCGGCGCGGCAGGTCTCGCCGCCGACGATCTCGATCGGCATCGCCAGCTGCTGCACCATGTTGCGGATCACCATCAGCTGCTGGTAGTCCTTCTTGCCGAACACCGCGACGGCCGGCTGCACGCACTGGAACAGCTTCAGCACCACGGTGCACACGCCGATGAAGAAGCCGGGGCGGAAGTGGCCTTCGAGGATGTCGGCCAGCTCGGCCGGCGGGTGCAGCTTGTAGCCCTGCGGCTGCGGGTACAGCTCGCGCTCGGCCGGCGCGAACAGCAGGTCGCAGCCGGCGCCCTGCAGCAGGTCGGCGTCGCGCTCGAGGGTGCGCGGGTAGGTGTCGAAGTCCTCGTGCGGCGCGAACTGCAGCCGGTTGACGAAGATGCTGGCGACCACCGGTCCGCCGGCCGCGCGTGCCTGCCGCACCAGCGACAGGTGGCCTTCGTGCAGGTTGCCCATGGTCGGCACGAAGGCCGTGCGGGGCTGGCCGGCCAGCGCGGCGCGCAGCTCGGCGAGGGTGTGGATGGTGCGCATCGCGGCGGGCTCCAGGAGAACGGGAATCAGTAGCCGTGCAGCGCTTCGTCGGGGAAGCGGCCGTTCTTGACGGCCTGCACATAGCGCGCAATCGCAGCGGCCACGCCGCGATTGCCGGCTTCGGCATCGGTCTCGACATCGGCCATGAAGTTGCGCACGAAGCGCGGCGGGCGGCCCGGTGACAGGCCCAGCATGTCGTGCAGCACCAGCACCTGGCCGCTGCAGCCGGCGCCGGCGCCGATGCCGATCACCGGGATGCCCAGCGCCTCGGTCACGCGGCGGGCCACCGCGCTGGGCATCAGCTCGAGCACCAGCATCGTCGCGCCGGCCTGCTCCAGTTCCCGTGCCTGGCGCAGCAGCGTGTCGGCCGCGGCCTCGTCACGGCCCTGTACGCGCCAGCCGCCCAGCGCGTGCACCGATTGCGGCGTCAGCCCGAGGTGGCCGCACACCGGGATGCCGCGCTCGACCATCGCGCGCACCAGCGGCACGGTCCAGCCGCCGCCTTCGAGCTTGACCATGTGCGCGCCGGCCTGCATCAATGCCACCGCGCTGGCCACCGCCTGGTCGACCGTGCCCTGGTAGCTGCCGAAGGGCAGGTCGCCGATGAGCCAGGCGTGGCGGTTGCCGCGGGCCGTGCAGCGCACGTGATAGGCCATCTCGTCCAAAGTGACCGGCAGCGTGCTCGGCTGGCCCTGCAGCACCATGCCCAGCGAGTCGCCGACCAGCAGCACGTCGACCCCGGCCTCGTCCAGCAGCCGCGCGAAGCTGGCGTCGTAGCAGGTCAGCATGGCGATCTTCTCGCCCTGGGCATGCATCGCGCGCAGGCGGTGCAGCGTCATCGGTTTGCGCTCGGTCATCGCGGGCCGGGAAAGGAAAGGCGGGCGCGAGTCTATCGCTGCAGTGCAGCATGGCTGTCTGCGGGGTGACAGAAGCCCTGCGGCCCTTCAGCGCTTGCGCGCGAGCTTGGGGTCGAGCAGGTCGCGCAGGCCGTCACCCATCAGGTTCAGCCCCAGCACGCTGAGCGCGATCGCCAGGCCCGGGTACACCGCCAGCATCGGCGCCTGGTACAGCTGGGTCTGCGCCTCGTTGAGCATGCGGCCCCAGCTCGGCTGCGGCGGCTGCGTGCCCAGCCCCAGGTAGGACAGCGCCGCCTCGGCGAGGATGGCGGTGGCGAACGAGATCGTCGCCTGCACGATCAGCACGCTGGCGATGTTCGGCAGCACATGGCGCGCGGTGATGCGCCAGCCGCCGAAGCCGGCGGCACGCGCGGCCAGCACGTACTCGCGCGCCCACACCGCGTTGGCCGCACCGCGCGTGATGCGCGCGAACACCGGGATGTTGAAGATGCCGATCGCGACGATGCCGGTCAGCAGCCCGGGCCCGTAGATCGCGCCGAGCATGATGGCCGACAGCAGTGCCGGGAACGCGAAGGTGAAGTCGGCCGCGCGCATCACCAATTCCTCGACCCAGCCGCGGCGCGCCGAGGCCAGGCAGCCCAGCAGCACGCCGGCAATGAGCCCGATGCCCACCGCGATGACGCCGACGACGATGGAGTTCTGCGACCCCACCAGCAGCTGCGAGGCGATGTCGCGCCCCAGGCTGTCGGTGCCGAACCAGTGCGCGGCGCTGGGCGGCTGCAGCTTGTGCGGGATGTCGATCTCGGCCGGCGGGTAGGGCGACCACGCCAGCGAGACCAGCGCCGTCAGCGCCAGCAGCAGGCTCAACGCGGCGCCGAGCAGGAAGCTCGGGTGGCGGCGTGCGCGCTGCGCGAAGCCGTTGGCAACGGGCGCGCGGCTCATGCGTCGGAGGCCCTCAGGCGCGGGTCGACCAGCGCGTACAGCAGGTCGACGAAGAAGTTGACCACCACCACCACCGCCACCAGCAGCATCACCACGTCGCGCACCACCACCAGGTCGCGGTTGGCGATGGCCTGGAACACCAGCCGGCCGATGCCCGGCAGCACGAACACGTTCTCGACCACGATGGTGCCGGTGATCAGGTTCGCGAACTGCAGGCCCATGATCGTCAGCACCGGGATCATCGCGTTGCGCAGCACGTGCTGCCACAGCGTCGCGCGGCGGCTCAGGCCCTTGGCGCGGGCGGTGCGCACGAAGTCCTCGCGCATCACCTCCAGCACCGAGGAGCGCGTCACCCGCGCCAGGATCGCGGCCTGCACCAGCGCCAGCGCCAGTGCCGGCAAGGCCAGCGCCTGCAGGCCTTCCACGAGGCTGCCGCCTTGCTCTTCGGTCCAGCCCGGGAAGCCGCCCGCGCTGACCCATTGCAGCTTCACCGCGAACAACAGGATCAGCAGGATCGCGAA
>CAZXLI010000318.1:0-7789 GCA_964641795.1 uncultured Bordetella sp. | reverse complement strand
CGGCCATCTTCCACTCGCCCATGCGCTGGCCATCGCGCGAGCCCAGCAGCACGTGCGGCGCCAGGCTCATGCTCTCCTGGCCGCCGGCGATCACGATCTCGCTGTCGCCGTCGCGGATGGCCTGCGCGGCCAGCATCACCGCCTTCAGGCCCGAGCCGCAGACCTTGTTGATGGTCATCGCCGGCACGGTGTTCGGGAGCCCCGACTTGATCACCGATTGGCGCGCCGGGTTCTGCCCCGAGCCGGCTGTGAGCACCTGGCCGAGGATGACCTCGCTGATCTGCTCGCCGCTCAGGCCGCTGCGCTCGAGCAAGGCCTTGATGACGGTGGCACCCAGTTCGGGCGCGGCGATCTTGGCCAGCGAGCCGCCGAACTTGCCGACGGCAGTGCGTGCGGCGGCGACGATGACGATGTCAGTGCTCATGAAAGTCTCCTTCAGGTGGACAGTGGGGCGGGCAATCTCAGCGGCGCTCAGGCCTTCTGTTTGACGTAGCGACCCGGGGCGGGTTCGATCACTTTGTGCTGCCGGCCCCCGTAGGCCTTGGGCGCAGCAATTGTCTTGCCAGCATGAGCCTTGAGCCAGCCAGCCCATTCGGGCCACCAGCTGCCGGGCTTCTCGGCGGCGCCGGCCAGCCAGTCTTCGGCCTTGGCAGGCAGCTTGTCGTTGACCCAGTGGCTGCGCTTGTTCTTCGAGGCCGGGTTGATCACGCCGGCAATGTGGCCCGAAGCGCCGAGCACGAACTTGCGCGGCCCCTTGAACACGCCGGTGCTTGCGTAGGCAGCCTGCCAAGGCACGATGTGGTCCTCGCGCGAGCCGTAGATGAACATCGGCGACTTCACCGCGCTCAGGTCCAGCGCTTCGCCGCAGACGGTCAGCCGGCCCGGCAGCTTGAGCTCGTTCTGCAGGTAGGTGTGGCGCAGGTACCAGCAGTACATCGGGCCCGGCAGGTTGGTGGAGTCGCCGTTCCAGTACAGCAGGTCGAAGGGCGGCGGGGACTCGCCCTTCAGGTAGTTGCCGACGACATAGTTCCACACCAGGTCGTTGGGCCGCAGGAAGCTGAAGGTGGTGGCCAGTTCCTTGCCCTTCAGCAGGCCCGGGCCGTTGGGCGCCTGGGCGCCGATGGTCATCTCGCGCAGCTGGACCGAGGGTTCGTCGACGAAGACGTCGAGGATGCCGGTGTCGTTGAAGTCGACGAGGGTGGTCAGCAAGGTCACCGACTCGGCCGGCTGCTGGCCGCGCGCCGCCAAGACGGCCAGCGCGGTGGACAGGATCGTGCCGCCCACGCAGAAGCCCAGCGTGTTGATCGTCGGCGCGCCGGTGATCTCCTGCACCACCTCGATGGCCTTGATGGCGCCGTCGGCGATGTAGTCGTCCCAGGTCTTCGCGGCCAGCGATGCATCCGGATTGCGCCAGCTGACGACGAACACCCGGTGCCCCTGCTCCACCGTGTAGCGGATCACCGAGTTCTCGGGCTGCAGGTCGAGGATGTAGTACTTGTTGATGCACGGCGGCACGAACAGCATCGGCCGCTCGAAGACCTTGGGCGTCAGCGGCTTGTACTCGATCAGCTGGAACAGCTCGTTCTCGAACACCACGGCGCCTTCGCTGGTGGCGACGTTGCGGCCGACTTCGAAAACCGTCTCGTCGGTCTGCGACATGTGGCCCTTGCCGATGTCCTGCCACAGCTGCTGCAGGCCCTGCGCGATGCTCTCGCCCTTGGTCTCGACAGCCTTGCCCAGTGCCTCGGGGTTCAACGCCAGGTAGTTGGCCGGGCTGGCTGCATCCACCCACTGCTGCACCGCAAAGCGGATCCGCGCCTTGGTCTTGGCATCGCCCTGCACGGCATCGGCCAGCTGCATCAGCGTGCGCGCGTTGAGCAGGTAGCTCTGCGCGGCCATCGCCGCCACCGGATTGCTGGCCCAGGCCTGGTCAGCGAAACGCTTGTCCGCGATCGGCTTGCTGCCGGACGACTGCTGCGAGCGGCCGAGCGCCGCGTTCCAGAGTTCGGTCGCCTGGCTGACGTAGTCGGACTGAAGCTTCGTGAGCGTCTCCAGCGGCACGCTGAGCCCAGCGATCGATTTCATCGTTTCCCCGATCGCATGGCCAAACGCCTCGGCACCTCCGGTCAAGTGGCCGGCTGCGGCCTGGATTGCCTCGGTGGCTTCGCCCGCAGCCTGGAGCGGTGCTGGGATGCGCTGCTTCTTCATGCGTTGTCTCCTCGCTGCGGCAGTGGCCCCGCCGGGTCAGTGTGCGATGCTGTGTGCACCAGGTCACGTTGTACGACCTAGAGCTTACCCGAGGATGACAGTGTTTTCGTTACGCGGTATTGCGTATCATGATTTGAAATGCACATCGTTGCCGTCGCCTGGCTTTTCGTCGTCCTGTTGATGACGCTGGCCGAAGCCACCTCGCCGCAGGGCACTGTGCTCGGCGCCTTCTTCACCTTGCTGCTCTACGGCCTGCTGCCGCTGTCCATCGTGCTGTACCTGATGGGCACACCGATGCGCCGGCGGGCCCGGCGGGCAGCCGAGGCAGCGGCAGACGCAGCCGCTTCAGGCGCCGATGGCCACGGCGGCCGCCATGCGACCGGTGACGCGGTCGCGCCGGAACGAAAAGAACCGTGACGCCGATTCCACCGTGCACCACTGCCCGCCACTGACCTCGCGCACCCCGAGCGCGGACAGCCGGTCCCGCGCCAGCTGCGGCAGGTCAGCCAACCAGCGCAGCTGACCGTCCCCGCGCACGCGCGGGGTGAAACGCGCGTCGGAGGCCTGCCGCGCGTCGACACCGAAGGCTTCCAGCACATCGGCGCCCACCTCGAACTGCCGCGGACCGATGCAGGCGCCCAACCAGACCAGCAGGTCCCGCGGCGCGCAGCCGGCGGCCTCGCACAGCGCCAACGTCGTTGCCTCGATCACCCCGCCGGCCAGCCCGCGCCAACCGGCATGGGCCGCGCCGACCGCCCGGCCGTCGCGGCTGCAGAACAACAGCGGCAGGCAATCGGCCACCAGCACGGTGCAGGCGACGCCTGGGGTCAGCGAGATGCTGGCATCGGCGCGATGCCATGCGCGCCCCGGGGCCGTGTCGTCGGCCCCCAGCAACACCACCTCGGCACCATGGACCTGGTCGAGGTAGACCGGTGTCGCACCGAGCGCTGCGGCGAAGCGGCGCTGGTTCTCCAGCACCGCGGCGGGCGCATCCAGCGCATCGCCACGCAGACCCGGCGGGCGCAGGTTCAGGCTGTCGAACGGCGCGGCACTGACACCACCGGCACGCGTGCTCATCAACGCCCGGACGCCGGCAGGCGCCGGCCAGTCCGGCCGCAGGGCATCGGCGAGCAGGGGCTCAGCTGGCATCCGGGCACTTGGAAGGCTGCGTGCTGTCGAAGGCCTCCAGCTGCATGCAGGCATCGAAGACGCGCATCACGTTGGGCACATGGTCGGTGCGGCAGTTCAGCCGCCGGGCATTGAAGATCTGCGGCACCAGCGTGCAATCGGCCAGGCCCGGCAGGTCTCCGTGGCAATAACGTGTTGGCGACGCGGCGAGCTGGCGCTCGACGACCTCCAGCCCGGTCTCGACCCAGTGGCGGTACCAGCGGTCCTTGTCTTCCTCCGAGAGCTTCATCGGCCCGGTCAGGTAGCGCAGCACCCGCAGGTTGTTGAGCGGATGGATCTCGCAGGCGATGTCCAGCGCCAGCGCGCGCGCGCGGGCACGTCCAGCGGGATCGCGCGGCAGCAGCGGCGGCTCGGGATGCGTCTCATCGAGGTACTCGATGATTGCGAGCGACTGCGTCAGAACCGCATCCCCGTCCTTCAGCAGCGGCACCAGGCGCGAGGCAGACACCGCCGCATACGACTCGTTGAACTGCTCGTTCTTGACCAGGTGCACCGGCTTGTAGTCGTAGCTCAGGCCCTTGAGCGCGAGCGCGATGCGCACGCGGTACGAGGCCGACGATCGGAAGTAGTTGTAGAGCTCCATCGCTGCACTCCCAGGTCGATCAGCGAACGGCCACGCGCAGCGTGCCCAGGCCTTCGACCGAACCTTCCATCACGTCGCCACTGACGACGGCACCGACGCCGGCCGGCGTGCCAGTGAAGATCAGGTCGCCCGGCGCCAGCGTCCACGATTGCGAGAGGATCTCGATCGTCTCGTTGACGTTCCAGATCAGGTCCGTGAGGTCGCCTTTCTGGCGCAGGGTGCCGTTCACCGACAAGGTCACGGCGCCACGTGTCAGTTCGCCGGTCGACGCCATCGGGTGCACCGGCCCGATCGGCGCCGACTGTTCGAAGCCTTTGCCGATGCACCACGGCCGGCCCTGTTTCTTGGCCTCGTTCTGCAGGTCGCGCCGCGTCATGTCCAGCCCGATCGCATAGCCCCAGATGTGCTGCGGCGCATCCGCCGCCGCGATGTTCGTGCCGCCCGTGCCGATGGCCACCACCAGCTCGATCTCGTGGTGCAGGTTCTTGGTCTGCGTCGGGTAGTCCATGGTGCCGGTTTCGCCGGCCGGCACCACCAACACGGCGTCGGCCGGCTTCATGAAGAAGAACGGCGGCTCGCGGCCGGTGAAGCCCATTTCCTGGGCATGCTCGGCGTAGTTGCGGCCGACGCAGTAGATGCGGTGGACCGGGAACTCGCCGCCGCCGACCACGGGCACTGCCGCCTGGCGCGGCGGGGTGATCACGAAACTCATGGTGCTTTCTCTCCAGCGTCGGTTCATCAGCCCTCCCACGGGGCTTGCTGACGATGATGCCATGCCCTCCCCGCTACACTGGCCATCACCATGCTGCATGCGCGACAGATCAAACATTGCCGGCAGTGCGGCACCGCCGTCGACTACCGCATCCCGGCCGATGACAACCGCGAGCGCGCGGTCTGCCCGGCCTGCACCACGATCCACTACGAGAACCCGCTCAACGTCGTCGGCACCGTGCCGGTCTGGGGCGAGCAGGTGCTGTTGTGCAAGCGCGCCATCGAACCGCGCTACGGGCTGTGGACCTTGCCGGCCGGCTTCATGGAGCTCGGCGAGACGGTGGCCGACGGCGCCTTGCGCGAGACCGTCGAGGAGGCCGGCGCAAAGATCGAACTCGAAGGCCTGTTCACGCTGCTGAACGTGGTGCGCGTGGGGCAGGTGCACTTCTTCTACCTCGCGCGCATGCTCGACACCTCGCTCGACCCCGGCAGCGAAACGCTGGAGGCGCGGCTGTTCCACGAACACGAGATTCCATGGGACCAGATCGCGTTTCGCACGGTACGCGAGACCCTGCAGCACTTCTTCGAGTGCCGGCGCCGCGGCGATGGCTACCCCTTGCGGGTGGCCGACATCGGCTGAACTTCAGCTGGGCTGGAGTTCCGTGGCCCGCACGATCGGCCCGGTGGCCGCATCGAAGCCCATGGTCCACAGCAACGCCAGGTCGTTCTCGTCGCGCACGCCTTCGGCGGTGATCGACAGTCCCACGCTCTGCACCAGCTGAACCAGTCCGCGCAGGTAGCGTCGCGCATCGTGCGCCGCCGGGTCCGACATGCCGTGCACGTAGCGGGCGTCGATGCGCACGCAATCCAGCCCCATCTCGAGCAGGCGGTGCATGCGTGCCAGCGACTGTCCGGCGTGTTCCAGCCCGATGTACACGCCCAGCGGGCGCCAGCGCCGCGATGCCTCCTGCACCAGGGCCGGCCGGTCGAGCGCCAGCGTCTCGGGCAGGTCGATCCACAGTCGCGTGGCGGCCTGCGGCGCGGCCTCGAGCCGGCGCGAGACCGCGGCCATGAAGTCACTGACACCGAGCGATTGCGCGGCGATGTTGATGCAGCGTGCCTGGCCGTCCTCTTCGATCGCCTGCAGTGCGAGCTGAACGGCCGTCTCGTCGACCGCCGCGCACAGCCGGGCCCGCGCGGCCTGCGCCAGCCAACGCGATGCTGGCTGAAAGGCACCGCCCGGTTCGAGCTGCACGCGCATCGGGCAATCGAGGTGCAGCACGCGGCCATCGGCCGTGCACACCGGAAACGCGCCGAGTTCCACCCGGCCCTGCTCCAGCGCCTGCGTCAGTCGCTGCTGCCACATCGCCTCGCCATACGGCGTGGCGTTCCCGCGGTCATCGTTCAGGCAGGTCACCGAGAAGGCCTTGTCGGTCTCCGCGCTGGCCAGGGCCTCGTCGGCCAGTGCCAGGGCCTGCTGCGCGCTGACGACGCCGTGCAGCTCCACGGCACCGATCGATACGCCAGCGGCCGCATCGATGCTGATCAGCGGCATGCGCAGCGCCTGGACCAGCGACTGCGCGGTCTCCGCGGCCACGCCGCCCACCGGCAGCACCAGCGCGAAATCGGAGCCGTTCATGCGGCCGGCGAAACAACCGTCCGAACGCTGCGGGTAGCTGGTGAGGGTCTGGGCCACCGCCTGCAGCACATGGTCGGTGGCGCTGTGGCCGATGCGGCGGTTCATGCCTTGCAGGTCGCGCACCCGCAACAACAGCAGCGCAAAGCTGGCCTGGCTGGATTCCGCCGCCAGCAGCTGCTCGAACTGGGCGATGAAGTGCCGGCGCACCGGCAAGCCGGTCAGCGCATCGGCATGCGCCTGGCGGCGCAACACCTCGAGCTGCGCAGCCTGCGCATCGAACACGGCCTGCAGTCGGTCCACCAGCAGGTTCATGCTGCTGGCCAGCGGCAGCAGTTCGGGCAGCGCGGGTTCGGCGACGCGGACATAGCGCCCATCAGACAAGGCGTTGGCCTGTGCGACCGCCTCGCTCAGCGCCCGCCGGATCTGCCGCACCCGCCAGGCGGCGCCCGCCAGCACCGCCACGCCCAGCAGCGACAGCACCAGCGCGGTTTCGAGCAGACCTTGCCACAGGGCGTCAGCCGCGTCAGCCGCCTGGCTGCGCAGGTGAATGCTGCCGCCACGCTTGCCGGCCGTGCCCAGCGGCACGGTCGCCCCGGGCGCGTAGAGATCGAGCAGTTCGACATAGGCGTCGGGCGCCCAGGCCGGTCGTGCATCGGCCCTGCGCTGCCAGATCAGCCGTCCCTCGCCGTCGCGCAGCTGCAGCAAGGACAGGCGTGCGGCCGAGAAATAGGGCCCGAGCACAGCATCGCGCTGCTCGGGTGCTTCCGGCGCCTCGCGATTCAGGGTCATCGCCAGCCATGCGGCGCTCTCGCGGTCGTGACGCTCGATCTGCAGCATCAACGACTCGCGCGATGCCCATTGCTGCACCAGCAGGGCCACGACGAGGCACAGCAGCACCACCGCCAGCAACAGCGACTGCAGGCGGCCATGCAGCGACGCCCGTTGCACCGCGCGCCGCGGCTCGGCGCGCGCGGGTGCCGCGGGCGCGGCCGGGGCCGAAGGCGTGACGGGAAAGTCGGAAGCAGGCTGCATGGGCGAAGCCGGCACGCCAGGCGCGTGCCCTCTTCGTCGCTATCGACCCGCTGCCGCCCGACTTGAGCGCAGAAGCGTGCGCTACTTGCGCTGTGGCGGCACGTCGGTGCAGGTACCGTGCGCGATTTCCGCCGCCATGCCGATGCTTTCACCCAGCGTCGGATGCGGATGGATGGTCTTGCCGATGTCGATCTCGTCGGCCCCCATCTCGATCGCCAGCGCGATCTCGCCGATCATGTCGCCGGCATGCGTGCCGACGATGCCGCCGCCGACGATGCGGTGGGTTTCCTCGTCGAACAGCAGCTTGGTGAAGCCTTCGTCGCGCGTGTTGGCGATCGCCCGGCCCGAGGCGGTCCACGGGAAGTGGCCCTTCTTGAGCTTGATGCCGCGGGCCTTCGTGGCTAAGCCGACGAGCCATCGCACCATTC
>CAZXLI010000317.1:0-7799 GCA_964641795.1 uncultured Bordetella sp. | reverse complement strand
GATGCGACATTTCTACTTGGCTGGGAATGCGACATTTCAATTCGGCTTGCACAAACACTTGTAGGAGCAAAGTTCTAACGTCGCGTTTGGGCAAAGTTCAAATGTCGCCTATGCAGGTGCTTCCAGGGCTCGTCCGGGAGCGCGGTCATGGCAAGAGCGACGAACTCATCGACGGTGATCACGATGAGCATGCGCGAAGCGGATCGTCTGAAGACGATTCAAGCGGTTGTGGATCGCCTGCTTGGTGTGGGCCAGGCAGCGCTGCGGTTGGGAATCAGCACGCGTCAGGTTGGGCGCTTGTTGGCCAGATATCGAGCCGAAGGTCCGATGGGCCTGGTCTCTCGCAGGCGTGGGCTGTCGAGCAACCACCAGTTGGAGCCTGGCTTGGCCGAACGGGCCGTGCGTTTGATCCGCGATCGATACGCCGACTTCGGGCCGACCTTGGCGCGCGAGAAGCTCGCCGAGTGCCACGCGCTGGCTGGCCAAGGAGACGGTGCGGCACCTGATGATCGAGGCGTCGCTGTGGACTCCTCGGCGCCAGCGCGATGCGACGAGCAGCCTGATGCAGCTGCATTTCACGGGGACGGAGACCACCTTCGGCTACTTTGAGGCTACCCGCAACTACCTTGAGCGCTACGGCAAGCCCACGGCGTTCTGCAGCGAAAAGGCGAGCGTGTTCCGGCCCACGCAGACCTCTGCTGTGTTCGGGCAAGGCGTGACGCAGTTCGGACGCGCCCTGTTCGAGCTCAACATCGACACCTGGTGCGCGAATACGAGCCAGGCCAAGGGGCGTGTCGAGCGGGCGAACCTGACGCTGCAGGATCGTCTGGTGAAGGAGATGCGGCTTCGCGGGATCGTGTCGCGGGAGGCGGCCAATGAGTTCGCGCCGCACTTCATGGCCGACTACAACGCGCGCTTTGCCAAACCAGCGCGCAGTGGTTTCGATGCACACCGACCGATGCGGGCCGACGAGAACCTCAACGAAATCTTCACCTGGCGCCTGCAGCGCAAGGTCTCGCAATCGCTGACGCTGCAGCACGATCGGGTCATCTATCTGCTGAGCGACACGCTGGCCAACCGCAAGCTGATTCATCGGTACATCGACGTCTGGGAATTCCCCGACGGGCGCATCGAGATCCGGGCCGACGGCCGTGTCGTCAAGCACGAGCGCTACGACCGGCTGCCGGTGATCGACGCCGGTGCGGTGGTGGAGAACAAGCGCCTCGGGCGCGCGCTGGAGGTGGCGCAGCTGATGCAGGCCAAGCGCGACGATCGACGGCACTGCGGCGGTCCTTCACGGACGAACCTGGGGCAGCCCGTGCCGCTGCGCAACAAGAAACCGGGCACCAAGCATCTCAAGCAGTTCACCGATGCCGAGTTGCGCTCGGCAATCGAGCAGGTGTGCAGCCCACTCGTACCGAAGAAGCCGCCGTTCGCGTTGAAACCTCGCCGGGCAAAAGCACTGGCAATGGCCGAGCGCTGAACACGACTTGCCCACCGCCGGCGTCTTGCGTGTGCGAGCCACCGCGCCGCCGCGGTGGACAAGTCTGCAGTGCCAAACTGCCCTCACCTGCGAAGGCCCGAATCGGACATTTCAACTTGGCCAAGACCAGGACATCTGAACTTGGCTTTGACACGCACTGTAGGCGCCCAGTAGTGGTGTCGCGCGTTGCTCCTGGATCAGCCCGCCGGTTCAATGCCTTCCGCCCCGGCGCGGAAGGCATCCAGGGCTGCCGGAAAGCCGCAGTAGATGCTGGCGTGCAGGAAGATCTCCTGCAGTTCCTGCACCGTGACGCCATTGTTCAGCGCCCCGCGCACGTGGATCTTCAGCTCATGCGTGCGGCCCAGGGCCACCAGCATCGAGACGGTGACGATGCTGCGTGTCTTCAGGTCGATACCGGTCCGCTGCCACGTGCTACCCCAGGCGTGGCGCGTGACCAGTTCCTGCAGCGGCGCCGTGAACTCGGTGGCGCGATCCAGCGCGGCCTGCACATAGGCATCGCCAACGACGGCACGGCGCGTTGCCAGCGCGGTCTGGAATTCGGCATCGGTCGGGAGTTGCATGCGGCTTCCTTGTCGGGTTGAACGGCTGGATTGTCGAGCGCGCTCGCATCGGGGGGCGTTTGCAACGCCATCACTGTGCTTGCATCCATGCCTGTATGTTTGTACAGTCAGCCAGCCACAGGAGATTTGCATGCGCCATCCCGAACTCCGTTACCTCTATCGCCCGGCACCCGAGCGCATTCCCCGCTGGGTGCGCCGCATCTGGGTCTGGTTCTGAGCGCTGGTCAGGTTCAGATGCCCAGCTGGCGCGCAGCCAGGTCCTTCATGATCTCCTCGGAACCGCCGCCGATCATCATCACCTTCACTTCGCGGTAGATGCGCTCGCTCCGGGTGCCGCGCATGAAGCCCATGCCGCCCAGCAGCTGCACAGCCTGGTCGGCGCAGAACTGCATCGCCTGCGTGGCCAGCACCTTGGCCAACGCGATGCGCGCGACCAGTTGCTCGGGCGCGGCCAGCCGGTGCTCGATGCGGTAGGCCAGCTCGTAGACCAGCGTGCGCGCGGCATCGATTTTCAACGCCATGTCCACCAGCTTGTGCCGGACCACCTGGCGCTCGGACAAGGGCAGGCCGAAGGTGCGACGCTCCCGCGCCCAAGCCAGTGCTTCGTCGAGGCACACCTGGGCGAAGGTGTAGGCCTGCGCGGCCATGAACAGGCGCTCGCTGTTGAAGTTGCGCATCAGGATCTTGAAGCCCTGGTGCTCTTCACCGACCAGCTGGTCTGCGGGCACGCGGCAACGGTCGAAGTGCAGCTGCGCGGTGTCGCTGGCCCACCAGCCCATCTTCTTGAGCGGCGTGCGCGTAAGACCTGGCGTGTCGCCGTCGATCAGCAGCACCGACAGGCCGTTGGCACCATGGCTCGCCGGATCGGTGCGCACGGCCACCGTGAGGAAGTGTGCTCGCAGGCCCGAGGTGATGAAGGTCTTCTCGCCACTGACGACGTAGTGGTCGCCCTCGCGCACGGCGCGCGTCTTGATGGCCGCGACATCCGAGCCGCCCGAGGGTTCGGTGACCGCCAGCGCGGAGATTCGTTCGCCGCGCAGCACCGGCGGGATCACCCGCTGCTTCAGCGCTGCGCTGCCGGCATGGGCAATCGGCGGCAGGCCGATGGTGTGCGATCCCAGCGAAGCGACCACGCCCCCGGCACCGCAGCGCGAATACTCCTCGGCCAGCACGATCTTGAAGAAGGTGTCGGCCGGCGTGCCGCCATAGGCTTCGTCGAAGCCAATGCCGGTGGCGCCGATGGCCGCGGCGCGCTGGTAGAGCGAGAGGGGAAAGGTGCCGGCCTCGTCCCACGCATCGACGTAGGGGCTGATCTCGCGACCGACGAATTCGCGCAGCGTGGCGCGAAAGGCTTCGTGGTCAGGGCCGAAGTAGTGCGCCAGCGGCGGTTGGTCGAGCATGCCTCCGATCTTGGCATGCGCCGCCGCGGGCGGGGATGAGGGAAAGGGATCAGTTCAGGTCGTCGGGCGCGTCGTCGATCTCGCGGTCGAAGGCGTCGCGCGCGGCGGGTTGCTTGCCGGCAGCGTTCTGCAGCGCCGGCTTGTCCAGCGGGCGGCAGATGCGGCTGTGCAGGCGCACCAGGCGTTCGGAGCGTTCGACACTGGCGAGCACCGTTTGCGGATCCAGCAAGAGCGCAAACGGGTTGTTGGCAGCGGCGTTCAGAGTCGTCATCACGAGGCTCCTGGGCATTGAGTGATGCCACTGTAGGAGCTTCACGGGGTTTGTGTTAGTCGGTGGTGGCCCGTGATGCGTGTCAGATTTCCGCTGACACGCCGTCAGCGCATCGCCTGGTCGAGCTTTTCGCCAAGTTTGTCGCGACCGGCCAGGCGCGCGAAATCAGCGGCGCTGAGGTTCTTCTCGTTGCGCAGCTTGGCGTCCGCCCCCTTGGCGAGCAACAAGTCGGCGGAGTCCGGGTTGCCGTAGCGGGCGGCCATCATCAGGGGCGTGGTGCCGTTCGGCGAACGCGCATCGAGCGCCGCGCCGCGATCGATGAGCCATCCCACCAGCGCCTTGTCCGGCCCGGTGGCGGCGTAGTGCAGCGGCGTCCAGCCAGTGCGGTTGACCTGCGCGCCCCGCTCCACCAGGCGCTGGGCCCAATCGGTCTGGCCCTTCAGCGCCGCCATCATCAGCGGCGTTTCCCCGGCTTCGTTGGCGATGTCGACCTGCGTCTGCGGTGACTGCAGCAGCGCCGCCGCGACCTTGAACGAGCCTTCCCGCAGGCTCAGGTACAGCGGCACCTGCCCCTTCTCGTCGCGCGAGTTCGGGTCGAAGCCGCGCTGCAGCAACGCCTGCACGCCGCCGGCGTCGTCGATCGAGACGGCTCGGAAGAAGTCCTCATAGGCGCCAGCATGAGCGGCCATCGGGCTGGCGATCGCCGCGGCCAGCGCGGCGCCGGCCAGAAGGTGATGCAACTTCATGTCGTGGTCTCCGGTTGCGGCAGCTTGAACAGGCGCTCGAAGTTGCGGCTGGTGGCCTCGGCCACCTGCTCCACCGGCAGGCCCTTCACCTGAGCCACCTGCGCGGCCACGTGCGGCACATAGGCCGGCGAGTTGGTCTTGCCGCGGTAGGGCACCGGGGCGAGGTACGGGCTGTCGGTCTCGATCAGGCAGCGGTCCAGCGGAACGAAGCGCGCCACGTCGCGCAGGTCCTCGGCATTGCGGAAGGTGATGATGCCCGAGAACGAGATGAGGAACCCGAGGTCCAGTGCGGCGCGCGCGACCTCGGCGGTTTCGGTGAAGCAGTGGAACACGCCACCGGGACCGCCATCGGCCGCACCGCCCTGCTCTTCCCGCAGGATGGCCAGCGTGTCCGCCGAAGCGCTGCGGGTGTGGATGATCAGCGGCAAGCCGGTCGCGCGCGCGGCGCGGATGTGCACGCGGAAGCGCTCGCGCTGCCAGGCCATGTCAGCCACGCTGCGGCCATTCAGCCGGTAGTAGTCCAGGCCGGTCTCACCAATGGCCACCACCTTGGGTTCGCGCGCGAGCGCGAGCAGTCGTTCGAGCGTGGGCTCCTCGATGCCCTCGTTGTCCGGGTGCACCCCGGCCGAGGCCCAGAAGTTGTCGTAGCGCAGCGCCAGCGCGTGGACGCTGGCGAATTCCTCCAGCGTGGTGCAGATCACCAGCGCGCGGTCGACGCGGGCGGCAGCCATGTCGCTGCGGATGGCCTCGATGCGGCCTTGCAGCTCGGGAAAGCTCAGGTGGCAGTGGGAATCGACGTACATGCGCCGAGCATAGCCGGCGCGCGGCACGACCGTATCAGACGGTCTGGGTCGGCTTCGACGAGGAAATCGAGGTACCGAGGATCTCTTCGATCTTCAGCTTCAGCAGCCGGGTCTTCTCGTCGGCCGGGAAGCGCACGCCCACGCCCTGGGTGCGGCCGCCGGGGGCATTGGCGGGCGTGATCCAGGCCACCTTGCCGGCCACCGGATAGCGCTGCGGATCGTCGGGCAGCGACAGCAGCAGGTAGATGTCTTCGCCAAGCCTGTACTCGCGGGTGGTGGGCACGAACAGCCCGCCGTCGCTGAGCAGCGGAATGTAGGCAGCGTACAGCGCACCCTTCTCGCGGAACACCAGCTGGATGACGCTGGGCCGCGCGCCGGCCGCCGCGGCGGGGGCGGCGCCGCCAGCGGGACGGGCAGGAGGCGAAATGCTCATCGCGCCGAGTGTAGCGAAGCAGCCTGGCGGGAACCGGCACCGGCCTTCGGCCCGGGCCACATCGCCGTGGCTTGCGTCACGAGGCTTTCGATCAGCAGCGCGGCGTTCCACGGATGCTCGTCGTGCCGCGCAGCCCGCAGCAACGCGCGCTGCCAGGCCACCGCAGCACCGATGTCCACCGGCGCCGGCCAGCGGCTGGCCGCAAAGAAGCGCGGCGTACCGCCGGCGGCCTGGGCCAGGAGGTCGTGCGCCAGCTTCAGCAGGAGGTCGATCACACGTGGCAAGGGCCGGCCGCCGAATGGCGCGGCATCGCCTCGTGCGACGCGCTGCGGCAGCTCGCCGAGCCACGCGGCGTCGATGCCCTCGTCGCGCCAGGCCAGCGCCTCCAGCGGGCTGCCGCCGGCCAGTGCCAGCAGCGCCGGCGCGTCGTCCGCCAATCCCTGCTGCTGGAGCCAGGCCGCCGCGGCGTCGGCCGTGGGCAGATCCAGCCGCAGGCGCTGGCAGCGGCTGCGGATGGTCGGCAGCAGGCGTTCGACATCGGTGCTGGTCAGCAGCAGCCGCAGGCCCGCCGGCGGCTCTTCCAAGGTCTTCAGCAGCGCATTGGCTGCGGCCATGTTCAAGGCGTCGGCCGGGTGCAGCAACAAGGCCTTGCCGCGGCCCCGGCCGCTGGTCTGGTGCGACCAGTCGATCGCCTGGCGCACCTGCTCGACACGGATGTCGCGGCTGGGCTTGGCATCGGGCTTGCCTTCATCGTCGCCCAACCAGTTCAGCTGCACGCGCGTGGCTTCGGGCACCACCACCAGCAGGTCGGGGTGCGTGCGCTGGCGCACCAGGTGGCAGCTGCCGCAGCGGCCACAGGGCAGGTGCTGCGGCTGGCGCTGCGGGGCCTCGCACAGCCAGGCCTGGGCCAGCAGGCCGGCGAACTCGAGGTGGCCGACCCCTGCCGGGCCGGCCAGCAGCAGCGCGTGCGAGCGCTGCATGGCCTGCGCCTGGGTCAGCGGCGTGGCCAGCCACGGCAAGGGCAGGCCGCCCTGCTCGGGCACGCCCAGGCGCATGGGCTCGGTGTTCCTGGCCGCCGGCACGCCTACCACCAGCGCCGTGCCAACAGCGCGGCTTCGATCTGCTGCCAGACTGCCTCGCGCGGTTGGTCGGCATCGATGCGGGCGAAGCGATGGGGCGTGGCATCGCGCCGCGCGGCATAGCCCGCCCTCACGCGCTCGAAGAAGTCGAGGTCTTCGCGCTCCAGGCGATCAGCGTCGCGCGCATCGGCGCGGCGCTGCGCGGCGATCGCGGCGGGCAGGTCGAACCACAGCGTCAGGTCCGGATGTCGCCCCTGCTGCACCCATTGCTCCAGCTGGGCCAGCTGGACCAGGTCGAAGCCGCGGCCGGCGCCCTGGTAGGCAAAGCTGGCATCGGTGAAGCGGTCGCAGACCACGGTCGCGCCCCGCGCCAGCGCCGGTTCGATCACGCGTTGCAGGTGGTCGCGCCGCGCGGCGAAGACCAGCAGCGCCTCGGTCAGCGCATCCATCTCGCGGTGCAGGAACAGCTCGCGCAGCGATTCGGCCAGCGGCGTACCGCCCGGTTCGCGCGTCAGCACCACTTCGGTTTCATGCTGGCGCAGCCAGTGCGCCAGCGCCGCGATGTGCGAGGACTTGCCCGCACCGTCGATCCCTTCGATCGTGATGAAGCGGCCACTCATGGCTTGCGTGCCGGGCCTTGGCGTTGATAGGTGTTCACCGCGCGATTGTGCGCCGCGAGGTCCTCGCTGAACACGCTGCTGCCATCGCCGCGGGCGACGAAGTACAGGGCCTTGGTCGGCTCGGGTTGCACCGTCGCGCGCAGGGCGGCCAGGCCCGGCATCGCAATCGGCGTCGGCGGCAGCCCGGGGCGGGTGTAGGTGTTGAACGGGCCATCAGTCTGCAGGTCGCGTTTGCGCAGGTCAGACCCGTGGAATGTGACGTAGATTGCAGGGCTAGTCGGCTATGAAGCCGGCGTCGACGGCGACGTGGATGCGCACCGGCTCGGGCGTCAGCTGCAGGCTGCCGGCGGTTGGGATTTCGTGGCTGCGGCGTTCGACCGGTG
>CAZXLI010000316.1:0-7805 GCA_964641795.1 uncultured Bordetella sp. | reverse complement strand
CAGCGGCTTGCCGCCCGGGCCATTGGGGTCGAGGATGGCCGGGATCTTGTTGTTCGGGTTCAGCGACAGGAACTCCGGCGTGAGCTGCTCGTTGTGCTCGAAGGCGACGCGGTGCACCTCGTAGGGCAGGCCGGTTTCCTCCAGCATGATCGAGACCTTCACGCCGTTGGGCGTGGGCAGCGAGTACAGCTGCAGCCGGTCGGGGTGGCGGGCGGGCCACTTGCGGGTGATGGCAAAGCGCGAGAGGTCGGTCACGGTGTCCTGCACGGGCGGGAGCGGCGAAGCGCCGCATTCTGCGGGCAAGTGCTTGACCCTCCAGTGGCTTGAGGTCTTAGCGTGCGGCTTCGGGCATTTGGACCCGGCGCAACGCACTTCATCGGCCGGTCGACCCTGGCCTGCTAGTCGCGCTGCATCAGCCGCGCCAGCAGGCCGGGCGCCCAGCGCTGCAGCAGGGGCAGGGCGCGCGCCGCGCCGATGCGGATCTCGTCGTCGCCGCGGCGCAGGCCCAGGATCAGCTGGCGCGCCGCCTCGTCGGCGGACAGCTTGCGGCGGCCGCGGCCGGCGGTCATCGGCGTGTCCACCAGCGGCGGCAGCACATGCACCACGCGCAGCGCGCTGCCGCGCAGCTGCACGCGCAGTGCCTGGCTGAACAGCCGCAGCCCGGCCTTGCTGGCGCTGTACACCGCGGCATCGCGCCGGGGCACCAGGCCCAGGCCCGAGCCGATGTTGACGATGCAGCCGGCCGACTGCGCCTGCAGCTGCGGCAGCAGCGCGTGGCTCAGCAGCAGCGGCGCGGTGAGGTTGACATCGATCTCGCGGCGGATGCCGGCGGCGTCGACAGCGGCATCGTCCAGCCGCTGGGCGTGCTGGATGCCGGCGTTGTTGACCAGGCAGCCGAGGTCGGGGTGCCGTTGCACGATCTGCCGCGCCAGTGCCGGCAGCGTGTCCAGCCGCGAGAGGTCGGCCGGCCACGGCGTGACCTGCGGCTCGCGCGCGGCCAGCGCGCGCCAGCGCGATCACCGGCACGCCGGCGCGCGCCAGCTGCGTGGCCAGCGCCAGGCCGAGGCCCGAGCTGGCGCCGGTGACCAGGGTGCGCGGCCAGCGCAGCGCATCGGTGGTGAGGTTCGGGTGCGTCATGCGGGCACTCTAGGCAGCGCCTGCGCAGGCCGCATCAACCCGGGTTAATCGGCGTCCGCCGCATGCCGCGCCGCGACAATGCGCCGCGATGCATGCCGCGCCCGCCAGCACCTTCCAGGCCCTGCTCGAAGCCGCGGCCGGCGGCCCGCTGCCCGAGTGGCCGCGCGTGGCCGAGGCGCTGGCGCTGCAGGCCGTCGCGCCCGGCGGCAGCGTGTTCCTGCAGGACGTGCAGCACCCCTTCGTCTACGCGGTGCGCAGCGGCCTGCTCAAGCTGTGCTACCTGGGCGAGGACGGCGGCGAGTGGATCAAGTCCTTCGCGCAGGAAGGCGGCTTCTTCGCCAGCATCGCCGCGCTGCAGCCGGGCGGGCGCACCAGCTTCATGGTCACGGCGCTGGAAGCCTCGCAGCTCGAGCGGCTGGACCACCGCCTGCTCGCCGGGCTGGCCGCGCGGCACCTGGCCTGGTCGCAGGCGCTGCAGGCGATGACGATGCACTTCGCGGCGCGCAAGGAGCAGCGCGAGCGCGAGCTGCTGACCCTGAACGCCGAGCAGCGCTATCGCGCCTTCAGAGCGGCCCAGCCGGCGCTGGAAGACCGCATTCCGCAGAAGGACCTGGCGCGCCACCTGGGCCTGACGCCGGTGGGGCTGAACCGCATCGTGATGCGCGTGCGCCGCGCCGGCGGCTGAAGCGGCGCGGGCGGCCTCAGCGGTCGGGCGGGCCCTTCAGCTCGACGACATTGCCCTCGGGGTCGCTGAGGTAGATCGACGGGCCCTCGCCCTCGGCGCCGTAGCGCTGCGCCAGCGGCCCGGCCTCGACGCCGTGCGCCGCCAGGTGGGCGCGGATCGCGGCTTCGTCGAAGGGCTCGACGCGGACGCAGAAGTGGTCGAGGTTGCGGCCCTCGCGGCCCGGCGCGGCGCCGCCGGCGCGGCCGAGCTGGCCGTCGACCGGCACCAGGTCGATCATCGAGCGGCCGGCGCGCAGCTGCAGCAGGCCGATCGAGGGCACGTCGCGCTCGACGCTGCAGCCCAGCACCTCGCAGTAGAAGCGCTGCATCGCAGCCAGGTCGACGACACGCAGCACCAGGTGATCGAGTTCGCGGATCGAGAGCATCGTGATGACTTCCGAAGTGAGCGGCCGGTGCCTGGTTGCGGACTCAACCGCAGCGCAGCCGCAGCACCGGCCGCTGCGGCTTGCGGCGCGCCACTTCCTCGAAGCCGGCCTGGTCGAACATGGTCTTGGCGCCGAACCACATCGTGTCGTCGGCCGCGGGCGCGGGCTTGTCCACCGGGTAGGCCTCCAGCAGCGTGGCGCCCTGGCGCTTCGCCCAGGCCACCGCCTCGTGCAGCAGCGCGGCGGCCACGCCCTGGCGGCGGTGCTCGGCCGGCACCACGAAGCAGATGATCGACCACACCGGCTGCTCGTCCACCGGCTTCATCACCGGCGACTTCTGCAGCTTGGCGTAGTGCTCGCGCGGCCCGAGCGCGATCCAGCCCACCGGCTGGCCGCCGAGGTAGCCGATCAGTCCCGGCGGCGGGCCGGCGTCGACCAGGGCCTTCAGGCGCTCGCGCCGCGCCTGCCGAAGCGTCTGTCCCGCCGGGCGCGGCGGCTGCGCGCCGCTTTCGCGGTAGTACATGCACCAGCAGCTGCGCGCCACCGCACAGCCGCGGGCCGCGAACAGCGCCTCCAGGTCGGGCCAGCGTTCGGGCGTCAGGGCGTGCACGCGCAGCTTCATGGTCGGGCCTCAGGCGGTGGTCAGCGTCTTCTCCATGAACACGCTGAGCGGGTCGTCCCAGTAGTCGGCGAAGGGGCCGCGGCGCGTGTAGCCGCTCTTTTCGTAGAAGCGCAGCGCCTCCGGCTGGTAGGGGCCGGTCTCCAGCAGCACCTGCGGCAGGCCACGGTCGCGCACCTGGGCCTCGAGGAACTGCAGGATCTGCGCGGCGATGTTGCGGCCGCGCTGCGAGGGCTTCACGTACATGCGCTTGAGCTCGCCATGGTCGGCCGCCAGCACGATGGCGCCGCAGCCCACCGCCGCGCCGGCGTCGTCGCGCGCCACCGCGAACAGCACCTGCGGCCGCAGCAGCGCCTGCACGTCGATGCCGTGGTTGCTTTCGGGCGGATAGAGCGCGCCCTGGTAGGCGTCGAGCTCGTCGATGAGCTGGCGCACGTCGGGCTGGTCGGGCGATTCGATCGAAACAGGCATGGGCAATGCGGAACGGCAGCGGTTGGGGCGGCTCAGTTTAGCGAGGCCATCCAGTCGCTGCGCAGCAGGCCGAACTGCAGCATGTCGTGGAACTGCCCGCCCCAGAAGCCCAGCTGGCGCAGCCGGCCCTCCTGCACGAAGCCCAGCCGCTGCACCGAGCGGATCGAGGCCGCGTTGTCCGGGTGCACCTGCGCTTCGATGCGGTTGAGCGCCATCTGGTCGAAGCCCCAGCCGATGGCCGCGCGCAAGGCCTCCTGCATCAGGCCCTGGCCCTGGGCTTCGCGTGCGAGCTCGTAGCCCAGCGTGCACTTGCGCCAGTGGCGGTTCCAGGCGAAGAGGCCGAGGCTGCCGATCAGGCCGGGACGATCGTGCCGTTCCAGGCCCCAGCGCACGCCGGGGTTGGCCATCGCGCGCCAGCCGGCGAAGAGCTTGACCAGGCCCTGCGCCGCGGCCAGGTCGGGCAGCGGATCGACGCCGAACCAGCGCATCAGTTCGGCGTCGCCATGGATGGCCAGCAGCGCGGGCGCATCAGCTTCGGTGATCTCGCGCAGGCGCAGGCGTGGGGTGTCCAGCGTCGGGAACGGGGCGGGTGGGGTGGCAGACATGGTCAACGTCAGGCAGGCAGGGCATCGGGCCGGGCCACCAGCGCATGCAGGCCGGTGGCCAGCAGCACGGCCCAGCCGGCCAGCAGCAGCGCCAGCAGGGCCCAGGCTGCGGCGCGCCGCGACCCGCTGGGTGTGGGCCCCGGCCGCCGCAGCCAGCGCCCGGCCAGCCACTGCGCCAGCGGCAGCACCGGCGGCCAGGCCAGGTTCATCAGGAAGGCCAGCGTCAGCAGCTGATCGCCGTGCAGCGGCCGCAGGCGGTGGCCGAAGGGCCAGTCGCCGGCCACGAACAAGGCATAGCCCGGCATGCCCATCGTGAACATGCCGCCGCCCATCAGCACGACCGCCAGCAGGCCGGCGACGAGCACGCCGCGGCGCCCGGGCGGCCAGGGGGGGCTGGCGGCAGGCGGCGGGCTCACCGCTTGTCCGACGGCTGGATCACCCACACCATGCCGAAGGCACCGACCGAGACGACCTTGTCCTTCACCGTGGTGTAGGAAGCCACGCCCAGCGGGTGGTAGGTGGACACGAAGGCGGTGAGCGCACCGATGCCCAGCACGCCGGCCAGAGGGCTGCGCTCGGCCACTGCCTGGCGGATCTTCTCGCGGTGCTGTTCGGGCGACGGGTTCAGCACGAAGGCGCCGGCCACGACGACGGCGGTGACGACGATGCTGACGAGCGTGGACTTGGCCATGCGGCTTCCTTGGGGCAATGCAGCTCAACTGCCGACGAATTCGAAGCGCGGCCGCCAGCGGCCGTCCACCTGCACCTGCTCGAAGAACATCGCATGCGGCCGCACCCACAGCCCGCGCTCTCCGTACAGCGCACGGTACAGCACCAGCGGTTCCAGCGTCTCGCTGTGGCGTACCACGCCCAGTACCTCGTAGTCGAGGTTCTTGTAGTGGCGATAACGCCCCAAGGGCGTGGCAGGCAGGGCGGGCAGGTCGGACATCGGCGTGCGCGGGTTCTTCAGCGAGACCGCATTGTCGCGCCATGCCGCCAGACCCAGCCCAGGCCGCCCAGCGCCAGGGCCGGCAGCCACACCCAGCGCAGCTCCGAGGCCAGCACCGCGGCGCCGGCCGGGCCGAGGAAGCGGCGCAGGCCGATCGGCGAGACTTCGATCGGGGTGTCCGGGAAGAACAGCCGTTCGCTCGACAGCGGCCACCACAGCGCGACGCCGAGGCCGCCGTTGGTCAGCATGTCCAGCAGGCCGTGCGAGGCCGCGCTGGCCGCGACGAACGCGAATGCCTGGCCGGCCCGGCTGCGCAGGCGCGCGGCCAGCGCGGCGGCCAGCGCGCCCAGCGCCAGCGCGAAGGCCAGCGAGTGGGTCGCGCCGCGATGCCCCAGCGCATCGCCATACGCAACGCCCCATCGGAACCCGATCACGTCCGCGTCCGGCAGCATCGAGGCGGCGATGCCGGCCAGCAGCAGCCGCGGCGGCACGCGCTCGCGGCCCAGCGCCAGTGCCAGCGCGAGCGGTACCGCGGGGTGCGTGAGCAGGCTGGCCATCGGCGGCGCCGGCCTACGGTTGGGCCTGCGGCGCCACCGGCCCGGCCATCACCGGGTCGTCATACGGCCGTCCGCCGAACACGAAGGTCTTGACGCCGACATCCTCCAGGCCCCAGCGGCGGTAGAAGGCGCGGGCGCGTTCGTTGCGGCTGTACACGCCCAGCCACAGCGTGCGGCCGCCGGCGGCGGCGGCCTCGCGCATCACCGCGGCCATCAGCGCGCGGCCCCAACCGCGGCCGATCTTGGCGTCGGCCAGGTACAGCCGGCACAGCTCGATCGGCGCCGGGCCGTCGACGCAGGCCGGTGCCGGCGTCGGCTGCAGGTGGGCATAACCCACGAGATGAGCGTCGAGCTCAGCCACCAGCAGCACAGCGGCCGGCTCGGCCAGCACGGCCTCGAAGGCCTGCGGCGTGAAGTGGCGGGTGACGTAGTCCTCGATCTCGTCCGGGTCGTCCAGGCCGCGGTAGGCATCGCGGAAGGATTGGCGCGCCAGCTGCACCAGCGGCGCCACGTCGGCGGTGGTGGCGCGGCGGATGCGCAGCGCGGCATCGGGGGCGAGCGCCATCGCCTCAGCTGCGCAGCGGCAGCGCCACGCCGATGGCGATGAACACGCCGCCGCAGGCCTGGTTGAAGCGCTTGCCCACGCGCTGCAGCCACGGGCTGATGCGCGAGGCCATGCTGGCGATCAGCAGCTCGGTGGCGATCTCGATCAGCGCGAAGGTGCCGGCCATGATGGCGAACTGCAGCAGCAGGCTGCGCGCGGGGTCGATGAACTGCGGCAGGAACGCGGCGAAGAACAGGATGCCCTTGGGGTTGGTCAGCGCCGACAGCGCACCCTGGCGGAACAGGCGCCAGCCGCGCGCGGGTGCGGCCTCGCGCGGCAGGTCGATGCCGATCGGCGGCGCGCGCCAGACCTGAAGGCCCAGCCACACCAGGTAGCCGCCGCCGACCCACTTGAGCACCGTGAGCCAGGTCAGCGAGGCCTGCAGCAGCGCGCCGATGCCGAACATCGACAGCCCGATCAGCACGATGAAGCCGACGGCGCCGCCGCCGATCGTGAACAGCGTCTTGCGCCGGCCGTGCAGGGCGCCATGGGTCAGCGCCAGCAGCCCGTTGGGCCCGGGCGAAAGCGACAGGCCGAGCGCGGCCACGAAGTAGATCAACCAGGTGTGCAGGGCCATCGTGCGGACTCGCCGGCAGGAGGTGACAAGGCCGCACTGTAGCGGGCGGCAGGCGGCAGGCGGCTTCAGCGCCGCCGCATCAGGTACGCATGCACGCCGTGCACCACCTGCGCCATGCGGGCATAGTCCAGGCGCTCATAGGTGTCGCCGGCCTGGTGGTAGGCGGTGTTGCGCTGGAAGGCGGTGTCGGTGACCATCACCGCCGGCATGTCCTCGTGCCAGTAGCTCAGGTGGTCGGAGAAATCGATGCCGGGCAGCAGCGGCGGTGCGTTGATCGAATACACCGGCAGCGTGCTGGCGCCGGCCATCGCGGCCTTCAGGCGGCGCGTGGCCCGCCAGTCCTGCGGCCGCGAGACGATGCCGATGAAATCGCCGCGGCTCGGGTAGCTCAGCGCCAGGCCGGGGAACGGGTAATGCTGGCTGCCGGGCGCGTCGCTGAAGTAGCCGATCATCTCCAGCGCGATCATCAGCTCGACCGGCTGGCCGCGCTGCCGCAGGGCCTGCGCATGGCGCGCGCTGCCCATGTCGCCGCTGCGGAAGAAGGGCGGCTCCTCCAGTGTGTAGGCCACCAGTTCCACCGGGCGCGGCGGCGGGTGGCGGGTCAGCAGCCGGGCCAGCTCGATCAGGCCGGCCACGCCGCTGGCGTTGTCGTCGGCGCCCGGCGTGTGGGTGTCGGGCGAGAAGCGGCTGCCCTGCTGCTCGGCCAGCGCCGGATCGCCATGCGAGTCGTAGTGCGCGCCCACCACCGTCAGCGGGCCGTCGGCCGGACCGAAGCGGGCCACCAGGTTGGCATGGCGCTCGCCCTGCACCTGCAGTTCCTGCACCTGCACGCTGGCGCCGGCCTCGGTGAGGGCCTGGTGCACGAAGCGCTCGGCCGCGGCCAGCCGGCGCGGCTGGTCGAAGCTGCGCGGCCAGCAGTCGACCGACAGCGTGCGCACGATGGCGCGCAGCCGCGCCGGGCTGGGCGCGGTGAGGTCGGTGTCCGGCTCCTGCGGCCAGACGAAAGGCTGCGTCAGCACCGCCCACAGCACTGCGCACAGCAGCAGCAGCGCCGCCGCGAAGCCGAGCAGCAAGCGCTTCATCGGTTGCCGCGCGGGTCTTGCCAAGCGCACGCCGCGGATCCGGCTCCGCCGGTCCGCCGGCGTGGCCCCCTCGAGGGGGAAGCGCCGCAGGCGCT
>CAZXLI010000315.1:0-7861 GCA_964641795.1 uncultured Bordetella sp. | reverse complement strand
CGCCCCAGGGCTGGCCGGTGGCAGGGTTGGTGTGCATGGGCCCGGTCGAGCCGAAGCAGGAACCGAGGTTGTTGATGCCGATGACGAAGAAGCGGTCGGTGTCCAGCGGCTTGCCGGGCCCGACCAGGTTGTCCCACCAGCCCTCGCTCTTGTCCTGGCCGGCGTAGGTGCCGGCCACATGGTGGCTGGCGTTCAGCGCGTGGCACACCAGCACCGCATTGCTCTTCGCGGCGTTCAGCGTGCCGTAGGTTTCATAAACCAGATCGTACGCGGCCAGCGAGGCGCCGCTCTGCAGCGGCAGCGGCTGCTCGAAGCGCATGGTCTGCGGCGTGACGTGGCCCAGCGATGCCATGGTGCGGAGACGACCCTCGATGAAAAACCCGGTACCGCTGACAAGGCGGACACCGGGCTTGGTCGTCCCCCTTTAGCGGCATTTGTTGAAGCGCCCGCAATCAGGAACAAATCGGCGCTGGGGCGGAAGTATAGCCAGCGCCGATTCCTTTGCGGCATCCGTCACGGTCGGCCCGCAGCGCCGGAACCGGCCGCCGGCGTGGGTCACACACCGCCGGCAAGCACCCGGTTGTCGTGGTGCAGGAGCAGCGAATGACCAGAACCACGATGACTGACTGGATGGCCGCCGGCGCACTGGCCGCGGTGCTCGCGCTGGGCAGCCGGGCCGAGGCCGCGCCGGTGAACTACCAGGGCAGCTTCACGCAGGACGATCAGCAGTTCGTGCTGAACATCCACCTCGATGCGCTGAGCACGCTGAGCGCGAAGACGCTGTCGTGGGCGCAGGGCGGCTTCGCGCCGGTGCTCTCGCTGTTCGGCGCCGGCGGCCTGCTGCAGCAGGCGGTGGGCAGCAGCAACACCTGCGGCGGCGGCAGCGGTGCCGCCGATCCGGCCACCGGCTTCTGCTGGGACGCGCTGTTCAGCGGCCAGTTCGCCGCCGGCGACTACACGCTGGTACTGACGCAGGACGGCAACCTGCCGTTGGGCGGCAGCCTGGCCGACGGCTTCCAGCAGGACGGCCAGCCGCACTACACCGGCGCGTGGTACCTGGGCGACGACAGCCGTTCGTTCATCAATGTCGATGGCAGCCAGCGCAGCGGGCTGTGGTCGCTGCTGCTCGACCGCGAGGCGGTCGACACCCACAACGTGCCCGAGCCGGCGGGCCTGGCGCTCAGCGGCCTGGCGCTGCTGGCGGCCTGCGGCGCCTCGCGTCGCGCGCGCCGTGAGCGTCGCGTGCACGCCGGCTGAAGCCCTTCATCCCTGTCCACGAATCCCCCAAGCTCGGAGCTGATACCACCATGAATGCCAAGACGATTACCGCTTCTTCCCGCCGCGCGCTGGCCGCCGCGGTGCTGCTGGCCGCCGGCGCGGCCCAGGCCTTCGATGCGCCGCTGGCCGCGGACGCTCACATTGCGAGTACGAGCCCGGCCACCAATTTCGGCACTCTGCCGACGCTGAACATCGGCGGCGGCTCGACCGCGCTGCTGAGGTTCGATCTCTCCGGCGTGCCGGCCGGCACCACGGCGGCCAATCTGCTGAAGGCGAACCTGGTGCTGTTCGTCAACCGCGTCGGCACGCCTGGCGCGGTGGAGGTGCAGACGCTGTACTCGGCCTGGGCCGAGGGCGCGGTCAACGCCGGCAATGCGCCGGTGAGCGGTGGCGCCGGCAGTGGCGCGACCGTGCCGGTCGCCACGGCCGGCCAGTTCGTCACGGTGGACGTGACCAACACGGTGAAGAACTGGATCACCAGCCCGGGCAGCAACAACGGCTTCGCGATCGTGCCGGCGCTCAGCGCCCCCGGCACGGTGGTGTTCCTCGACAGCAAGGAGAACACGTTGACGGCGCACGTGGCGCGGCTGGACCTGACCTTGGCCGACCAGGGGCCCAAGGGTGACACCGGCGCGCAGGGACCGAAGGGCGACAAAGGCGACAAGGGCGACAAGGGCGACAAGGGCAATACCGGCGACCGCGGCCCCACCGGCGCCACCGGTGCGACAGGTGCCACCGGCCCGGCAGGCCTGGTCAACCTGACCTACGTGCGCAGCGACTACAGCCTCGGCGGGCACAGCAACCTGCGCCTGTACGCCAGCTGCCCGAGCAACACCTTCCTCGTCGGTGGGGGCTGCGGCCATCGTGACGGCAATGGGGCGCAATCCGACATCACGGTCAACTACGCCGGCCCCTGGAGCGACAACCCGGCCCACCATTACGCATGCTTCGTCGAGAACAGCTCCAGCGACTCGCGTGCCATCCGGGCCTGGGCCATCTGCGCCACGGCCAACGGGGTCACGGTGCCTTGATCGCGACGGTCTCGCGCGGCGCCTGCGTGGCCGGCGAGCGGGACCGGTCCGCTGCATCGGATTCGGCCGGCAGCGGTGCCGCGCGCCGGGTTGCGGCGAACACGCGCCACATCACCCCCGGCCGCATCAGGCTGGGCGGCGCGGCCAGCAGGTGCGAGACGCGCTGGAACGCCACCGCCACGGTGGCGTCGGTCTGTGCGGCCTGGAAGACTTTCGCGACATAGGCGTTGATGATGCGCACCGGCAGCGGCCGCTCACCTTGGACGCTGGGAATCGCGAGATCGGCGCCCACCGCGGTCTGCCAGGCGATGTCGATGCTCTTCGCGGCGGCCTTGAAGTAGCGGCGCGCGACATCGGCGCCGCCGCGGCGCAACGCGGCATCGAGCGCCAGCGCCTCGCAGGCCGCGACGCTCATGCCCTGGCCGAACACCGGGTTGAAGCTGCACAGGCTGTCGCCGATGGCCAGCAGCCCCTGCGGCAGGCGCTTCAGGCGTTCGTAGTAGCGGCGCTGGCTGTGCGGGAAGCGGTAGCCGAAGGGCTCGCATAGGAACTCGGCATCGCGCACCACGGCGGCCAGCTCGGGCGGCGCGCTCTGTTCGGCGCGGGCGATGAAGCTCTCGCGATCCAGCGGCGGCGCATCGTCGCCGTAGCCGCCCAGCGTCACCACCCAGCGCCCGCCTTCCTGGCTCAGCAGCACCGAGGGTCTCGGATGGTCGGGCGTCGCGGCGGTGATCACCGCCTCCAGCCCCGGCGCATGCTGCGGCGCGCGCTTCAGGTAGGCGGTGGCGTAGCGGATCTCGCAGCGCACCTGCTCTTCCGCCGGCGCGGCGTGGCCCAGCTCGGTCAGCCAGCGCGGCAGGCGCGAGCCGCGGCCGCTGGCGTCGACCACCCAGTCCGCCGTCAGCAGGCCGCTGACGCCAGCGTCGTCCGGCGCGCGCCAGCGCAGGCCGGTGATGCGGCCGCCGTCTTCGCTGGCGACGAGGCCCTGCACCTCGACGCCCGTGACCGCACGCACCTTCGGCAGCGCCAGCACGCGGCGGCGCAGCACGCCTTCGATGGCGCTGCGGCCCAGGCACAGCGCCACCGCGTCGGCATGCGCCTGCGCGAAGCGGCGGCGGCCGGCGTAGAACGCGGCATCGGTGCCGACGTCGCCGAAGCGGCCATCGGCGGCGCGCCAGTCGGCCTCGACGCCCGGGAACAGCTGCTCGAAGACCTGCCGCCCACGTGCCAGCAGCGCATGCGTGTGCTGGGTGTGCGGCGTGGCGCGGCGCTGGCTGAAGTCGGCCGGCAGGTCGTGGCGCTCGAGCAGCAGCACTTCGTCGACATGATCCTGCAGCACGCGCGCGGCCAGCAGGCCGGCGAGGCTGCCGCCGATCACCAGCGCGCGCTGCGGGCGGTTCCTGGCCACGGGATCGTGCTGGCAAAGCGCTGCCAACGCGCGGGCATCGAGCGTGTTCATCGAGCGACTCCGGTGAAGGGGGGGTTTCCCGAGATACGAGCCGGGGCGCTGCGTGGATGCAGTCTTCGCATACCCCGGAATGCGGGGACCGGGACCCCAGCCTTGCAATAACTGGCCAATCGACCAATAATTCAGCGCATGAAGGCCCCCAGGCTCACTTTGTTCGCGCCCCCTGAGGGGGCCTGTCAGCCCGTTCGGGCGGCCGGGGGGGGCTGACGTGGCCCGCCCCTCCCAGCAAATCGACCAGGCTCTGCTGCGCAGTGGCCGCACGCTGTACCCGGTGCTGGGCGCGGCGGGGCTGTCGCAGCGCCGGCTGGCCGAGCATGCGGGCGTCAGCCCGGGCATGTTCCACTACCACTTCGCCAGCAAGGACGCCTTCCTGCGCGCGCTGTTGCAGCAGCTGTACGAGGAGATGTTCGCCAAGCTCTCGGCCGACACCGCGCACGCCGGGCCCGCCCTGGAGCGGCTGAGTGACGGGCTCTACGGCCTGGCGCGCTTCGTGCGCGAGCAGCGGCCGCTGCTGCAGCGGCTGGCACTGGATGCCGCCAACGGCGTGGCCGTGGCGCGCGAGTTTCTCGAGGCCAACGTGCCGCGCCACATGGCGCTGCTGGCGGGGCTGCTGGAAGAAGCGCGCCGCAGCGGCGAGCTGCCGCCGACGCGCCACCCGCTGCAGCGCGTGGCCTACCTGCTTGGCGCGGTGCTCGCGCCGATGGTCGTGCTGCCGGCCCTGGGCAGCCTGGGCGTGCCGCTGCCGGGGCCTTCGGTGGACACCCAGGTCACCGGCGATGCGGCGATCCGCCGCCGCATCCGCGTCGCGCTGGCCGCGCTGCCGCAGATCACGGAGGATGCATGAGCTGTTTGCGTGTTATCGGGCGTGCGCCGCTGGCGCTGGGCTTGCTCGGCCTGGCCGCCTGCCAGCCCGCGCCGCCGGCCGGTTGGTCAGGCTACGTCGAGGGCGAGTACGTGCAGGTCGCCGCGCCCTGGTCGGGCACGCTGGCCACGCTGTCGGTGCAGGCCGGCCAGCCGGTGGCGCCCCAGGCCGCGCTGTTCACGCTGGAGGCCGATGCCGAGCGGCTGGCGCGTGCCGAGGCGCAGGCTCGGCTGCAGGCCGCGCAGGCCCAGGCCCGCAATGCCGACACCGGCCGGCGCGAGGACGAGATCGCCGTCACCCGCGCGCAGCTGGCCCAGGCCCGCGCGCAGGCGCTGCTGGCGCGCAACGAGCACGCCCGGCAGCAGCAGCTGTTCGAGCAGGGCTTCATCTCGCGCGCGCAGCTCGACGACGTGCAGGCCGCGCTGGCGCAGAGCAACGCGCGCGTCACCGAGCTCGAAGCGGCGCTGCGCGTGGCGCAGCTGCCGGCGCGGCCGGAGGAGCGCAGCGCGGCGCGGGCCAGCGCCGGCGCGGCCGACGAGGTGCTGAAGCAGCAGCAACTGCGCATTGCGCAGAAGTCGCTGCAGGCGCCGGTGGCCGCGCAGGTGGCCGACACCTACTACCGCGTCGGCGAATGGGTGCCGGCCGGCCAGCCGGTGGTCTCGCTGCTGCCGGCCGGCGCGGTGAAGGCCCGCTTCTTCGTCGCGGAGAACGAAGTGGCCCGGCTGTCGCCCGGCCAGGCGGTGAGCCTGCAGTGCGACGGCTGCGGCGCGCCGATCGCCGCGCGCATCAGCCGCATCGCGACGCAGGCCGAATACACGCCGCCGGTGATCTATTCGAACGCGCAGCGGGCCAAGCTGGTGTTCATGGTCGAGGCGCGGCCCACTGCGGCAGCCGATGCGGCCCGCCTGCGGCCAGGCCTGCCGGTGGACGTGCGGATCGGAAGTTAGCGATGGGTGACGCCACGCTGGCGATCGACGTCCGGGGCCTGACCAAGCGCTATGGCGGGCGGGCGGTTGTCGACCATGTCGACCTGCAGCTCGCGCGCGGGCGCATCTGCGGCTTCCTCGGCCCCAACGGCAGCGGCAAGACGACGACGATCCGCATGATCTGCGGCCTGCTGAAGGCCGACGAAGGCAGCGGCACCTGCCTCGGGCTGGACATCGCCAAGGGCGGCGCCGAGATCAAGCGCCAGGTCGGCTACATGACGCAGAAGTTCGGGCTCTATGAAGACCTGTCGATCCGCCAGAACCTCGATTTCGTCGCGCGCCTGTTCGAGCTGCCGCAGCGCCGCGCGGCGGTCGACGAGGCGCTGGCGCGGCTGGGGCTGGTCGAGCGCCAGCAGCAGCTGGCCGGCACCTTGTCCGGCGGCTGGAAGCAGCGGCTGGCGCTGGCCTCGTGCCTGCTGCACCGGCCGCTGCTGCTGCTGCTGGACGAGCCCACCGCCGGCGTCGACCCGAAGGCGCGGCGCGCTGGGACCAGATCCACCAGCTCGCAGACCAAGGCATGACGGTGCTGGTGTCCACCCACTACATGGACGAGGCCGCGCGCTGCCACGAGCTCTGCTACATCGCCTACGGCAAGCTGCTGGCGCGCGGCACGGCCGACCAGATCATTGCCGAGGCCGGGGCCAGCGACCTCGAGGATGCCTTCGTGCGCCTGGTCGGCCGCGCCAAAGACAACTTCGTGTCATGACCCACCCCCGCAGCGCCTTCGGCGCTTCCCCCTTCAGGCGGCGCCGCCAACGGCCCGGCCAGGCCGGATCCGCGGCGTCTGCGGGGCAGCCCCACCTCGCGTGCCGTGACCTTGGCGCGAGCTGAAAGCCTGCCCGATGACACGCTTCTCCTTCGCCCGCATGCTGGCGGTGTTCATCAAGGAATTCCAGCAGATGCTGCGCGACCGCCTGACCTTCGCGATGGCGGTGGGCGTGCCGATCCTGCAACTGGTGCTGTTCGGCTATGCGATCAACACCGATCCGAAGGGGCTGCCGACCGTGCTCGTGGCGCAGGACACCGGGCCGCTGGCGCGCAGCCTGTCGGCCGCACTGCAGAACAGCGGCTATTTCGGCATCCGCCACCAGGTGGCCAGCGAGGCCGAAGGCGACGCGCTGCTGAGCCGCGGCGAGGCGCAGTTCATGGTCGTGATCCCGCCCGACTTCACGCGCCGGCTGGTGCGCGGCGAGGCCTCGCCGGTGCTGGTGGCGGTCGACGGCACCGACCCCTCGGCCTCGGGCAATGCGCTGGCGGCGCTGCAGCCGCTGCTGGCGCAGGCGCTGCAGCACGATGCGCACGGTGTGCTGGCGCCGCTGCGCGCGCGGCCGCCGCTGATCGACGTGCGCATCCACCGCCGCCACAACCCGGAAGGGCTGTCGCGCTACAACATCGTGCCGGGGCTGATCGGCACCATCCTGACGATGACGATGGTGATGCTCACCGGCCTGGCGATGACCCGCGAGCGCGAGCGCGGCACGATGGAGAACCTGCTGGCCACGCCGGTGCGGCCGCTGGAGGTGATGGTGGGCAAGATCCTGCCCTACGTCGTGCTGGGGTATGTGCAGCTCGGCGTCATCCTGGGCGCGGCCTTCGTGCTGTTCGACGTGCCCATGGTCGGCAGCGTGCCGCTGCTGCTCGCGATGATCGGCGTCTTCATGCTCGCCAACCTCGGCGTGGGTTTCACGTTCTCGACGCTGGCGCGCAACCAGCTGCAGGCGCTGCAGCTGACGTTCTTCTTCTTCCTGCCGTCGATGCTGCTGTCGGGCTTCATGTTCCCGTTCCGCGGCATGCCGGGCTGGGCCCAGGTGCTGGGCGAGGCCCTGCCGCTCACGCACTTCCTGCGCATCGTGCGCGGCGTGATGCTCAAGGGCTCGGGCGCGGCGGAGCTCACGCCCGAGCTGTGGCCGATGCTGGCCTTCCTCGCGGTGGCCGGCGGCGTGGCGCTGCTGCGCTACCGCCAAACCCTCGACTGAGCCCCGGCCAGCGTCACCTCAAGGCGCCGCGCACAGGCAATGCACGGCCGCGGCACGGTCCCACTGGCCGCGCACCGCGACGCGCGTGATCTCCTTGATCGCCGACAGCTCCTCGACGACCGGCGCCGGCAGCATGTCCAGCCCCAGCGATTGCCCCACGGCCACGGCCAGCGGCGGCGCCAGCACGTCGGTCAGCGAGGCCAGCAGCCGCTCGCTGCGGCTGAGGTCGCGTTCGACATAGGCCACGCGCGGCTTCTCGC
>CAZXLI010000314.1:0-7874 GCA_964641795.1 uncultured Bordetella sp. | reverse complement strand
ACAAGACCGGCTTCGGCCCCTGCCCGGCCGAGATCTACCACGCGCGCTACCCGAACCTGCTGCACGGCGTGAGCATCGACGATGCGATCGACTCGGTCGAGGCCATCTTCAAGTGCGACGTCGAGCCCGGCCGCGTGGCCGCGATCATCCTCGAGCCGGTGCAGGGCGAAGGCGGCTTCTATGCCGCGCCGGTGGCCTTCGTGAAGCGGCTGCGCGCGCTGTGCGACCAGCATGGCATCGTGCTGATCGCCGACGAGGTGCAGACCGGCGCCGGCCGCACCGGCACCTGGCTGGCCTGCGAACAGTGGGACGGCGCCGCGCCCGACATCATCACGATGGCCAAGTCGATGGCCGGCGGCTTCCCGCTCTCGGCCATCATCGGCCGCGCCGAGATCATGGACGCGCCCGGCCCCGGCGGCCTGGGCGGCACCTATGCCGGCAACCCGATCGCGGTGGCCGCCGCGCTGGCGGTGCTCGAAACCTTCGAGGCCGAAGGGCTGCTGGCCCGCAGCCAGGCGCTGGGCGAACGCCTGAAGGCCGGGCTGCGCGCCATCGCCACCCGCCACCGCACGATCGCCGATGTGCGCGGGCTGGGCGCGATGGTCGCGATCGAGCTCTGCCGCGACGGTGACCTGGATCAACCCGATGCGGCGCGGACGCAGGCCATCGTGAAGGCGGCGGCGCAGGCAGGGTTGATCCTGTTGTCCTGCGGGCCCAATGGCAATGTGATCCGGGTGCTGGTGCCGCTGACGGCACCGGACGCGCTGGTCGACGAGGGCCTCGCGATCCTCGGCAAGGTCTTCGACGCACTGGCCTGATCCTCCACACTGCCGCCACCATGAGCCCCACGAACCAACGCGCCGCCCCTTCGTTCTTCGTGGTGCCCGGCGGCCACGAAGGCGCTCCGGCGCCCGACCGCGACACGCTGGTGCAGTTCCGCGGCGTGCAGAAGACCTACGACGGCGAGACGCTGGTCGTGCGCTCGCTCGACCTGGACATCCGGCGCGGCGAGTTCCTGTCCTTGCTCGGCCCCTCGGGCTCGGGCAAGACCACCTGCTTGATGATGCTGGCCGGCTTCGAGTCGCCCACCGCCGGCGAGATCCTGCTCGACGGCCAGCCGATCACGCGCACGCCGCCGCACAAGCGCAACTTCGGCATGGTGTTCCAGAACTACGCGCTGTTCCCGCACCTGACGGTGGCGCAGAACGTGGCCTACCCGCTGACCGTGCGCAAGGTGCCCAAGGCCGAGATCGCGCAGCGCGTGGCCAAGGCGCTGGCGATGGTGCAGCTCACCGGCCGCGACCAGCGCCTGCCCGCCCAGCTGTCTGGCGGCCAGCAGCAGCGTGTGGCGCTGGCCCGCGCGCTGGTGTTCGAGCCGCAGCTGGTGCTGATGGACGAGCCGCTGGGCGCGCTCGACAAGCAGCTGCGCGAGCACATGCAGATCGAGCTGAAGGAGCTGCACCGGCAGCTGGGCGTCACCTTCGTCTACGTCACCCACGACCAGGGCGAGGCGCTGACGATGAGCGACCGCGTCGCGGTGTTCAACGAAGGCGACATCCAGCAGATCGATGCGGTCGAGCGGCTGTACGAGACGCCGGCCAACCGCTTCGTGGCCGGCTTCGTCGGCGACAGCACGCAGCTGCAGGGCACGCTCGGCGCGGCCCAGGGCGCCAGCTGCGAGCTGGTGCTGGCCACCGGCGAACGGCTGGCCGGCATCAATGTCAACAATGCGCTGCCCGGCGCGCAGGTGGTCGCCTCGGTGCGGCCCGAGCGCATCGAGGCCCTGTTCACCCCGCCCGACCACATGGGCAACACGCTGAAGGCCGCCGTCAACGACGTGATCTACTTCGGCGACCACCTGCGCCTGCGCTGCGCACTGGCCGGCCAGGCCCAGGCCACCGTGAAGCTGCCGCTGTCCTCCGGCGAGCAGCCGGTGGCCGGGCAGACGCTGTGGCTGCGCATCCCCACGCCCTACCTGCGCGTGTACCTCTGATTTCCACCCGCCCACCCTCCTCGAAGAAGGAACCCACGATGAACGCCTCTCGCCCCACACTCGCGCTGCTGGCCACCGCGGCCGCATTGATCGCCGCCCCGGCGCTGGCCCAGACGCAGATCACCGTCGTCAACTTCGGCGGCGCCAACGGCGCGGCGCAGAAGAAAGCCTTCGTCGAACCGTTCGAGAAGAGCGGCGGCCCGAAGATCGTCTCGGTCGAATACAACGGCGAGCAGGCCAAGATCAAGGCCATGGTCGAGTCGAAGAAGGTGACCTGGGATGTGGTCGAGGTCGAGTCGCCCGATGTCGCGCGCGGCTGCGACGAAGGCCTGTTCGAGAAGCTCGACTACAGCAAGATCGGCAACCGCGCCGACTTCCTGCGCGCCGGCGTCACCGAATGCGGCATCGGCGTGTTCGTGTGGTCCACCGTGATGGCCTACAACGGCGACAAGCTCAAGGACGGCCCCAAGACCTGGGCCGACTTCTGGGACGTCAAGAAGTTTCCCGGCAAGCGCGGCATGCGCAAGGGCGCGCGCTACAACCTCGAGTTCGCGCTGATGGCCGACGGCGTGGCGCCGACCGACGTCTACACCCAGCTGCGCACCAAGGAAGGCGCCGACCGCGCGTTCAAGAAGCTCAGTGAGCTCAAGCCCAACATCCAGTGGTGGGAAGCCGGCGCGCAGCCGCCGCAGTACCTGGTGGCCGGTGACGTGGTGATGAGCACGGTCTACAACGGCCGCATCGACGCCGCCAACCGCGAAGGCAAGAACCTGAAGATCACCTGGACCGGCGGCATCTACGACCTGGACTACTGGGTCATCGTCAAGGGCACGCCGAACAAGGACGCGGCCTACAAGTTCATCGCCTTCGCCAGCACCGCCGACGCGCAGGCCGAGTACGCGAAGAACATCGCCTACGGCCCGACCAACCAGAAGGCGCTGGCCAAGCTCGACGCCAAGGTGCTGGCCAACCTGCCGACCTCGCCGGCCAACGCCAAGGACGCGATCCAGTTCGGCATCAAGTTCTGGGCCGACCAGGGCGAAGAGCTCGAGAAGCGCTTCACTGCCTGGGCCGCTCAGTAAACGCATGAGCAGCAAAGGCCGGTAGATGACCACGCTCGCCCTCGGAAACAGCGGTCTGCGCCAATCGCTGCAGCGGGTGGAGCAGCGCAAGCGCTGGGTCGCCATCGGCCTGACGCTGCCGCTGCTGCTGTTCCTGCTGGTGACGCTGCTGGTGCCGATCGCCGCGCTGCTGATGCGCGCGATCGAGAACCCGGAGGTCGCGGCCACCCTCACGCGCACCAACGGCGCGCTCGAAGGCTGGGATCGCCGCAGCCCGCCGCCGGCCGCGGCCTTTGCCGCGGTGGCGGCCGACCTTGGCGCCCTGGCCGAAACCGCCGAGGCCGGTGCGCTGGCGCGGCGGCTGAACACCGAGGCGCCCGGCGCGCGCTCGCTGGTGATGGGCACCTACCGCGCCTTGCCGCTGGGCGAGCAGCTGACGCCGGAACAGGTGCGCGAGAAGCTGCTGGCGCTGGACGAGCGCTGGGGCGAGCTGCGCTACTGGCAGGCGATCGCGAAGAACGCCTCGCGCTGGACGCCCGACTACCTGCTCACGTCGGTCGACCTGAAGCGCCGGGTCGAGGGCGGCATCGCGGTGGTCGAGCCCGAGCAGCGCGTCTTCAGCCGCATCCTGCTGCGCACCTTCACGATCAGCCTGACCGTCACGCTGTGGTGCCTGGCGCTGGCCTACCCGCTGGCCTACTGGCTGTCGACGCTGTCGCCGCGCCGCGCCAACATGCTGATGATCCTGGTGCTGGTGCCGTTCTGGACCTCGATCCTGGTGCGCGTGGCCGCGTGGATCGTGCTGCTGCAGCGCGAGGGGCTGGTCAACAAGAGCCTGATGGCGCTGTCGGTCGTCAACGACCCGCTGACGCTGCTGTTCAACCGCACCGGCGTGGTGATCGCGATGGTCCACATCCTGCTGCCCTTCATGATCCTGCCGCTGTACAGCGTGATGAAGACGGTGCCGCCCACCTACCTGCGCGCCGCGGTGTCGCTGGGCAGCCCGCCGCTGGCCGCGTTCTTCCGGGTTTATTGGCCGCAGACCTGGCCCGGCATCGGCGCGGGTTCGCTGCTGGTGTTCATCATGAGCATCGGCTACTACGTGACGCCGGCGCTGCTGGGCGGCGCGGACGACCAGATGCTCAGCTACTACATCGCCCGCTACACCAACGAAGACGTTAACTGGGGCATGGCCTGCGCGCTGGGCACGGTGCTGCTGGCGGCCACGCTGGCGCTGTACGCGGTGTACCGCCGCATGGTGCGCTCCGAGCTCAGCCTGGGGTGATGCGCATGCATGCCTTCCCTGCCCACTACACGCTGGCCGACAAGCTCGGCTGGTGGGCCCTGCGCGTCTTCGGCGTGCTGGTGCTGGTGTACCTGCTGCTGCCGATCCTGGTGATCGTGCCGCTGTCGTTCTCGTCCAGCTCGTTCCTCGCCTACCCGATGCCGGGCTGGTCGCTGCAGTGGTACCACAACCTCTTCACCTCGCCCGAATGGGGCCGCGCGGCGAAGAACAGCTTCATCGTCGCGCCCGCGGCCACGCTCATCGCCACCGTGCTGGGCACGCTCACCGCGGTGGGCCTGGCGCGCGTGCAGTTCCCCGGCAAGGGCCTGCTGATGAGCGTGCTGATCGCGCCGATGGTGGCGCCCATTGTCGTGGTCGGCGTGGCCTGCTACCTGTTCTTCGTGCGCATCGGCCTGGCCGACACCTACCTCGGCCTGATCCTCGTGCACGCCGCGCTCGGCGCGCCCTTCGTCGTGACCACCGTGCTGGCCACGCTGCAGAGCTTCAACCACAACCTGGTGCGCGCCTCGCTCAGCCTGGGGGCCTCGCCGATCGGCACCTTCTTCCGCATCACCTTGCCGGTCATCGCGCCGGGCGTGATCTCGGGCGCGCTGTTCGCGTTCGCCACCTCGTTCGATGAGGTCGTCGTCACGCTGTTCATCGCCGGCCCGTCGCAGGCCACGCTGCCGCGGCAGATGTTCACCGGCATCCGCGAGAACATCAATCCGACGATTGCCGCGGTCGCCACCCTGCTGACGATCTTCACCACCGGGCTGATGCTGGCGCTCGAATGGTTGCGCGGCCGGCGGCGCTGAAGGAGCATGCCTTGGCACCTGCACAACCCCTGAGCGGCAACGCCATGCCCCGGTTCGGCGGCCTGGCGACGATGATGCGTCTGCCTGCTGCCGAATCACCCGAGGGCCTGGCCGCCGGATTCATCGGCGTGCCGCTGGACATCGGCACCAGCCACCGCCCCGGCGCGCGCTTCGGCCCGCGCCAGATCCGCGCCGAATCGGCGTTATTACGACCGTACAACATGGCCACCGGCGCCGCACCGTTCGACACGCTGGAGGTGGCGGACCTGGGCGACGTGCCGATCAACACCTATTCGTTGGACAAGTCACTGGCCATCATCGAGGCCTTCTACCGCCGCGTGCTGGATGCACGCTGCGTGCCGCTGACGATGGGCGGCGACCACACCATCGCGCTGCCCATCCTGCGCGCCGTCGCCGCCCGGCACGGGCCGGTCGCACTGTTGCACATCGACGCCCACGCCGACATCAACGACGAGATGTTCGGCGAGCGCTATGCCCACGGCACGCCGTTCCGCCGCGCGGTGGAGGAAGGACTGCTGCGCTGCGAGCGCGTGTTCCAGATCGGCCTGCGCGGCACCGGCTATGCCGCCGACGACTTCGACTGGCCACGCCAGCACGGCTTCACGGTGGTGCCGGCGCACGAGGTCTGGTACCAGCCGCTCGCGCCGCTGATGGCCCGCGTGCGCGAGACCATCGGCGATGCGCCGTGCTACCTGTCGTTCGACATCGACGGCATCGACCCGGCCTTTGCCGGCGGCACCGGCACGCCGGAGGTGGGCGGACTCACGGTGCCGCAGGCGCTCGAGATCGTCCGCGGCTGCCGCGGGCTGAACCTGGTGGGGGCCGACCTGGTCGAGGTTTCGCCTCCCTACGACCCGAGCGGCAACACTGCGCTGCTGGGCGCGAACCTGCTCTACGAGATGCTGTGCGTCCTGCCAGGCGTGCGCTACCGCTAGAGCCCCGCGAACCAACGCGCAGCGGTCGTGATGAAGCAGTCACTGCAGCCCACACACCGGAGCTGAGCATGAAATTCTGGACAGAGGCCCGTCACGCGGGCCGCTGGCGGCTGCCGGCTGCCTGCGTCATGGCCTGCACCCTGCCCGCCGCCGCGCAACCCCTGACGGTGGCCAGCTCCGGCGGCGCCAACGGCCAGGCGCAGGCACAGGCCTTCGTGCAGCCCTTCGCGCAGCGGCGGGGTATGTCGGTGGTCACCGCCGACTACAACGGCGACCTCGCGCCGATCCGCGAGATCGAGCAGCGCTTCGCACGCGGCGCGGCGCCGTGACACAAGCCGCGCCGGATTGCCATCCCCCGCGTCGGGCAGCCCTGCCCGGCGCTGTGTTTTCCATGTCACCCGAGAAAGCCGAAACATGAGCGAAGTAGAGTTGCAGCCCTCTCCCACGGAGACTGCCGAGATGGACATGAAGACCACGCCGCTGGCGAGCCTGAACGATCCCACCTTGCTGAAGACCGATGCGCTGATCGGCGGCCAGTGGGTCGCCGCGCAGACGCGCTTCGAGGTCACCGACCCGGCCACCGGCCTGAAGCTGGCCGAGGTGGCGAACTGCGGTCCGGTGGACTGCCACAACGCCATCGTCGCGGCCGAGCGGGCCTGGGGCCCGTGGCGCGCGCGCACCGCGAAGGAACGCAGCGCGATCATGATGAAGTGGTTCGCGCTGCTGCACCAGCATGCCGACGACCTGGCCCGCATCATGACCGCCGAGCAAGGCAAGCCGCTGGCCGAGGCACGTGGCGAAGTGGGCTACGGTGCGAGCTTCATCGAGTGGTTCGCCGAAGAGGCGCGCCGCGTCTACGGCGAGACGATTCCCACCACCGACAACAACAAGCGCTACCTCGTCATCAAGCAGCCGATCGGCGTCTGCGCGGCCATCACGCCGTGGAACTTCCCGATCGCGATGATCACGCGCAAGGTGGCGCCGGCGCTGGCCGCCGGCTGCCCGGTGGTGATCAAGCCGGCCGAGGCCACGCCGCTGTCGGCGCTGGCGGTGGCAGAACTCGCGCAGCGCGCCGGCATGCCGGCCGGCGTGCTGAACATCGTCACCGCCGACGGCGCCAACTCGATCGAGATCGGCAAGGTGCTGTGCTCGAGCGACGTGGTGCGCCACCTGTCCTTCACCGGCTCGACCGAAGTCGGCCGCATCCTGATGCGCCAGTGCGCATCGACCGTCAAGAAGCTGTCGCTGGAGCTCGGCGGCAATGCGCCCTTCATCGTGTTCGACGATGCCGACCTCGACAGCGCCATCGAAGGCGCGCTGGCCAGCAAGTACCGCAATGCCGGCCAGACCTGCGTGTGCGCCAACCGGTTCTATGTGCAGGACGGCATCTACGAGCGCTTCGTCGAGAAGCTGGCCGACAAGGTCAAGGCGATGAAGGTCGGCAACGGCTTCGAGGCCGGCGTGAACCTGGGGCCCCTGATCGACGACGACGCACTGGCCAAGGTGGAGAGCCATGTGGCGGACGCCACCGCCAAGGGCGCGAAGCTGATCACCGGCGGGCAGAAGCTCGGCGACCGCTTCTACGCACCCACCGTGCTGGCCGAAGTCACGTCCGACATGCTGTGCGCCAAGGAAGAAACCTTCGGCCCGGTGGCGCCGGTGTTCCGTTTCAAGGACGAGGCCGAAGCCGTCGCCGCGGCCAACGCCACCGAGTTCGGCCTGGCCAGCTACTTCTACAGCCGCGACGTCGGCCGCATCTTCCGC
>CAZXLI010000313.1:0-7896 GCA_964641795.1 uncultured Bordetella sp. | reverse complement strand
GTTCACGACGACGCCGCGCTTCAGGCCATGCGTGGGCGCCACGCCCAGCCCGGCCAGCCGCAGTTCGCCGCCGGGCATCACTTCGGCGGCGACGACCATCACCTTGGCGGTGCCGATGTCGAGTCCGACGACGAGGTCCTTGTATTCCTTGGCCATGGTCTTTAAGAGTTATTTCCTGCGTGCCGGCGCCGCCGGTACCGTGGTGGTGACGCCCTTCAGGCGCACCGCATAGCCATCGGCGTGGCGAAGGTCGGCGTATTCCAGCGGCCGCTGGTAGCGGCCGGTCACCTGCGCCAGCGTGCGCACGAAGCGTTCGGTGCGGGCGACCACCTCGTCGTCGGTGCCGCGGCCGATCTCGACCACCGCGCCGTTCTCCAGCTCGGCGCGCCACGAGCCGCGGCCGGAAAGGTGCAGCTCGTCGATGTCGCCCTCGTCCAGCCGCGCCAGCACCGGCTGCAGCCGGCGGTACAACGCCAGCATCGCCGCGGCACTGCCCTCGGGGCCGGCCAGGCGCGGCAGCGCTTCGTCCTCGACATCGCCGACATTGGCCTCGAACACCTCGCCCTGGCTGTTGACGAGCTTGTCGTTGCCGTCCTCGGCCGCCCACAGCGCGGCGGCGTGGTGCTCTTCCAGCCGCACCGCCAGGCGGTTCGGCCACACGCGGCGCACCACCGCATGCCGCACCCAAGGCACGGCCTCGAAGGCGGCGCGGGTCTTCTGCAGGTCGAGGGTGAAGAAGTTGCCCGCCAGCTTGGGCGCCGCGTTCGCGCGGATCGTGCTGACGCTGTTGCGCGCCACTTCGCCTTCGATGCGCACGCTCTTGAGCGCGAAGAACGGCAGCCGCGTGACCCACAGCAGCGCGGCCGCGGCGAGTGCGAGCGCGGCGAGCACGAACACCGCGTTGGCGGTGCTGTGCATCAGCCGGACATCGCCGGGCAGCGGCGCGGGGGCGGGGGCGGCGAAGGCGACCATCGTGTCAGGCCCCGGCCTTCATCGCGGTGGCGTCCAGCCGCGCATCGGCCAGCAGGCGCACGCACAACTCGGGGTAGCTGATGCCCACTGCCTGCGCCGACTTCGGCACCAGCGAGTGCCCGGTCATGCCGGGCGAGGTGTTCATCTCCAGCAGGAAGGGCTTGCGGTCGCTGGCGCGGATCATCAGGTCGGCGCGCCCCCAGCCCCGGCAACCCAGCGCCCGGTAGGCGGCGACGACGATGCGCTGGATCTCGCGCTCCTCGTCTTCGGGCAATCCGCTGGGACACAGGTAGCGAGTGTCATCGGTGAAGTACTTGTTCTGGTAGTCGTACTTGCCCTCGGGCGCGACGATGCGGATCACCGGCAGCGCATGCGCCGCGGTGCCCATGCCCAGCACCGGGCAGGTGACTTCCTCGCCTTCGATGAATTCCTCGCACAGCAGGTCGGGGTCGTACTGCGTGGCCAGCTGTACCGCTTCGGCCATCTCGGAGTAGCCGGTGACCTTGGTGATGCCGATGGACGAGCCCTCGCGCGGCGGCTTGACGATCAAGGGCAGACCCAGCTCGTCCGGCACGCCGATGATGCGCTCACGTTGCTGGTTATCGGGCGACAGCCACAGCCAGCGCGGCGTCGGCAGCCCTTCGGCGACGAACACGCGCTTGCTCATGGTCTTGTCCATGCAGATGGCCGAGGCCATCACGCCCGAGCCGGTGTAGGGCAGGCCCAGCAGCTCCAGCGCGCCCTGCACGCAGCCGTCTTCACCATGGCGGCCGTGCAGCGCGATGAACACGCGCTGGAAGCCGTCGCGCTTGAGTTCGACGAGATCGCGCGTCGCCGGATCGAAGGCATAGGCATCGACGCCCATCGACTTCAGCGCCTGCAGCACGCCCGAGCCGGACATCAGCGACACCTCGCGCTCGGCGCTCGTGCCGCCCATCAGCACGGCCACTTTTCCGAAGGCTTTCACATCGATGCCGCTCATCGCGAGGCCTCCTGCATGCGTTCCGCCACCTTCGCCGCGACGCTGCCGATCGAGCCCGCGCCCATCACGATCACCACGTCGCCGCCTAGCGCCTGGTCGACGATGGCCTGCGGCATCGCGGACACGTCGTCGACGAACACCGGATCGACGCGGCCGGCCACCCGCAAGGCGCGCGCCAGCGAGCGGCCATCGGCGGCGACGATCGGCGTCTCGCCGGCGGCATACACCTCGGTCAGCAGCACCGCGTCGGCCGTGCCGAGGACGCGCACGAAGTCGTCGAAGCAGTCGCGCGTGCGGCTGTAGCGGTGCGGCTGGAAGGCCAGCACCAGGCGCCGGCCCGGGAAGGCGCCGCGCGCGGCGGCGATCACCGCGGCCATCTCGACCGGATGGTGGCCGTAGTCGTCGATCAGCGTGAACTCGCCGCCCAGCGGGTCGGCCACGGCCGGCCAGTTGCCATGGCGCTCGAAGCGGCGGCCGACGCCACGGAACTCGGCCAGCGCCTTGACGATCGGCGCGTCGGGCAGTTCGAGCTCGGTGGCCACCGCAATCGCGGCCAGTGCATTGCGCACGTTGTGCTCGCCGGGCAGGTTCAGCGTGATGTCGAGGTCGCTGTGGCCCGCGCCCTCGTGGCGCCGGCAGGTGAAGCGCATCTGCCCGCCGGGCAGCGCGCGCACGTCCAGCGCCTGCACCTGCGCCTCGGGGCCGAAGCCGTAGTTCACGACCGGCCGCGCCACGCGCGGCAGGATGGCCTGCACGCCGGGATCGTCGCCACACAGGATGGCCGCGCCATAGAACGGCATGCGGTGCAGGAAGTCGACGAAGGCCTGCTGCAGCTTGGCCAGATCGTGGCCGTAGGTGTCCATGTGGTCGGCATCGATGTTGGTGACCACCGAGACGACCGGGCTCAGGTTCAGGAACGAGGCGTCGCTCTCGTCGGCCTCGACAACGATGTACTCGCCCGATCCGAGCCGCGCATTGGCGCCGGCCGCATTGAGCTTGCCGCCGATCACGAAGGTCGGGTCGACGCCGGCTTCGGCCAGCACGCTGGTGACCAGCGAGGTGGTGGTGGTCTTGCCATGCGTGCCGGCGATCGCGATGCCGGACTTCAGCCGCATCAGCTCGGCCAGCATCACGGCGCGCGGCACCACCGGGATGCGCTGCGCGCGTGCGGCCAGCACCTCGGGGTTGTCGGCCTTCACCGCGGTGCTGGTGACCAGCACGTTGGCGCCGGCGATGTGCGCCGCGTCGTGGCCGGCATGGATGCGCAGGCCCAGGCCGGCGAGCCGGCGCGACACCGCGCTGTCCGACAGGTCGCTGCCCGAGACGGTGTAGCCCAGGTTGTGCAGGATCTCGGCGATGCCGCTCATGCCGGCGCCGCCGACGCCGACGAAGTGGATGTGGCGGATGGCGTGCTTCATGCGGACGCCTTTCCGGACACCAGCTTGACCAGCTCATCGGCCACGCGTGCCGCCGCCTGCGGACGCGCCAGCGCGCGTGCGGCGCGGGCCATCGCCAGCAGCTGCGGACGGTCCAGCGCCTGCAGCTGCGTCGCCAGCTTCTCGGGCGTCAGCTCGGCCTGCGGCAGGTGGATCGCCGCGCCATGGCGCGCCATGTGCTCGGCGTTGTCGCGCTGGTGCGCGGTGGTGCTCACCACCAGCGGCACCAGCACGCTGGGCACGCCGGCCGCGCACAGCTCGCTCACCGTCACCGCGCCGGCGCGGCAGACGATCAGGTCGCAGGCCGCCAGCCGCTCGGCCATGTTGTCGATGAAGGGCAGCACCTCGGCGTCGATGCCGGCCCTTGCGTAGGCGGCGCGAACGACCTCGGCCTGCGCGGCGCCGGTCTGGTGGGTGACCAGCGGCCGCGCCGACGCCGGCAGCTGCGCCAGCGCCGCCGGCACGGTGCAGTTGAGCACCTGCGCACCCAGGCTGCCGCCGACCACCAGCAGCCGCAGCGGCCCGCTGCGATCGGCATAACGCTGTTCCGGTGCGGCCAGGGTCTCGATCTCGGCGCGCACCGGATTGCCGGTGACCAGGCCGCGCTTGACGCCCTGCACCGCCGCGCCGTCGAAGCCGAAGGCCACGCGGTCGGCCACCGGCAGCAGCGCCTTGTTCGACAGCAGCAGCCCGGCATCGGCATTCACCAGCATCAGCGGCTTGCCCAGCAGCGAGGCCATCAGCCCGCCGGGGAAGCAGACATAGCCGCCCATGCCCAGCACCGCGTCGGCACTGCGGCGGCGCAGGATGCCAAGACAGTCCCAGAAGGCCTTCAGCAGGCGCGCACCGCCGGTGAGCGTCTGCACGAAACCCTTGCCGCGCAGGCCGTTGAAGGCGATGGTGTCCAGCGGAATCTCGGTCGGCGGCACCAGCTTGTTTTCCATGCCGGTGCGGGTGCCGAGCCAGCTGATGCTCCAGCCGCGGCGCTGCAGTTCGCGCGCCACCGCGATGCCCGGGATGATGTGGCCACCGGTGCCTGCGGCCATGATCACGAGGTGCGGCATCACATCAGCCCCCAGGGCGCTGCGCGCCCGCCCCCCGAGGGGATGAGCTGGCTTGGGGCGGCCCGGCGCCAGCTCACGCCCTGCCCCCGCGCATGAGTTGGCGGTTCTCCACATCGACCCGCACCACGATCGCCAGCGCGATCAGGTTCATCAGGATCGCCGAGCCGCCGTAGCTCAGCAGCGGCAGCGTGAGCCCCTTGGTCGGCAGTGCGCCGAGGTTCACGCCCAGGTTGATCAAGGTCTGGCCGCCCATCCAGACACCGATGCCCTGCACCATCAATCCGGCAAACACCCGATCCAGCGCCACCGCCTGGCGGCCGATGACGAAGATGCGACGGGTCAACCAGAAGAACGCGACGATGACGATGGACACGCCGATGAAGCCGAGTTCCTCGCCGATCACCGCCATCAGGAAATCGGTGTGGGCCTCGGGCAGGTAATGCAGCTTCTCGACGCTGGCGCCCAGCCCCTGGCCGGTGATCTCGCCGCGGCCGAAGGCGATCAGCGAATGGGTGAGCTGGTAGCCCTTGCCCTGCGAGTACACCGGGTCCCAGGGGTTCAGGAAGGCCAGGATGCGCTCGCGCCGCCAGGGGCTGGACGCGATCATCAGCCCGAACGCACCGATCAGCACCGCGAAGCTCAGGAAGAACATGCGGCCGTTGACGCCGCCGAGGAACAGGATGCCCAGCGCGATGACCGCGATGACGATGAAGGCGCCCATGTCGGGCTCGGCCAGCAGCAGCAGGCCGATCACCGCGAGCGACACCGCCATCGGCCACACGGCCTGGAAGAAGCGCTCCTTCACGTCCATCTTGCGCACCATGTAGCTGGCGGCGTACATCGCCATCGCCAGCTTGGCCAGCTCGCTGGGCTGGAAGTTCATCACCCCCAGCGGCAGCCAGCGCTTGGCACCGTTCACGCCCTTGCCCACGTGCGGAATCAGCACCACCGCCAGCAGCAGCAGCGCAGCGACGAACAGCCAGGGCGCGAACTTCTCCCACAGGTTGATCGGCACCTGCACCACCACCAGCGCGGCCACGAAGCCGATGCCCAGCGAGAACGCATGCCGGTTGAGGAAGTAGGTAGTCGAGTAGCGCGCGAACTTCGGGCTGTCCGGCAGTGCGATGCTGGCCGAATAGACCATCACCAGGCCGAGCGCGAGCAGGCCGATCACCAGCCACACCAGCGTCTGGTCGAAGCCGGCGATGCGCGTCGGCTGGCCGGTGCCCGATCCGGTCCAGTCGCGGATCGGCACGGAGTTCTCGCGCTCGCTGCGCGCGGCCTGCCAGCGCTGGCGCAGCGCGTCGAGGCCAAGGCGGGCGAAGAGGCTGCCGCTCATTCCAGCATCTCCCCGCGTTCATGCGCCTGCTGCCGCACCGCCTGCACGAAGACTTCCGCGCGGTGCGCGTAGTTGCGGAACATGTCCAGGCTGGCACAGGCCGGGCTCAGCAGCACCGCGTCGCCGGGCTGCGCCTGCGCGAAGCACCAGGCCACCGCGGCCGGCAGCGTCTCGTGGCGCTGGCGCGGCAACGCGCTGGCCGCCAGCGCAGCGTCGATCGCATCGGCATCGCGGCCGATCAGCGCCACCGCGCGGGCATGACGTTCGATCGGTGCGGCCAGCGGCGTGAAGTCCTGGCCCTTGCCGTCGCCGCCGAGGATGACGACCAGCTTGGCCGGCGCCTTGTCCGCGCCCAGCCCTTCGAGCGCCGCGAAGGTGGCCCCGACGTTCGTGCCCTTGCTGTCGTCGAAGGCCTCGATGCCGCCGACGCTGGCGATGAACTCCACGCGATGCGGCTCGCCGCCGTATTCGCGCAGGCCGTGCAGCATCGGCGCCAGCGGGCAGCCGATGGCAGTGGCCAGCGCCAGCGCGGCCAGCGCATTGGCCGCGTTGTGGCGGCCGCGCACGCGCAGCGCATCGGCCGGCATCAGGCGCTGCAGGTGGATCTCTTCTTCCTCGCCCTTGCGCAGCTTGATGGTTTCGTCCGATTCCATCGCCCGCACCAGCCAGGCCATGCCGTTCTCGACCACCAGGCCGAAGTCGCCCGGGCGCTGAGGCGCGTCCAGGCCGAAGCGCAGCACCTTGCGGTGGATGGCCTTGGCCGGGCGACCGCGCGCGCCCTTGACGATCACCGGCGGCGGGATCATCGCCTCGACGCGCAGGTCGTCGCGGTTGATCACCATCACCGTCTGCTCGCCGAAGACGCGCGCCTTCGCCGCGGCATAGGCCTCCATCGAGCCATGCCAGTCCAGGTGGTCCTGCGTGACGTTCAGCACCGTGGCGGCGCTGGGCTCGAAGCCCTTGACGCCGTCGAGCTGGAAGCTGGACAACTCCAGCACCCACACCTCGGGCAGGTGCTCGAACACCGGCGCGGCGGGCGGCGGCGGGGCCAGTTGCAGCGGCGCTTCGTCGTCGGCGACGTCGGTGGGCACTTCGGCTGCCGGGCCGAAATCGTCCGCCACCTCGGGCGGGGTCTCGTCGACCAGCTCAGGCGCCGCCTCGCCCGCGGGCCGCTCCATATCGACGCTATCACCTTCCGGCTCCGCCGGCGTCTCGTCGATCGCCTCGGCCAGTGTCTCGTCGATCGGCTCCGCCGGCATCGGCTCGCGGTCCAGCGCCGCGGCCAGCGTGTCCAGCATCGTCGGGCCGATGTTGCCGGCCATCGCCACGCGCCGGCCGGTGCGCTCGACGAGCAGCGCGGTCATCGCCGTGGTGGTGGTCTTGCCGTTGGTGCCGGTGATCGCCAGCAGCTTCGGCGCATAGCCGCGCTCGGCCTTCAGGTCGGCCAGCGCGCGGGCGAACAGGTCCAGCTCGCCGCCGATGGCCAGACCGATGCCGCGCGCCGCTTCGAGCAGCGGCGCCACGCGCGCATCGTGCGGCGCCAGGCCCGGGCTCTTCAGCACCATCTGCACGCCGTTCAGCTGCTCGGCGCCGAGCTCGCCGCTGAACACACGCACCTGTGGCAGCTCGGCGGCCAGCGTCGCGGCCTGCGGCGGCGCGGCGCGCGAATCCCACACCTGCACGCTGGCGCCATGGCGCGCGCACCAGCGCGCCATCGCGAGCCCGGATTCACCGAGTCCGAGCACCAATACCGAGAGGCCTGCGAGGTGCTTCACCACGTCACCTCAGTTTGAGACTGGCCAGGCCGACCAGGCACAGCAGCATCGTGATGATCCAGAAGCGGATCACCACCTGCGTCTCGGTCCAGCCCGATTTCTCGAAGTGGTGGTGCGGCGGCGCCATCTTGAAGATGCGCCGGCCTTCGCCGAACTTCTTCTTGGTGTACTTGAACCAGCTCACCTGCAGCATCACCGAGAGCACCTCGGCGACGAACACCGCGCCCATGATGCCGAGCACGATTTCCTGCCGCGTGATGACCGCGATGGTGCCCATGGCGCCGCCCAGCGACAGCGCGCCGACATCGCCCATGAACACCTGCGCCGG
>CAZXLI010000312.1:0-7920 GCA_964641795.1 uncultured Bordetella sp. | reverse complement strand
CCTCGCGTACGCGCCGTCGTTCCCCGTGAGGTTGGTGGTCGCGAGCGGCGCCTGACCGCTTGCATCACGCTTCCCTGCCGACGATAGCTCACCCGCGAAGGAGACTTGACCATGAAGGCTGCCAACGTCCTCGAGACCATCGGCAACACGCCGCACATCCGCATCAACCGCCTGTTCGGCCCGGCCGAGGTGTGGATCAAGTCCGAGCGCAGCAACCCCGGCGGCTCGATCAAGGACCGCATCGCGCTGTCGATGATCGAAGAAGCCGAGCGCTCGGGCGCGCTGAAACCAGGCGGCACCATCATCGAACCAACGTCGGGCAACACCGGCATCGGCCTGGCGATGGTGGCCGCGGTGAAGGGCTACAAGCTGGTGCTGGTGATGCCTGACAGCATGAGCATCGAACGCCGCCGGCTGATGCTGGCCTATGGCGCCAGCTTCGACCTGACGCCGCGCGAAAAGGGCATGAAGGGCGCCATCGCCCGCGCGCAGGAACTGAAGGACCAGACCCCCGGCGCCTGGATTCCGCAGCAGTTCGAGAACCCCGCGAACATCGACGTGCATGTGCGCACCACCGCGCAGGAGATCGCCGCCGACTTCCCCGAAGGGCTGGATGTGCTGATCACCGGTGTCGGCACCGGCGGCCACCTGTCGGGCTGTGCGCAGGTGCTGAAGGCGAAGTGGCCGCAATTGAAGGTCTTCGCGGTCGAACCCAGCCAGTCGCCGGTGATCAGCGGCGGCCAGCCCAGCCCGCACCCGATCCAGGGCATCGGCGCCGGCTTCATCCCGAAGAACCTGAAGACCGAGTTGCTCGACGGCGTGATCCAGGTCGAGGCCGAGGCCGCGCGCGAGATGGCGCGCCGCTGCGCGCGCGAGGAAGGCCTGCTGGTGGGCATCTCCAGCGGCGCCACGCTGGCGGCCATCCAGCAGAAGCTGCCCGAACTGCCGGCCGGTGCCCGCATCCTCGGCTTCAACTACGACACCGGCGAGCGCTACCTCTCGATCGACGGCTTTCTACCGAGCTGAGCCCAGCGCCTCGAGCAGGCCCATCGCCGCCGCCGGCGCGCGCTCCTTCGCGCCGCTGATGAAGAACAGGAACACGTCGCGCGGCCCTGCCGCCGCAGCAGGCGGCGGCGCCACGCGCGGGACGCCATCCGGCTCGCCGCCCTGCTGCCAGACCCGGAGGCAGGCCGCGATCTGACCCAGTTCCTCGGGCGTGCAACCGGCGGGCAGCTCGGCCCGTGTTCGCATCTCGCGCACGTAGACGAAGTCGGCCGTCAGGTCGGCGAACGAGGGGTAGTCGTCGGCATCGGTGAACACCGTGGCGACCTGGTGGCGCCGGGCCAGCGCCAGGTAATCGGGGCTGCGAAAGCTGTCGTGCCGCACGTCCATCACGTGGCGCAGCGGCAGGCCGCTCACTTCAGACGGCAGCAGCTTCAGGAAAGCCCCGAAGTCGACCGGATCGAAGCGCTTGGTCGGCGCGAACTGCCAGACGATGGGCCCGAGCTTCGGCCCGAGCTCGGCGATGCCGCTGCCGATGAATCGGTCGATCGACTCGCCGGCTTCAGCCAGCACGCGGCGGTTGGTCGCGAAGCGGTTGGCCTTCATCGAGAACACGAAGCCCTCGGGCGTCTCGTCGCGCCACTTCGCGAAGGTGGCGGGCTTCTGCGTGCTGTAGTAGGTGCCGTTGATCTCGATGGCGGTGAGCTGGCGGCTGGCGTATTCCAGCTCGCGCGCCTGCGGCCAGCCGGCCGGATAGAAATTGTCGCGCCAGGCCTCGAAGGTCCAGCCACCGATACCGACGCGAATCGCTGCCATCTGCTTCCCCGGCACAGCCTGTGTGGCGTGCGATGATCACACAGCCCACCGCGATACGGAACCCGCCGCCCGATGGAGATCCTGGCCGAGCTGTTGCTGATGGTGCTGCAGTTCTTTGGTGAGCTGCTGCTGCAGATCGTGCTCGAAGTGCTGGCCGAGGCCGGCGTGCGCATTGCCCGCGCGCCGTTCGAGGGCCGCCAGCCGATGCGGGCCTGGCTGGCGGTGCTGGGCTATATCGCGATGGGCGCGGCCGCCGGCGCCTTCAGCCTGTGGCTGTTCCCGCAGCTGTTCATCCAGTCGAGCACGATGCGCATTGCCAACCTGCTGCTGACGCCAGTGGCCAGCGGCGCCGCGATGGCCGCGCTCGGCGCCTGGCGCGCGAAGCGCCAGCAGGGCCTGGTGGGGCTGGACCGCTTCGTCTACGGCTTCCTGTTCGCGCTGAGCATGGCGGCGGTGCGCTTCGTCTATGGCCAGTGAGCCGCGCGACGGCGCCGCCTGGTTCGCGCGCCAGTGGGCGCCCGCCTGGCCGGCGATCGGCGCCCGCGCGGCCGATCCGGCGCTGATGGACGTGCTGCTGGACTGCTATGCCGAACCGCAGCGCGCGTACCACACGCAGCAGCACCTGCGCGAATGCCTGGCCTGGCTGCAGCGCCTGCGGGCCCACGCCGAGCGCCCGGCCGAGATCGCCATCGCGCTGTGGTTCCACGATGCGATCTACCGCACCGAACGCCACGACAACGAATCGCTGTGCGCCGACTGGGCACGCGCCGCGGTGTGGGCGGCCGGCGGCGACGCGGCGGCGGCCGAGCGCATCCATGCGCTGGTGCTGGCCACGCGCCACGATGCGCAGCCGGCGCATGGCGACGCGCAGCTGCTGGTCGACATCGACCTCGCGATCCTGGGTGCACCCGAGCGCCGCTTCGACCAGTACGAACGCCAGGTGCGGCAGGAGTACGGCGCAGTCCCCGAGACCACGTTCCGCATCGGCCGGCGCCGCATCCTCGAAGCCTTCCTGGCGCGGCCGCACCTGTATGCCACCGCGGCAGGCCAGGCGCTGTTCGAGGCGCGGGCGAGGCACAATCTGCAACGGTCGCTGGACGCGTTACATCAACGTTAGGAGATGAACATGATCGACCGGCAGCGCCGTGCGGCGCTGGAACAGCAGGTGGCGCTCGCGATCGAGGGCGAGGCCGACTTCGACGCGACGCTGGCCGATCTGCACACCGAGATCGCGGCGCACCCGACCGATGGACCGCTGCTGCGCCTGCGCGCCGCGTTGCACGACGCGGCCTACCTGCGAGTCGAAGCCTGGCAGGACTGGTGCGCGCTGATGGCGCTGGCGCCGGACGACCGTGATGCCGCGCTGGAGGTGGCGCGCCGCCAGTGCCGCTGGGCCCACCACATCGCTGCGGCACAGGCAGCGGCATCGGCAGGCGACGACGACGAAGACGACGACCCGGACGCCGCCGAGCCCAGCGACGAGGATGTCGCGCGCATCGAAGAGGCAGGCCGTGCGCTATTCGAGCAGCTGATGCGGCAGCATGCCACCGACGCGGCCTTCGCGCAGGTGCTGCTGCGGGCCTGGGGCGAAGGCTTCGGCTGGCATCCGTGGCGGCACCACACGCTGATCCAGTTGGCGCTGGCTGCGCACCCGCGCGACCGCGCGCTGCGCACGGCAGAGGCCCTGTTCCTGGCCAGCCTGGCCAGCGCCTCGTTCGGCGACCCTGAGCAGATCCCGCCCGGACATTTCGCTGATGCGATGGGCACGCTCTACAACGCCTTCACCGTCGAAGAAGCGCTGCAGGCCCTGGCCGCGCTGCTGGCCGAGGCCGAGGACATCGAACTGCTGTCGGCCCAGGCCGGCCTGCTGGTGGCCATCGACGACCATGCCGGCGCAGTCGCGGCCTATGGTCGGCTGGCCAGCCTGTGCGAAAGCCTGATGCGCAGCGAGGCCGACGAGGAAGCGCGCGAAGCATGTCAGCAGCGCCGCGACGAAGCACTGGCGCAGGCCGAGGCCTGCCGCGGTGGGCGCGAAGGGTATGTCGCGGCGCAGATGGCCGCGCTGGGCGAATCGATGGGCCGGCTCGACACCCTGCGCCTGCCCTCCGCCGACGACGACGATGCCGGTGCCGACCGCTTCGCCGAACTGAAGAGCAGCGTGGCCCAGTGGCAGCAGGTTGTCGCGAACCAGCCTCCGGCCCCCACGGCCGAGCAGTTGGCCGAGATCGAGCGCGTGGTGCAGAAGGTGGCCGGTTCGGTGGTCGGCACCGTGTCCTTCGACGAGATCGTGCTGCGGCCGCTGCGGCCAGACGAACTGGTGGGCGGCCCCTCGCCCTGGTTCGCCGAACTGGCCCCGGTGCTCGAAGCGCTGGGCTTCCGGCATGGCGCGACCTTCGAGAACCCGGCCAACAGCCGGGTGCTGGGCGTGCAGGCGCAAGGCCAGCTGTGGACCGATGCCGATGGCAGCACCGCGGTGGTGGTGGAGACGGCGAAGCAGATTCGCCTGCGCCGCGTGTTCTCCGAGTTCGGCGACGGCCGTTTGCTGCTGTCGGCCGATTCGCGGCTGTCGTCCTTCTTCAGCGCCGGGCCGCGCGTCGAGCTGCTGCGCCTGGTGCGAGAGGTGCCGATGGCGCAGCTGATCGGCCTGCACCGCGCCTGCCTGCAGCGCCGGCTGGCCGAGACCGGGCTGCGGGCACGGCCCATCGGCAGCCTGGCGCGCCTGGCCGAGGTGGAGAACGGCATGCGGCTGTCGAAGAACGACTACCGCCTGGCCATCGGCATCAGTGACACCGAGCTGCGCGGCATGCATGCGCAGTTCCCCGAGGTGTTCGCGCAGCGCATGCGCGCCGAGGTGTCGGCGCGCCTGGCCGCGCTGCCAGGCCGGCCCCGGGCCTGAATCGTCAGCCGATCAGCTTGAGCACCCGCGCCGCCGCCGCGGTGCGCGTCTCGACGCCCATCTTGTGCAGGATGTGCTCCATGTGCTTGGTCACCGTGCGCGGGCTGGCACCGAGGATGTCGCCAATGTCGCGGTTGGTCTTGCCCAGCGCCGCCCAGTACAGCACCTCGGCTTCGCGCATCGTCAGGCCGAAGCCGCGCATCATGGCCTCGAACACCGCGGCATCGTCGCGCTCGCTGGCGACGATCAGCCACTCGGCTTCCTCGGGATCGTCGCCGCCGCCGTCGTCGGCATGCATGCGGTGCATCTCCAGCGTCAGCCGGCGCGGCCCGCGGGCGGTGACCAGCGCCTGCGCCGCGGCGCCGCCGGCGCGCGCGGTCACCTCGCGCCTGACCCAATCGATGAGCGGCACCGGCGCGGCCGTGCCCTCGCTGCCGAAGAACTCGCGCAGCAGCGAGCGTGCCAGCGCGGTCTGCCACAGCAGCTTGCCATCGGCAGGGCGCACCACCAGCGTGGCGTGGCCGAATGCATCGAGCGCGTTGCGCGCCTGGCGCTGCACGCGCGCGGTGTGGGTGTGCGCGGCGATGCGCGCCAGCACCTGGCGCGGGTCGATCGGCTTGGTGACGTAGTCGACACCGCCGGCACCGAAGGCCGCCACCACATGCTCGGTCTCGGTGAGCGCGGTCATGAAGATGATCGGGATCGCCGCGGTCTCGGGATCGGCCTTCAGCCTGCGGGCCACCTCGAAGCCGTCCATGCCCGGCATCATGGCGTCCAGCAGCACGACGTCGGGCCGCGCCTGCCGCGCGCGCGCGATCGCGCTCGGCCCGTCGCTGGCCACCAGCACGGTGTGGCCGGCCTCGTCCAGTGCATCGTGCAGCAGCGAGAGGTTGTCGGGCAGGTCGTCGACGATCAGCACCACCTCGCCATTGGCGCGGTCCAGCGTGGCCAGCGGTTCAGGCATCGGTGGCATCCTTCAGGGCGGCGTGCAGCTGCTGGGTCATCGCATCGAGTTCGAATCGGCGCGCCATGCGGCGCAAGGCTTCGGCGAAGCCGGCGCTCTCGGGGTGGGCCAGCGCAATGGCGTCGAGCTTCTTCAGGATACCGCGCACGTAGCCCAGCCGCACCAGCTCGTCGAGCTCGCGCAGGGCGCCGGCCGGCGGCGCGCACAGCACCGCCGGCGGCTCGGGCGGCGCCTCGGCCACCGGTTGCGCATGCACCCACTGCAGGTTCAGGCGGCGCTCCAGCCAGTCCAGCAGCTCGTTCATGCGCACCGGCTTGACGAGGAAGTCGGCAGGCGTGATGCCAAGGTCGTTCTCCAGCCCCTTGTCGTAGGCATTGGCCGAGACGATGGCGGCGGGCGCGGCGCTCAGGCCCTGGTCGCGCAACTGGCGCAGCGTGGTCCAGCCGTCGATGCCGGGCATCGCGAGGTCGAGGAACAGGCCGTCCACCGCCTCGCGCGACAAGGCCGCGAGCGCCTCTTCGCCGGAGGCCGCCTGCAGCAGCTCGAAGCCCAACGGCGCCAGGCGATCGACCAGCAGGCGGCGGTCGGCTTCCTCGTTGTCGACCACCAGCAGGCGGCGGCGGGCGCCGGCATAGCCGATCGGCTTGCGCGCGACCAGCCGGTCGTCCGCGCCGCGGCTGCCGGCGGCCAGCTCGGGCAGGTAGAGCTTGATCGCGAAGCGCGTGCCGACCCCGGGCGTGCTGCGCACGGTGAGCTCGCCACCCATCAGCTCGGCCAGCATGCGCGAGATCGTCAGGCCCAGCCCGGTGCCACCGGTGGCATTGACACCCACCGAGGTGCCGCGCTCGAACGGTTCGAACACGCGCTGCAGTTCGTCTTCGCCCATGCCCGGGCCGGTGTCCTCGATCTCGAAGCGCGCCATCTCGCCGGAGTAGCTGCTGCGCAAAGTGACGCGGCCGGCGCGGGTGAACTTCACCGCATTGCCCAGCAGGTTGATCAGGATCTGGCGCAGGCGCTTCTCGTCGGCGCGCACCAGCGCCGGCAGGTCGCCCTGGCGCTGGTGCTCGAAGCTCAAGCCCCGCGCCGCGGCCTGCAGCTCGAACATGCGGGCCAGCTCGTCCAGGCCGTCGGCAAAGCGCATCGGCGCCAGCTCCAGCGTCAAGCGGCCGCTTTCGATGCGGGCGATGTCGAGCGTGCCTTCGATCAGGCTCAGCAGGTGGTCGCCGCCGCGACGGATCACCTGCACCGCGTCGCGCCGGTGCGGCGGGATCGCCGGATCGTCCTCCAGCAGCTGCGCATAGCCGAGGATCGAGTTCAGCGGCGTGCGCAGCTCGTGGCTGATGGTCGTGATGTAGCGGCTCTTGGCCTGGTTGGCGGCATCGGCCGCGGCCTTGGCCTGCTGCAGCTGCGCGTCGGTGCGCTGGTGCGAGCTGATCTCGCGCTGCAGCGCCGCGGCCTGCTGTTCCAGCGCCTGCGTCTGGCGCCGTGATTCGGCCTGCGCCAGCTGCCGGCTGCGCTGTGCCAGCACCAGCCACCAGGCCACCATGCCGGCCACCAGCAGCAGCACCAGGAAGGCCTGCAGGAAGCCGGCGCGCAGCAGTGGCGCGACGGCGCCCACTTCATCCGGCCCGCTGGCCAGCACCGTGCGCATGCCCAGCAGGTAGAGCCCGCCGAACAAGGCGCCCAGCAGCGGCACCACCGCCAGCATCAGCAGCAGGTAGTGCGCGAGCCCGCCTTCGAGGTGCGGTGCCATGCGCTGGGGCAGCAGCCGCTGCAGCAACGCCAGCCATTGCGCCGACAGCCGCGCGTCGGGCTTGCAGAGGTCGTCGCAGCGCGCATCGAGCGTGCAGCACAGCGAGCAGATCGGCCCGCCGTAGGCCGGGCAGCTGGCCATGTCCTCCTGCTCGTACTCGCGCTCGCAGATCACGCAGCGGCGCTTGCCGAGCGGCGTGGCCTGGCCGAGGTAGACGCCGGTGGCCTCGTCGTCCCCATTGCGCGCGGCCAGGTAGTAGCGGCCCCGCGTGGCCCAGGCGATCAATGGCGAGGCCAGCATCGCGGTGACCAGCGCGATCATCGCGGAGAAGGCCTGCGCCGTCTCGCCGAAGGCGCCCAGGTGCGCGGCCACCGAGAGCACCGAGGCGATGCCCATCGCACCGACGCCCACCGGGTTGATGTCGTACAGGTGCGCGCGGCGGAACTCGATGCCCGGCGGCGACAGGCCCAGCGGCTTGTTGATCACGAG
>CAZXLI010000311.1:0-7928 GCA_964641795.1 uncultured Bordetella sp. | reverse complement strand
GTGCGGCCCGCGGCCACCTGCGATTTCAGGTACTCGAAGTCGGCGCGCTGGATGTCCTTGGCATGGCGCACCTTGTCGATCACGCGCATCACCGGCGGCGCCAGTTCCTCGGTGCCGTCGGGCTTCTTGATCGTGACCGGGATGTCGGTCTTCACGCCGCCCAGTTGCTCGAGGAAATCGATGTGGAAATAGGTGCGGCGGAATTCGCCGTCGGTGATGCTCTGCAGGCCCACGTCCTGCTGGAACTGCACGATCTCGGTGATCGCCTTGTCTTCCACCGCGCGCAACTGCTCGGCGCTGATCTCCTTCTTCACGAAGAACTGCTCGCGCGCGTCGAGCAGGTACTTCGGGCGCAGGAAGCTGCCAACGTGGTCGGCGCGGAACGGCGGGGTGGTGCGAAGGGTCATGGTCGGATCTCCAGCAGGATCAGTGTTGGGCCACGCCGAGCCAGGCGTCCAGCGGCGTGGGGTCGGCGATCAGCGCCTCGCTGGTCGCCCGGTAGGCGATGCCGCCACGGTCGAGCACGATGGCGTCGTCGGTCACGCCCAGCACCATGTGCGGATGCTGCTCGACGACGATCGAGCTCAGGCCCTCTTCGCGCGCGACGCGGCGGATCGCGCGCAGCAGTTCCTCGACGATGATCGGCGCCAGCCCTTCGAGCGGCTCGTCCAGCAGCAGCAGCTTGGGGTTCAGCACCAGCGCGCGGCCGAAGGCCAGCATCTGCTGCTCGCCGCCCGAGAGCTGCGTGCCGAGGTTGCGCTGGCGCTCGGCCAGGCGCGGGAACAGCTCGTACACGCGCTGCGGCGTCCAGGCGCCGGGGCGCGCGACCGCGGTGAGGTTCTCGTGCACGGTGAGCGACTTGAAGATGTTGCGCTCCTGCGGCACCCAGCCCAGTCCTTGCCAATTCGCCGCGCCAGCACGCTCGTACACCGGCAGCTTGTGGATCTCGCGACCGTTCAGCGCGATGGTGCCGGCATGCCGGCGCGTCACGCCCACCAGCGTGTCCAGCAGCGTGGTCTTGCCGGTGCCGTTGCGGCCTAACAAGGCCAGCGAGCGGCCCGCGGGAATCGTGAAGCTCACGTCGCTCAGCACCACGGCCTCGCCGTAGCCGCAGCGCAGGCCTTCGACTTGCAGCAGCGCGTCAGCCATGCATCACCTGCGTCTCGCCGAGGTACACCGCCCTCACCTGCGGATCGGCGGCAATCGCCTGCGGCATGCCTTCGGTCAGCACGGTGCCGTTGACCAGCACGGTGAGGAATTTCGCGAAGCTGAAGACCAGGTCCATGTCGTGTTCGATCAGCACCACCGAGACATCGTCCGGCAGCGCGGCCACCGTGTCCAGGATGTCCTGGCGCTCGGCCGCCGGCACGCCGGCCGCCGGTTCGTCCAGCAGCAGCACGCTGGGCTTCTGCGCCACCGCGAGGCCGATCTCCAGCAGCCGGCGCTTGCCGTAGGGCAGCTCGCGCGTCGGCCGGTCGGCATGCTCGGTCAGCCGGAACTGCGCCAGCAGCTGTTCGCACTCGGCCGCGATCGCCGCGTCGCTGCCGATGGGCCGCCACCAGCGGCGCGCCGCGTCGAGCCGGCCCGAGACCGCCAGCGCCAGGCTCTGCAGCGGCGTCAGCGACGCGAACAACTGGTTGATCTGGAAGGTGCGCACCAGCCCCAGGCCGACGCGCTTGTGCGGTGTCAGGTCGGTGATGTCCTGGCCCCGCAGCAGCACACGGCCTTCGGTGGGCGCCATCATGCCGGTGAGCTGGTTGATCAGCGTGGTCTTGCCGGCGCCGTTGGGGCCGATCAGCGCGTGACGCGCGCCGCGCGTGACCTTGAGCGACACGTTGTTGGTGGCCGTGATGCCGCCGAAGCGCTTGACCAGGCCCTGGGTTTCGAGCACGACCTCGCTCATGGGGCAGCTCCCTTGCGGAACCAGGTCCAGGGCTTGAACAGGCGCTCGCGGCCCACCAGCATCAGCACGACGAGGAACAGGCCGATCCAGAAGGTCCAGTACTGCGTGGTGATGCCCGAGAGCCAGTCGCGCATCACGCTGAAGGCGATGGCGCCGATCGGCCCGCCCCACAGCCAGCCGCTGCCGCCGATCACCAGCGCCAGCATCAGGTCGGCGGAGCGGTGGAACTCGAACACGTCGAGCGAGACGAAGCCGGTGGTCTGCGTCAGCAGCGCGCCGGCCGCCGCCGCCAGCGCGCCGGACAGCGTGTACACCACGGCCAGCCGGCCCTGCACCGACAGGCCGATGGCCATCAGCCTCAGCCGGTTGTCGCGCAGCGCCTGCATCGACAGGCCCAGCGGCGAATGCACGATGCGCCGCAGCAGCAGGAAGGCCAGGAACAGCACCGCCAGCGAGTAGAACGACGCGACGCGCGCACTGAGGTCGAAGGTGAACGCGCCGAGCAGCGGGCCCATCGCGACGCCCTGCATGCCGTCGGTGCCGCCGGTGATGTTGTCGAACTTGTTGCCCAGCTCCAGCAGCACCAACGCGACACCCATCGTCACCATCAGCCGCGTCAGGTCGGTGCCGCGCACGATCATCGGGCTGGTGATCGCGCCCAGCAAGGCGCCGGCGACCATCGCCACGCCCAGGCCGACCAGCGGATCGGGCATCACATGCTTGGCGAACAGGCCGGCCACGTAGGCGCCGGTGCCGAAGAAGGCCGCGTGGCCGAGCGAGACGATGCCGGCATAGCCGAGGATCAGGTCGAGCGACAGCGCGAACAGCGCGAAGATGGCCACCTCGTTGATCAGCGCCGCATGCTGGCCGGCCACCACCGGCACCAGCCAGATCAGCGCCCAGGCCACCATCTCCCAGGGACGCCATTTCGACGGCGCGAGCAGCCGCGCCGCGCCCGATGTTGCCGCGCCGCTCATGCCCGACCCTCGCGCGTGAACAGGCCCTGCGGCCGCCACAGCAGGATCGCGATCATCAGCACATAGACGATGAAGGCGCCGAGCTTGGGCACGTAGTACTTGCCGAACACGTCGGCAATGCCCAGCACCAGTGCCGCGATCAGCGGGCCGGTGATCGAGCTGGTGCCGCCCACGGCGCAGACGATCAGGAAGTACACCATCATCTTCAGCGGAAACTGCGGGTCCATGCCCAGGATGTCGGCCCCCAGCGCGCCACCGAGCCCGGCCATGCCCGAGCCCACCGCGAAGGTCAGCAGGAACACGCGGTTGACCGGAATGCCCAGGCCCGCGGCCACACGCGAATCGTCCACCGCGGCCCGCAGGCGGCTGCCGAAGCGCGTCTTCGCGAGCACGGCCTGCAAGGCCAGCGCCAGCGCCACGCAGCTGACGACGATGAACAGCCGGTACGCGCCCATGCCCAGCGTCCACGCGCCCGTGCCGAACTCGAAGCGCTGGCGCAACCAGTCGGGCAGCTGGATGTTGTACTGCGAGCTGCCCATCACGTAGTCCACCGCGGCCACCGCCATGAAGGTGAGGCCGATCGAGAACAGCACCTGGTCCAGGTGCGGCTTGCCGTACATCGGCCGGTACAGCGTGCGCTCGAGCAGCGCACCCAGCAGCGCGGTGATGACGAAGGCGGCCGGCAGGCAGGCCAGGAAAGGCCAGCCCGCCTTCTGCATCAGCACGATCAGCAGGTAGCCACCGGCCATCGCGAAGGCGCCGTGCGCGAGGTTGATGAAGTTCATCAGCCCCATCGTCACGGCCAGCCCCAGGGCCAGCACGAACAGCAGCATGCCGTAGGCGATACCGTCGAATAAGAGCGTGAGCACGTGACGAAGATGGCAGTGTGGAGATCCGTCAAGCAAACGCCGCGGAACCGGCTCCGCCGGGCCGCAGGCGTTGCCCCCTTGGGGGGAGGCGCCGTCAGGCGCTCCGGGGGGTTACTTCAACTTCCCGGGGTCCTTGACGGCCTTCTGCACATCGAACTCGATGTTCCAGAGCTGGCCGTCCTTCTTCTCGACCTTGCGGATGTAGATGTCCTGCACGATGTCGCGCGTCTGCGCGTCGATCAGGATCTGGCCGCGCGGGCTTTCGAACAGCTGGCCCTTCATCGCCGCCAGCAGCGCGTCGCCGCCGGCGCCCTTGGTGGCGTCGAGCCCCTTGAAGATCAGCCGGATGCCGTCGTAGCCGCCCACGGCCATGAAGTTCGGGCGGAACTTGTGCATGGCCTGGAAGTCGGCGACGAACTTCTTGTTCATCGCGCTCGGGTGCGCGGCCGAGTAGTGGTGCGAATTGACGACGCCCAGCGCCACGTCGCCCATGTCGTTGAGCTGATCGTCGTCGGTCACGTCGCCGGTGGCGATCAGCCGGATGCCGGCCTTGTCCAGCCCGCGCTCGCCGAACTGCTTCATGAACTGCGCGCCCTGGCCCGAGGGCAGGAACACGAACAGCGCATCGGGCTTGGCGTCGCGCACCTTCTGCAGCACCGGCGCGAAGTCGGCACCGCGCAGCGGCGTGCGCAGCTTCTCGAGCACCTGGCCGCCGTTGAGCAGGAAGCGGTCGACGAAGTACTTCTCGGCATCGTTGCCCGGGCCGTAGTCGGCCACCAGCGTGGCGACCTTCTTGATGCCGTTCTTCGGCGCCCATTCGGCGATGCTCACCGCGGCCTGCGGCAGCGTGAAGCTGGTGCGCAGGATGTAGGGCGAGGCCTCGGTGATGGCCGAGGTGGCCGCAGCCATCACCACCATCGGCGTCTTGCCCTGGGTGGCGATCGGCGCGGCGGTCAGCGCCAGCGGCGTCAAGCCGAAGCCGGCGATGGCCACGACCTTGTCGTTGACGATCAGTTCCTGCGCCATGCGCGCGGTGAAGTTGGCAACGCCGTTGTCGTCCTTGACGATCACCTCGACCTTCTTGCCGCCGGCCTTGCCACCGTTCTGCGCCAGGAACAGCTTGATCGCGGCATCGATCTGCTTGCCGGTGGAAGCCGAGGGGCCGGTCATCGGCAGGATCACGCCGATCTTCACGGTATCGCTTTGGGCCTGGGCCGCGCCGGCAGCCAGCGCGGTGGCGGCCAGGGCGATCAGGTGCAGTCGACGATTGAGCATGCCGAGTCTCCGTGTTTGGAACGGCGCTGATTGTGCGATGGGGTCCCCTGCCGGCGCCCCCGCGATACCCCGAGGCTGCGGCATCGCCGGCCCATAGCAGCTATCGCGGCGTGGCATTGGTTAAGTTCATGAATCAGTTGACCGGCGGGCTTGCATCCGGGCGATAGGCACTGTCCAGCACCACCGTCGCGCCGGGTCCGCACAGGCGCGAGACGCAGGCGCACAGCTGGCGCCCGGCGCTGCGCTGGTGGGTGTCGAGGAACACGTCGCGGTGGTCGATCTCGCCGGCCTCCACGGCCACTACGTCGATCGCGCACAGGCCGCATTCGCCGCGGCGGCAGTCGGAGAGCATTTCGATGCCGTTGGCCTCCAGCACCTCCAGCAAAGAACGGTCGGCCGGCACCTCGATCTCCAGCCCGTGCCGTGGCAGTCGCGCGACAAAGGCCTGCGCCGGCACCGCCCCGCCGGCCCCGAAGGTCTCGAAGCGCAGTTGCGCGGCCGGCCGCCCGGCCGCCGCCCAGGCCGCCTGCGCGGCCTGCATCAGCGGCAGCGGACCGCAGACCAGCAGCTGAGCGTCGGCCGGCAAGGCGGCGATCTCGGCGCCGAGGTCGATGCGCTGGCCGGCGTCGCTGGCAAAGAGGGCCAGGCACTCGCCCAGGCATTCGCGCAGCTCGGCGGCATACACCAGCTCGGCCGCGCTGCGGGCGGCATAGGCCATGCGCAGCGGCGCACCGCGCTCGACCAAGGTCTGCGCCATGCCCACCAGCGGCGTGATGCCGATGCCGCCGGCCAGCAGCAGGGTCGGCGCCTGCCCGGCCGGCAGCTCGAAATGGTTGCTCGGCGGCAGCAGCTCGATGCGGTCGCCGGGCTGCAGCCCGCTCATGAACCGCGAGCCGCCGCGGCTCGCGTCGGTGCGCTTGACCGCGATGCGGTAGCCACGGCCGTCGGGCCGGCCGACCAGCGAGTAGTGACGCGTGTCGATGCGCGCCGCCTGGCCTTCGCCGAGCCGCACCCGCACCTGCAGGTGGCTGCCCGGTGTCCAGGACAGCGCGCCGCCGTCGGGCTCGAGTTCGATCTCGCGGACCGTGGGACTCAGGGCGGTGACCCGGCGTACGGTGGCCGGCGTCCAGTCGTTCGAATGCCGCATGGCAAGGGCTCTCCAGGATGAACGAAGGGGGAATCAGCGATCGGCGCGCCGGATCAGCCGCGCACCCGGCAGCTGCTGCAGGCCCTGGTGGGTCTGCAGCGCCTCGCGCAGGTTGCGGTGCGCGATGCGGGCATGCTCGCGCATCACGCTCTCGGCACGCGCGCCTTCGCGCTGCTGGATCGCCTCGACCACGCAGTGGTGCTGCTGCTGCGCCACCACCAGCGTGTCGCGCGCACCCGGGCCGCTGGCGCGCAGCAGCACGAAGCCGTTGGGCGAAGCGAACGGCAGGGTCACCGCGCGTTCGATCTGGCGCTGCACCAGCGGGCTGCCGGCGGCTTCAGCCAGCAGGCGGTGGAAGCGGCCGTTCTGTTCGACATAGGCGCTGAAAGACGCGTCATCGAGCGACTGCGCCTGCAGCAGCTCGTCGATGCGGGCGAGGCAATCGCGCAGGCCGGCCATCACCACTGCGCCGGCGCCGCGCTCGGCGGCCAGGCGGGCGGCCAGGCCCTCGAGCGTGCCGCGCAGCTCGATCGCGTCATGGATGTCGGTCTCGCTGAACTCGCGCACGACGAAGCCGCCGCCGGGCAGCGCTTCGAGCAGGCCCTCTTCCTGCAGCTTGTGCAGCGCGGCGCGCACCGGCGTGCGCGACACCCCCAGGCGCTCGACCAGCGCGAGCTCTGGGATGCGTACATTGGGCGTTATCTCGCCGTTGACGATGAGCTCGCGCAGGCGCAGCTGCGCCCGCACGGTCTGCGAGCCGCCGCTGTCCTCGGCATCAGGCTCGCGCGGCAGGGCGACGGCGTTCGCGGCCATCATGCCGCCGGCCGGATCGGGATTGCGCGTCCGGTGGCGGCCGGCGAGGCCTCCAGCGCGATGCGGCGGTCGATCAGGCGCCGCGCCCACATCGCGCCGGCATCGATGTTCAGGTTGTAGAAGGTGTAGCCGGGGTGGTCGTCGATCGCGCGCTGCTGCGCCTCGAGCACGGCCTCGTCCTCGCGGAAGATGCGCGCCACGCCCTCGCGCAGCTCGTGCGTCACGCGCTGCTCGTGCAGGCAGTAGTTGCGCGCGAAGGCCCAGAAGTAGTGGCAGGTGCCTTCGGTCTCCGGCGTGATGGTGTTCAGCACGAAGCCGTTGACGCCGCGGCTGCGGTCGCCGGGCGCGCCCTCCGCGCCGCGCGCACCGGTCCCGGCCTCGGCCACGCCGACGTCGATGGTGACCGTGCACGGCGCCTCGAAGCGGATGATCTGCCAGCGGTCGACCGGCCCGGTGTAGCCGCGGGCGTGGCGGATCTGGCCGGCCCAGAACGGCGGCGGGGTGATGCCCTCCATCCATCGGGTGACGGTGGCGAAGCGGTCGCCATGCGTCGCGACGAAAGGCGCCTCGGCCACCGCCCGGTCGCCGATGCTGCCGCCATGCACGAAGGTCTCGTGCGTCAGGTCCATCAGGTTGTCGATGACCAGCCGGTAGTCGCACTTCACGTGGATCAGCTTGCCGTCGCCGGTCCAGCCGGGCGAGTCGTTCCAGTGCAGGTCGGGGACGAGCGCCGGGTCGGCCAGCGCCGGATCGCCGGGCCAGACCCAGACAAAGCGGTGCTTCTGCAGCACCGGGTAGGCGCGCACGCAGGCGGACGGGTTGACCGATGCCTGCGACGGCATGTGCGTGCATCGACCCGAGTCATTGAATACAAGACCGTGGTAGCCACAGACCACCTGGTCGCCTTCCAGGCGGCCCATCGACAGCGGCAGCAGCCGATGCCA
>CAZXLI010000310.1:0-7931 GCA_964641795.1 uncultured Bordetella sp. | reverse complement strand
AGGCCGGCGCCCGCCACGCGCGCCGCAGCCTGCCCGCCCGCGCCTTTGCGAACCCTTGGAGGCCGGGCACGAATCGCACGCCACCACCGTTGCAGGAGAGCGGCTTGGTCTGCGGGTGCGGCGGGCCGTGGGAGGCGGCGAGCACCGCAGGGCTGGGGGCGGCGCGCACGCAGTGCGCGCATACCCAACTGACTCGCGGGATCCGTGCGCAGTCCGCGCAGCGGACGGAGCAAAGTAGACCGCGCGCCCCCAGACCGAGGAGCACAGCGCAGTCAGCCCAACGGGCTGACCGCCGGACTCGGCCCGCTGCGCCCGCAGACCAAGACGCTCGGGCGCGCCGATCTCAGCACGCAACAGCATCGCGAACGACCGCAACGGGCCGACAGCCGCCATCAGCCATGGGCACCATCGCTCACACGGCCTCGCAGTACGCAACGATGGACGCTTCATCCCAGCCCCGACCAGCCGTCCGAAGCCGCTGCCACGCCCCCTCGGGCGGCTGCGAACGAAGTGAGCGTGAGCGCTGCCATCGCCGCGAGTCTCGCAGCGCGTGCACCCCACGCGGCTCGGGGCTTTCCCACAGCGGGTGTCCCCGGAACCTGACCGTCCGGACAGCTTGTCCGGCTGTCCGCCAAAGTGTCCGCGGACACTCGCGGCGCGCGCCTTGAATTCCACAAGTGCTTGATGCACAAGGACTTTCGCTCGACAGGCGGGCTGGCCCGGCGATTGCACAAGCAAGGCCCATGATCCGCGACACCTCCGCCCAGGACACCGTGCTGGCGCCCACGCCGCTCTGGCGCCGCCAAGGCTGGCGCTGGCTGGCACTGGCCCTCTTCTTCGCGCTGCTGGCCTGGGGCGCGCCGAAGATGTGGTCGGCGCTGGCCGTCAGCCAATCGATCAGCCTCGGCCGCCTGGCCGTGGCCACGGTCGAAGTCGGACCGCTGACGCGCGACATCACCGGCGAAGGCAAGGTGGTGGCCGCCGTCAGCCCGACGCTCTACGCCGGCAACGCCGGCAGTGTGAGCCTGCTGGTGCAGGCCGGCGACGCAGTGCAGCGCGGCCAGGTGCTGGCGCGCATCGACAGCCCCGAGCTGAAGGCGCGCCTGGCGCAGGAGCGCTCGAACGCCGATGCGCTGGAGAGCGAAGCGCTGCGCGCCGAGGCCGACGCGCGCCAGCAGCGCGCGCAGGCCCAGAGCCAGCTCGAGATCGCCAGCATCAGCTACAAGACCGCGCAGAACGAGCTGCAGCGCCAGACCCAGGCCTTCGAGGCCGGCGCCACCGCTGGTGCGCAGGTGGACCAGGCGCGCGACGCGGTGGCGCGCGCCAAGGTCGCGCTCGAACAGGCGCAGTCGCTGCTGAGCCTGAAGGACGACGCCACCCGCTTCGAGCTGCGCGCCAAGCGCCAGGCGGTCGAGCGCCAGCGCCTGCAGGTGGCCGACATCGAACGCCAGGCCGAGGAGCTGGCGGTGCGCTCGCCGGTGCAGGGCCAGGTCGGCCAGCTGTTCGTCAACGACCGCATGACGGTGGCCAAGGACGCCAAGCTGGCGACGGTGGTCGACCTGTCGCAGCTGGAAGTGCAGATGCAGGTGGCCGAGAGCTTCGCGCGCGAGCTGCAGCCCGGCATGGCCGGCGAGATCAGCGGCAACGGCCAGCAGTGGGCCGGCAAGGTGAGTTCGGTGTCGCCCGAGGTCGTCAACGGCGAGGTCTCGGCGCGGCTGCGCTTCGACGGCGCGATGCCGCCGCAGCTGCGCCAGAACCAGCGCCTGTCGGTGCGCGTGCTGCTGGACCACCGCGACAAGGTGCTCACGGTGGCGCGCGGCAGCTTCGTCGACGAAGGCGGCGGCCGCATCGCCTACGTGCTGCAGGACGGCGAGGCGCGCCGCCGCGCCATCCGCCTGGGCGCGCAGAGCCTGGCCAAGGTCGAGGTGCTCGAAGGGCTGAAGCCGGGCGAGCGCATCGTGATCTCCGGCACCGAGAACTTCCGTGGCGCCGAGCGCGTCGCGATCGGTCAATAACTTTTCAAGGACGCGTCATGCTGAAGATGCAATCGCTGTGCAAGGTGTACCGCACCGAGATGGTCGAGACCTACGCGCTGCGCAACTTCGACCTCGAGGTGCGCGAGGGCGAGTTCGTCGCCGTCACCGGCCCCTCGGGCTCGGGCAAGACCACCTTCCTCACCATCGCCGGGCTGCTGGAGGCCTTCACCTCGGGCCGCTACGAGCTCGACGGCGTGGACGTCAGCGCGATGGGCGACGACCAGCGCTCGCGCATCCGCAACCAGAAGGTCGGCTTCATCTTCCAGGCCTTCAACCTGATCCCGGACCTGAACGTGATCGACAACATCGAGGTGCCGCTGCGCTACCGCGGCCTGAGCAGCGCCGAGCGCCGGCAGCGCGCCGCCGATGCGCTGGCCCGCGTGGGGCTGGCCGCGCGCGCCCGCCACTACCCGAACGAGCTTTCCGGCGGCCAGCAGCAGCGCGTGGCGATCGCCCGCGCACTGGCCGGCAGCCCGCGCCTGCTGCTGGCCGACGAGCCCACCGGCAACCTCGACAGCCAGATGGCCCGCAGCGTGATGGACCTGCTCGAAGGCCTGCACCGCGAGGGCACGACGATCGTGATGGTCACCCACGACCCGCAGCTGGCCGCCCGCGCGCAGCGCAATGTGCATGTGATCGACGGCCAGGTGGTCGACATCGCCGCCGAGCTGCACCTGGACCCGGCGCTGCTGCGCCCCGCGAAGGTGGCATCGTGAGCCTGGCCGGGAGTGCGCTGCGGTGAGCGCGACGGTGGCCGTGACATCTCTAGAGACTCCATCGGGGGCTTTCAGCGCCTTGCCGACAACGCCTGATATCACCGAGCAGGCCAAGGCCACCGGGTGCCCGCTTCCGCTCATGTCCCCCGGGGCGGGCTGCGCCCGCCCCGGGGGACATGAGCGGAGCGGAGCGCCCCGGCGGCCTGATCTCGCACCGTCCTTCGCAAGTGCAGAACAGCAACCTACCGCAAACCGTCGTTGCTGCACCACGGCAACCGGAAGCCGCAAGATGATCGCCCCCTCGCTCCGCCTCTGCCTGATGGCCGCAGCCCTCTGCCTGCCGGCCTGGACCCACGCCGAAGACCTGCTCGAAGTGCTGGCCCAGGCCCGCGCCGCCGATCCGCTGCTGGCCGGCGTGCAGGCCCAGCGCGGCGTGCAGCAGGAGGTGGCGGCGCAAGCCCGCGCGCCGCTGCTGCCGCAGTGGCAGCTGAGCGCCAGCGCGCAGCGCACGCAGGAAGACGGCAGCCGCAGCCAGCAGCTCGACAGCAGCCTGAGCCAGGTGCTGCTGGACCTGGGCCGGCTGCGCACGCTGGAAGCCGAGCGCACGCTGCTGTCGGCCCAGGACGCGCGACTGCGCGCGGCCGAGCAGGACCTGTGCGGCCGCGTCGCCCGCGCCTACTTCGGCGTGCTGTCGGCCGAGGCCGCGCTGGCCGCCGCGCAGGCCAACGAGCAGGCGCTGGCGCAGCAGGTGCAGCAGTCGAGCAGCCGCTTCGCCGCCGGGCTGGCGGCGCAGGTGGACGTCGAGCAGGCCCGCGCCTATCACGCGTTATCACGCAGCGGCACGGTGCAGGCGCAGCAGGCGCTGGCCGACGCGCGCGCGGCGCTGGCGCAGATCACGGGGCATGCACCGGGCGCGCTGAAGCCGCTGGCCGCCGAGCTGCCGGCGCTGCCGCCGGAGCCCGCCAGCGCGCAGGCCTGGGTGGCGCAGGCGTTGCAGGCGCACCCGCTGCTGCAGGCCCAGGCGCTGGGGCTGCAGGCCAGCCAGCAGCGCATCGCCGCGGCCGGCGCCGGGCACCTGCCCGTCATCAGCCTCGGGCTGGACAGCGAACGGCGCGGCGGCCCCGCCATCGCCGAAGCCACCCGCGGCCGCACCGACAGCACGCTGTCGCTGCGCGTGACCTTGCCGCTGTTCGCCGGCGGCGCGGTCGAATCGCAGCAGCGCCAGGCCGCGTACCAGCGCGACGCGCAGCGCGCCGCGCTCGAATCGGACCGCCGTGCGCTGGTGCGCGAGACCCAGGCGCAGTACGAAGCGGTGGTCGCCGGCGTCGCGACGATGCAGAGCACCCGCGCGGCGGTGGACGCGGCCAACCGGGCGCTGGCCTCCACCCGCGCCGGCCAGGCCCTGGGCACGCGGACGATGACCGACCTGCTGCTGGCCATCCAGACCCAGACCGCGGCGCAGAACGCCTTCGACCAGGCCCGCCACGGCTACGTGCTGGCGCGGCTGCTGCTGCAGCAGGCCGTCGGCGGCCTGGGCGAAGGCGAGATCGCCGCGGTGAACCGGCTGCTCGAGGCACGGCAGCCCGCCGACACGGCCGTCGGACGCCGGCCATAGACGCTCATATCAGACGCTAGAAGGAGTCTTCCCCATGGTCGCCTACTACCTGCAGCTGGCGCTGCGCAGCTTCCGCAACGCCCCCATGCTGACCGCGCTGATGGTGCTGGCCATGGGCCTGGGCATCGGCGCGTGCATGACCACGCTGACGGTCTACCACGCGCTGGCCGGCGACCCGATCCCGGGCAAGAGCGCGCGGCTGTTCGACGTCCAGATCGATGCCGCCAACATGATCGGCTACAAGCCTGGCGAGGAGCCGACCTTCCAGCTCACCCGCTTCGATGCCGAGGCCCTGCTGCGCGCGAAGAAGGCCAAGCGACAGGTGATGATGAGCGGGGCCGACATCCCGGTGCAGCCCACCGATCCGGCGATCAAGCCCTTCTTCGCCTCGGCCCGCTATGCGAGCAGCGACTTCTTCGCGATGTTCGAGGCGCCATTCCGCCACGGCGGCGGCTGGGACGCGCAGGCCGATGCGGCGCAGGCGCGCGTGGTGGTGTTGTCCAAGTCGCTGAACGACCGGCTCTTCGGTGGCCAGGACAGCGTCGGCCGCGAGCTGGTGGTGCGCCGCGAATCGTTCCGCGTCATCGGCGTGCTCGATGTCTGGCGCCCGGTGCCGCACTACTTCGACCTGACCCGCGGCCCCTACCTCGATGCCGAGGACCTGTACCTGCCGATGTCCACCGCGATGCAGCTGAAGTTCGGCACCTCGGGCAACACCAACTGCTGGGGCGACTTCGGCGCCCGCGGCCCTCGCGACCTGAGCTCGCCCTGCGCCTGGGCCCAGTACTGGGTCGAGCTCGAGTCGCCGGACGACGCGGCGGCCTTCCGCGACTACCTGGTGCAGTACTCCGAGGAACAGCGCCGCGCCGGCCGCTTCGAGCGCCCGACCAACGTGCGGCTGCGCAACGTCACCGACCACCTGGTGTTCCACCACGTGCTGCCCGGCGACGTGCGGCTGCAGGTGTGGCTGGCGTTCGGCTTCCTGCTGGTGTGCCTGACCAACACCGTGGGCCTGCTGCTGGCCAAGTGCCTGCGCCGCTCGGGCGAGATCGGCGTGCGCCGCGCACTGGGCGCCACGCGGGGCGCGATCTTCGCGCAGTTCCTCGTCGAGGCCGGCACGCTGGGCCTGGCCGGCGGCGCCGTGGGCCTGCTGCTGGCCGGTGCCGGCCTGTGGCTGGTGCGCCAGAGTCCGGCGGACTACGCCCCGCTGGCGCAGCTGGACGGCCCGATGCTGGCCCTGACCCTCGCCCTCGCCTTCGCCGCCAGCCTGCTGGCCGGGCTGCTGCCGGCCTGGCGCGCCGCCAGCGTCACGCCGGCGCGGCAACTCAAAGCCCAGTGATGCCCTGAAAGGACTCCCCATGGACCTGCTGCCCATCCTGTCCACGCTGCGCCGCCACAAGACCGCGGCCTGCCTGATCGTGCTGGAGATCGCGCTCACCAGCACCATCGTCTGCAACGCCCTGCACCTGATCAGCACCCGGCTGAACGTGCTCAACCACGACAGCGGCCTGCCGGAGGCCGAACTGGTGGTGCTGAACGTGCGCCCCACCGGCACCGACGGCGACCCGGAGGAGCTGACCGCACGCGACCTGCAGGCGCTGCGCAGCCTGCCCGGCGTGAAGAACGTGGCGCTGGTGAACCAGATGGTCTACGGCGGCAGCAGCAACAACAGCGGCGCCGCCACGGAACGCGGCCCGCAGGCCCGGCGCCAGGTGGCGGCGCACTACGCCGGCGGCGAGGACACGCTGGCCACGCTGGGCCTGAAGCTGGTGGCCGGGCGCGACTTCAAGCCCGAGGAATACCTCAGCGGCCTGCGCGTGGGCGAGCAGGACAACCCGGTGGTCGGCCAGGTCATCATCAACCGCACGCTGGCCGAGAAGCTGTACCCGGGCCGCAGTGCGGTGGGCCAGCCGATCTACGTCTATGGCGAATCGCCCTCGCTGGTGATCGGCGTGGTCGAGCAGTTGCCGCACCCGGTTCCTGGCAGGGCCGGTCTCGACGAGGGCACCGCGATGCTGTTCCCGCTGCGGCCCACCTACCGCGGCGGCAGCTACGTGCTGCGCACCACGCCAGCGCAACGCGACGCGGTGCTCAAGGCCGGCACCGCCGCGCTGGAGCGCAACGACGCCAGCCGCATCATCAACGGCGCACAGACGGTGCTGGAGATGCGCGACAAGTTCTATGCCCAGGACCGCGCGATGGCCTGGCTGCTGGGCGGCGTGTGCGTCGCGCTGCTGGTGGTCACCGCGTTCGGCATCGTCGGCCTGGCCAGCTTCTGGGTGCAGCAGCGCACGCGCATGATCGGCACGCGCCGCGCGCTGGGCGCCACGCGCGGGCAGATCCTGCGCTACTTCCAGGCGGAAAACTTCCTGCTCGCCAGCGCCGGCATCGTGCTCGGCATGTTCGGCGCGCTGGGATTGAGCCTGCTGCTGATGCAGCAGTACGAGATGCCGCGCCTGCCGCTGGCCTACCTGCCGATCGGCGCGCTGGTGCTGTGGGCGCTGGGCCAGCTGGCCGTGTGGGCGCCGGCGCGCCGCGCGGCCGCCTTGCCGCCCGTGGCAGCGTTGCGCAGCTGATGCCGCGGATGCCGCTTGCTATGCTCGCCGCGCCATGCTGAGCGTGCTGATCATCGACGACAAGCCCGGCGTCGGCGAAGCGCTGACGCTGCTGCTGTCGCTGCGCGACATCCCGGCGCTCTATGCCGCGACGCCGGCCGAAGGCCTGGCGCTGCTGGCGCGGCACGAGGTGGGCCTGGTGATCCAGGACATGAACTTCAGCGCCGACACCACCTCGGGCGAGGAAGGCGTCGCGCTGTTCCGCGCGATCCGCGAGCGCAACCCCGACCTGCCGGTGATCCTGCTGACCGCCTGGACCCGGCTCGAGGCCGCGGTGGAGCTGGTGAAGGCCGGCGCCGCCGACTACCTGGCCAAGCCCTGGGACGACGCGAAGCTGCTGGCCACGGTGCAGAACCTGCTGGAGCTGGCCGAATCGAACCGCGCGCTGCAGCAGGCGCGCGACGAACGCCGCGCGCGCCAGGGCGCGCTGCAGCAGCGGCTCGATCTGCAAGGCCTGGTCTACCGCTCGGACGCGATGCTGGCGCTGCTGGAGCTGGCCGCGCAGGTGGCGCGCACCGAGCTGCCGGTGCTCGTCACCGGGCCCAACGGCAGCGGCAAGGAACGCATCGCGGCCATCGTGCATGCCAACTCGGCGCGCCGGCACAAGCCCTTCATCGCGCTGAACTGCGGCGCGCTGCCGGCCGAGCTGGTGGAGGCGGAGCTGTTCGGCGTCGATGCCGGCGCCTACACCGGCGCGATGCGCCCGCGCGAAGGCCGCTTCGAGGCCGCCGACGGCGGCACGCTGTTCCTCGACGAGATCGGCAACCTGCCGCTGGCCGGCCAGGTGAAACTGCTGCGCGTGCTGGAGACCGGCCGCTTCCAGCGCCTGGGCTCCAACGACGAGAAGCAGGTGAAGGTGCGCGTGGTGAGCGCGACGAACGCCGACCTGCGCGCAATGATCCGGGCCGGCACCTTCCGGGAGGACCTGCTGTACCGGCTGAACCTGATC
>CAZXLI010000309.1:0-7986 GCA_964641795.1 uncultured Bordetella sp. | reverse complement strand
CCCAGGTGGGGAGTGAGCAGCAGCAGGCCCTTGCCTTCGCTCAGGGCTTGCTCGACGACTTCGGGGTGCTGCCACCGCACGCGCGTGCCCAGTGCTTCGTTCTGGGGGCGGCCCCAGAGCAGGGGCAACTCGCCCACCATCTTGCCGGCGTGGCCGACCGCGGCCCAGCGTTGCCGCGTGCCCATGCCGACGGCATCGGCGTGGGCCTTGAGGCGGCGGTGGTAGCTCGGCGAGCCCAGGTAGGCGACCCAGCCCAGTGCCGCCCCGAGCGGGTGCAGCAGGCCCAGGGGCCAGTGGCTGAGTCGTTGGAAGGTGCGGAGCATGGGCGTGGGCGTCTGGGCCGAGGAGGTCGGGCGGGCGGTCTGCATTCTGCCTGAGGGGGTGGGGGCGCGCTTGCACCCTGGCCACCGGGAGAAAACCGCGCTCAGCACCCGGCTGTTCCGTCCGTGAGCACAGCAGGTTTGCTCTACACTCCGTGCCATCGCCGAGTTAACAGGACAACTTGCGGGGCGATTCAAAAATGCCGCTAAAGCGTTCGCCGCTGCCCAGAGGATGTGCCTCAACAGCCCCGGCGACGCCGAGGTTCACAACACATCATCACTGGAGCACACAACGTGGCGAACGATTTCCTCTTCACCTCCGAATCCGTCTCTGAAGGCCACCCCGACAAGGTCGCCGACCAGATCTCGGACGCCATCCTCGACGCCATCTTCGAACAAGACCCGAAGAGCCGCGTGGCCGCCGAAACCCTCTGCAACACGGGCCTCGTGGTGCTGGCGGGTGAAATCACCACCAACGCCCACGTCGACTACATCCAGGTCGCGCGCGACACCATCAAGCGCATCGGCTACGACAACACCGACTACGGCATCGACTACAAGGGCTGCGCGGTGCTGGTGGCCTACGACAAGCAGAGCAACGACATCGCGCAGGGCGTCGACCATGCCAGCGACGACCACCTGAACACCGGCGCCGGCGACCAGGGCCTGATGTTCGGCTACGCCTGCGACGAGACGCCCGAGCTGATGCCCGCGCCGATCTACTACGCGCACCGCCTCGTCGAGCGCCAGGCCCAGCTGCGCAAGGACGGCCGCCTGCCCTTCCTGCGGCCGGACGCCAAGAGCCAGGTGACGATGCGCTATGTCGACGGCAAGCCGCACTCGATCGACACCGTGGTGCTCAGCAGCCAGCACGCGCCGGAGATGAGCCTGGGCGACAAGATGAAGCCCGAGTTCTACGAGGCGGTGATCGAGGAGATCATCAAGCCGGTGCTGCCCAAGGAATGGCTGAAGGACACGCGCTACCTGGTCAACCCCACCGGCCGCTTCGTCATCGGCGGCCCGCAGGGCGACTGCGGCCTGACCGGCCGCAAGATCATCGTCGACACCTACGGCGGCGCCTGCCCGCACGGTGGCGGCGCGTTCTCGGGCAAGGATCCGACCAAGGTCGACCGCTCGGCCGCGTATGCAGCGCGTTACGTGGCGAAGAACATCGTCGCCGCCGGCCTGGCGCGCCAGTGCCAGATCCAGGTGGCCTACGCGATCGGCGTGGCCCGCCCGATGAACGTGACGGTCTACACCGAAGGCACCGGCGTGCTGCCGGACGACAAGATCGCCGCCATCGTCAACGAGGTGTTCGACCTGCGCCCGAAGGGCATCATCCAGATGCTCGACCTGCTGCGCCCGATCTACCAGAAGACCGCGGCCTACGGCCACTTCGGCCGCGAGGAACCCGAGTTCAGCTGGGAAGCGCGCGACAAGGTTCAAGTGCTGCGAGACCTGGCAGGCCTGAAGGCCTGACGGGTCTCACAGCAGCCGGGCCGCCAGGCCCGGCCGCCGCGGCCGCGGCGCCTTAACCTTGGGGCGAAGGCTGACTCCGCGCAGCGAAGTCAAGGCCCACAGGGCCGGCCGCAGCCACAAGGTTCACGCACGCCGCAGATCGCCCATCACTGCGCCCGATCGACCAGCACCGTCGCCCGGTACTGGTCCAGCGGCACCTGCACGCTGGCGCGCGGCGCCGGCTCCAGCCCCTGCAGCGACAGGCGATAGCCGCGATAGGACGCGTCCCCAGGCAGCTTCATCTCGGCCGGTGCCGGCAGGCCGATCTGCAGCGTTTCGGCCGGCTGGCCGCTTTGCACCACCTGCACCGTCACCGCCGCATGGCCGGCCCAGACGCACACCGCGTCGATCGGGCAGCGGCTGTCGGCCACGGCGGTGAGCTGCAGGGTCAACGACTCCTGCGCGATCACGGTCGGCTGGCCGCTGCGCAAGGTGACAGTGTAGCTGGCCTTCGACGGACCGGTCGACGGTCCGGCCGCCTCGCTGCTGCCGCCACCGCAGGCGGCGAGGAACACACTGGCCGTGAGCGAAGCGATCACAGGCGAGAGCAGACGCATGGTGGGAATCCCTGTCGGTTCGAATGAGACCGCGGATCTTAGGTCCAGCCCGGGCGGTCTGCACAATCGGTGCGACGAACCGCGGCAGCGGCCGATCGGCCGCTGACAAAATGGCCCGACCACAACACCAGGGAGGTGTGCCATGCGTCTTGTTCCGTCCTTGCCCGCCGCCGCGCTGATGCTCGCGCTGCTGCTGGCGCAGCCCTTTGCCGCCCCGGGCGCCGGCGCCGCCGATGCGCCCGCGCCCACAAGCCCTGAAGAGCGCGCCCGCAGCGCGTTCGCCCAGGCCCAGCAGGTTGCACGCCCCGGCCCGGCCGACATCGAGCTGAGCGGCCAGGCCGTGCTGCACCTGCCGGCCGGCCACCAGTGGATTCCGCAACCGCAGGCCACCGAGCTGCTGCACGCGATGGGCAACCCCGGCCAGGACCCGCGGCTGCAGGGCCTGGTGTTCCCGACCAACGGCCAGCAGTGGTTCATGCCGGTGCGCTTCGAGGCGGCGGGCTACGTGAAGGATGACGATGCGCGCGACTGGAAGGCCGACGAGCTGCTGAAGACCTACCGTGAAGGCACCGAGGCCGCGAACGCCGAGCGCACCAAGCTCGGCGCCACGCCGATCGAGGTCACCGGCTGGGCCGAGCCGCCGGCCTACGATGCCGGCACGCACCGCCTGGTGTGGGCGATGTCCACGCGCGAGAAGAACGCGCCGGCCCATGCCGAGCAGGGTGTCAACTACAACACCTACGCGCTGGGGCGCGAGGGCTACTTCATGCTCAACCTGGTCACCGGCCTGAACGAGCTGCCGCAGCACAAGCCGGCGGCGCAGGCGATGCTGGCCGCGCTGGACTACAAGCCCGGCAAGCGCTATGCCGACTTCGACGCCAAGACCGACCACGTGGCCGAATACGGCCTGGCCGCGCTGGTGGTCGGCGTGGCGGCCAAGAAGCTCGGCCTGCTGGCATTGGCCGGCGTGTTCTTCGCCAAGTTCGCGAAGCTGATCCTGATCGGCCTCGCGCTGGTCGGCGGCGCGGCCGCCAAGCTGTTCAAGCGCAAGCCGGCCGCCGGCACGTGAACGAAGGCACGACACGATGCTGAAGCTGCTCGCACTGCTGCTGACCGGGGCCAAGTTCGGCAAGCTGCTGACCAGCGGCGGCTCGATGCTGCTCTCGCTGGGGGTGTATGCCCTGCTCTACGGCTGGCGCTACGCGGCGGGCTTCATTGCGCTGCTGTTCGTGCACGAGGCAGGCCACTACATCGCGGCACGCAAGCGCGGGCTCGATGTCGGCCTGCCGACCTTCATCCCCTTCGTCGGAGCTTGGGTCCAGCTGAAGGATCTGCCGCACGACGGCGAGACCGAAGCCTTCATCGGCCTGGCCGGACCGCTGCTGGGCAGCGTAGGTGCGCTGGCCTGCTTCGTCCTGGCGCGGAGCTGGCAGGCCGACTGGCTGTTCGCCGCGGCCTATGCCGGATTCATGCTGAATCTGCTCAACCTGCTCCCGCTGCCGATACTGGACGGCGGCCGCGTCCTTGGCGTGCTATGGCGTTCGATCCGCCCGCGCGCTGCCGACAGCCCCGAGGCCCAGACCTACTACGCGGTGCCCACCGCGAAGAAGTGGGAGTACGGCCTGACCTACCTGCTGCTGGCCGCCTTCCTGGCGCTGATGAGCCACGACACGCACGAGCTGCTGTCCTCGCTTCACCACCGCGGCCGGGTCGGCTGATGGCAGCCAAGGCCCCCACGCTGGATGTGCTGCGCCGCTACGCGGTGGCGCGCACGCTGTTCAAGCCGACCACGCTGCCGAAGGCGATCGAGAAGCTCGGCTTCCTGCAGGCCGACCCGATCCGCGCGCCGGCGCGTGCGCAGGACCTGACGCTGCGCCACCGCGTCGCCGACTACCGCGCCGGCGAACTCGAGCGCCGCTACCCGCGGCTGAAGATCGAGGAAGACTTCTTCGTCAACTACGGCTTCCTGCCGCGCACGACGCAGGCGCTGATGCACCCGCGCATCCCGGCGCAGCCCTGGCCGGCCCAGCGCCAGCGCCAGGCCGCCGAGGTGCTGGCCTTCGTGCGCGAGCATGGCCGCGTGCACCCGCGCGACGTCGATGCGCATTTCGCGCACGGCAAGGTGCGCAACTGGTTCGGCGGCTCCAGCAATGCCAGCACCCAGCTGCTCGATGCGATGCACTACCGCGGCCTGCTGCGCATCGCCGGACGGGAAGGCGGCGTGCGGCTGTACGCGGTGCGCGAGCCGGCCGAAGCCCCGCACACGCCCGAGCAGGCGCTGGACGCGCTGATCGAGGTGATCGTGCGCAAGTACGCGCCGCTGCCTTCGGCCTCGCTCGGCCAGCTGGTGGGCCTGCTGCGCGGTGGCGTGCCGCAATGGCCGGCCCAGCGCGCGGCGGCGCTCCAGCGGGCGCGCGCGAACCTGGCCTCGATGCGCATCGACGGTGTCGACTGGCTCTGGCCGGCCGACGAGAAACCGGCCTCGTCACGCCACGCCCCGGACGACAGCGTGCGGCTGCTCGCCCCCTTCGACCCGATCGTCTGGGACCGCCGCCGCTTCGAGCTGCTGTGGGGCTGGACCTACCGCTTCGAGGCCTACACGCCGGCACCGAAGCGCGTGCGCGGCTACTACGCGCTGCCGCTGCTGTGGCGCGACCAGGTCATCGGCTGGGCCAATGTGTCGCAGCGCGAAGGGGTCTTGAACGCCGACTTCGGCTACGCCAGCGGCCGCGCGCCGCGCGATGCGCTGTTCCGCCGTGCGCTGGACGACGAGCTGCAGCGCATGGCGGCGTTCCTGCGCGCCTGACTCAGGAACGCAGCGGCCGCTGCACCAGCGCCAGCAAGGCACCGACCAGCAGCGCCGCCGCGCTGATCACCAGCCCGCGGGCCAGCCCGCCGGCCCCGTCGGCGACGCGCCCGACCAGGCTGGGCCCGACGATCTGGCCGGCGGCGAAGACGATCGTGAAGGCCGAGATGCCCAGGCTCCACGCTGCCGGCGGCAGGTTGTGGCGCACCAGCGCGGTGGTCGAGGCCACCACCGACAGGAACACGCAGCCGAACAGCGCGCCCGAGGCGAACACCAGCGCCGGTTGCGCGCTCAGCACCGGCAGCACGGTGGCCAGGGCCAGCAACGCGTTCAGCAGCGCCATCGGCCCGCCACCGCGAAAGCGCTGCAGCAGGCCGGCCCACAGCCACGACGAGGCGACGACGCCGGCGCCCAGCAGCGCGTAGAACGCCGTGATCGCCGCGCCGCCCAGGCCCTGCTCGCGCAGCAGCGTGACGATGAAGGTCATGTACCCGATGTAGCCGAGCCCGAACAGGAAGTACCCCGCCAGCCCCCAGCCCAGCGCGCGCGCCAGGCGCGGCCAGCGCCAGGCTTCGTCGCGCGCGGCAACGCCCGCTGCGGCCGGTGCGGCGATCGGCGCGCCCGCCAGCGCGGTGGCCAGCGTGCACAGCGCGGCCGCACCGGCCAGCACCAGCCAGGCCCCCGGCCAGCGGGTGGCCGCCGGCGCGACGATCATCGGCACCAGCAGCGCTGACAGCACGATGCCCAGGCCGGTGCCACCGTAGTACAGGCCTAACACCAATCCAGAGCGGCCAGCAGCCGCCGGCAGGGCCGCCAGGCGCGCGGCCAGCACGCCGCCGCCGACGAAGCTGGCGGCGCTGGCCACGCCGAGCGCGAAGCGCAAGGCCAGCAGCGCTGCGTCGTCGCGCAGCAGCGCATGCGCCGCCAGTCCCAGCACTGCGCCGGCGCCGCCGGCCAGCATCACCCGCCGCGCGTCGAGGCGCGCCAGCCAGCGCGGCATGAGCAGCGCGCCCAGCAGGTAGCCGGCCGCGTTGACGGTGTTCATCGCGCCGGCGGTGAAGTAGCTCCAGCCCAGGTCGGCGCGCATCGGCGGCAGCAGCAGCGCATAGGCAAAGCGCGCCAGCCCCAGCGACACCGCCGCCGCCAGCGCCAGGGCCGCGGCCTGGCGCAGCACGCCGGCAAGGCCCGACGCCATGGCTTCAGCCGCTGCGCGCGCCACGCGCGGCCAGCACTTGCGCGGCCACCTCGGCAAAGCCGTGGCCGCGATCGGCGGCCGTGATCCAGGCCGGCCAGTGCTGCAGGTCGGCCGCGAAGCGGCGCAGGTTGGCCACGCCCACGCTGTGCGCGAAGCGCTGGAACATCGGCTGGTCGTTGGTGCTGTCGCCGACGTAGACCCAGCGCCCGAGCTCGTCGTCCAGCCGGCGCCCGAACAGCCGCTGCACCATCCACTGCGCGCCGGACCACTTGTCGTGCGTGCCGAACCAGCCGTTGATGTGGATCGAGCTGACGGTGGCGCACAGGCCCTCGGACTGCATCACGGCCACCACGCGCGCGATGGTGGCCACGTCGAGCTGGCGGAACTCGCTGTGGTCGATCGCGATGTCGGTCAGCCGCCCGGCGCTGTCCTCGGCCAGTGCGGTGCCGGGCACCTCGGCCAGCACGCGCTGCGCCACCTGCTGCAGGCGCACCGCGTTGCGCTGGCGCGTGGCTTCATCCTGCGCGTACTCGGTGTGCACCTGGCCGCGCGCGTCGGCGATCAACGCCACCGCGCCGTTCTCGGCGACGATGGCCGCCAGCGGCCACGCGGCAGCGAACGGCAGGCTCCAGCCATGCGGCCGGCCGGTGATGGCCACCACTGGCACGCCGGCGTCGCGCAAGGCCTGCAGCGCGGCCAGCGCAGCGGGCTCGATGGCGCCATCGCGCGTCAGCGTGTCATCGATGTCGGTCATCAGACCGGTGATGCCGGACCACGCGCCCGCCGGCAGCTGCGACAAGGGCCGCGACGGCACGCTGGCTTGACCCTCGTCAAACGAGGCCGGGTCGCGGCTGCCGATCATCGACTGGTCATCCTCTTGTCATCTGCACGACCCATGGCCTCGGATTCTGCCGCACGCCCCTCCGTTCCGCGCCGACGCGCGCCGCCCCGCAGCGTGAGTGCCGGCGACACCGCCGCGCAGCTGTCCGCGCGGGCGCTGGAGTCCGACCGCGTCGAGCGCGCCACCGAGCGCAGCCGCACCGTGGCCGCGATGGCGCTGGCCGACGTGCTGCAGCAGCATGCGCGCGGCCAGGACGGCGCGCCCGGCGAATGGCTGACGCGGCTGCGCGCGATGGTCGACGGTGCCTCGCCCGACGAGGTCAAGGCGCTGCGGCGCGTGTTGTTCGCGCGGCCCGAAGCCTCGAACGGTGGCATCGACCCCGACCTGGAACTGGCCGCCGGCTGGCGCGAAGGCGGCTACCCGTACAAGAACCTGATGGCCCGCCGCACCTACGAAAAGCAGAAGTACCGCCTGCAGGTGGAACTGCTGAAGCTGCAGGCCTGGGTGAAGGAGACCGGCCAGCGCGTGGTGATCCTGTTCGAGGGCCGCGACGCGGCCGGCAAGGGCGGCGCGATCAAGCGATTCATGGAGCACTTGAACCCGCGCGGCGCGCGCGTCGTCGCGCTGGAGAAGCCCAGCGAGGTCGAGCGCGGCCAGTGGTACTTCCAGCGCTACATCGAGCACCTGCCCACGCGCGGCGAGATCGTGCTGTTCGACCGCAGCTGGTACAACCGCGCCGGCGTCGAGCG
>CAZXLI010000308.1:0-7989 GCA_964641795.1 uncultured Bordetella sp. | reverse complement strand
ATTGTCTTGTCGAATGTTCCGCTCAGCGTAAGGACGCCGACGTCGTGGTTGAAGTCGGTGCCGTACGAGGACACCCAGCGGAAGCTCCAGCCCATGCGGCGGCGAAAGCGCTCGATCTCGGCCAGCGGTGCACGCGAGATCACGCACAACGTCACATCGCGCTGCGCCAGGTGCGGCAGCGCGCCGGCGATGTGGTCGGCCATGTACGAGCAGCTCGGGCAGCCCTGCTCCCAGCCGGGGCCGAGCATGAAATGCTGCACCACCAGCTGGCGCCGGCCCTCGAACAGCTCGGCCAGCGCGCGCGGGCCTTCGGGGGTGTCGAAGACATAGCGCTTGTCCAGCCGCACCCAGGGCAGCGCGCGGCGCTCGGCGGCGATCTGGTCGCGCAGCTGGGTCAGCTGCTTCTCGCGCGCCAGCAGCTGCTGGCGGCGGGCCAGCCACTGGTCACGGGCGACGACGGTGGGGTTTGCAGACATGTCCATGGTGAAAGACTCCGTGTCTCGTTCGAGACGATGGTTGAGGGCGCAACCCTCCGCCACGCGGCCTTGGCGGCTGCGCGGGGTTCGCGTTGCGAGAGGAAAGGAAACCGGCCCTCGGGGCCGTCCGCAGGGCGCCGGTTCAGCCCGCGGCGCGGCGCGGCCGGCGCACGGCGCGCACCTTGCCGCTGGTGCCGCCGCCGCAGTAGAAGAGATCGGCGCCATCGGACTCGAGGCCGCTGATGGTGATGCCGCTGGGCATCGTCAGGCGCTCGAGCACCGCGCCGTTCGTGGGGTCGATGTGGCGCAGCTCGCTCTGCTCGTCTTCCCAGGTGGCGTGCCACAGCTCGCCGTCGACCCAGGTGACGCCGGTGACGAAACGGTTCGATTCGATCGTGCGCAGCACGCGGCCGGTGTCGGGGTCGATCTGGTGGATCTTGCGGTCGCGGTACTGGCCCACCCACAGGCTGCCTTCGGCCCAGGTCAGGCCCGAATCACCGCCCTGCCCCGGCGCGGGAATCGAGGCCAGCACGGCGCCGGTGGCGGGGTCGATGCGGTCGATGCGCGCCTCGGCAATCTGGTACAGGTAGCGGCCGTCGAAGGCGGTGCCGGCGTCGGCCGCGCAGTCCAGCGCGCGGGTGGCCTCGCCGCTGGCGGGGTCGAAGGCCACCAGCCGCGGGCCGGTGGCGGCCCACACCCGTTCGCCGTCGTGCGTGACGCCGCCGACGCGCTGCACGCCGTCGAAGGGGCCGTACTCGCGCACGATCTCGGCGCTTTGCGCGGCGGCCTGTGCCGGGGCGCGGGGCGTGGTCTGGCGGGCGGTGCTCATGCTCGGTCCTCGGTGCGGAGCGCCTGGGTGCGGCGCGATGGGGTCACTCTAGCCAGACGGCAGCGCAGCGGGGAGTAACAAGATCGTCGTGAATCCGGCCAGCGGCGGCGCCAGCCAGCGCTGCGCCCGCGCGCGACCGATCGACCGCACGCGGCCCGCGGCCTCCAGCTCGGCCAGCGCGCGCTGCACGGTGCGCTGGCTGGCATCGAGGGCCAGCGCCAGCGCCGAGGTCGACCACGCGGCGCCGTCGGCCAGCAGCGCCAGCAGTGCACCCGACTCGCCTTCCACCGGCGGCGCCAGCACCGCCAGTGCGCGCCCCTGGCGCGGCTGCAGCGCGAAGCCGCGCGCGGTGGCCTCGACGCCGGCCAGCTCGCCGATCAGCGCCCGCAGCCGGCCCACCTCCACCCGCAGCCGCGCGCGGTGGGTCTCGTCGGGGCGGCGGGTGCGAAACACCTGCGCAATCAGGGCCTGGCGCTCGACATCGCCGGGCCAGGCCTCGGCCAGCGCCCGCAGCAGCGCGAACAGCAGCGGCCGCCGCGCCAAGGGCACCCGGGCCGCGCCGGCCTGCAGGCCATGGCGGCAGGCATCGACCACCAGGGTGCCCGAGGCCATCAGCGCGGCCACCTCGTCGAGCCTCAAGGCCTGTCCGCCGTCGGCGCCCACGCGGCGCGCGGCCGGCTGCTCCAGCGCGCGCTGCACCTCGGCCACTTCGGCCAGCAGGGCCGGCACGCCGGCACGCAGCGCCGCCTGCTGCGCGCGCGCCAGCGCGGCCCGTGCGGCCTCGGTGCGCAGCGACCGCAAGGCCAGCTCGGCCTGCGCCAGTGCCGCCACCGCCGCCAGCATCGGCGGCGCGCCTTGCAGATCGAGCGCCGCCAGCGTGGCGGCTGCCTCGTCCAGCCGACCCAGCAGCAATGCGCGGCGGCTGGCGATCAGCCGCGCCTGTAGCGCGTTAGCACGGTCGCCACGCGCGGCCAGCGTGTCGGCCGCCAGCAGCAGTGCGCGCGGCGTGCCGCCGACATCGCGCATCGCCAGTGCCACCTCGGCCTCGGCCACCACGCAGCGCGCCTGCGCCACCGCCTCGTGCGCGCCGAAGCCGCGCGCGGCGCGGCGCAGCAGTTCGCGGGCCCGCGGGTGCTCGCCCAACTGCGCCATCGCGATGCCGCGCAGCGCCAGCGCCGCCGGGTCCTCGCGCAGCGCCACGCGCTTCAGCGCGCCCAGCGCGTCGCCCGAGGCCAGCGCCCGCGCGGCCGCAGCAATCAACGAATCCATCGCCGCAGCCTACCCGAGCAACTGCCGCGGAACCGGCCTTGCCGGGCCGCCGGCAGCGCCCCCTGGGGGGAGGCGCCGCAGGCGCTCCGGGGGGGACGACAAGGTCTGCAGGATCTGCGCTTCCATCGCATCGGCCGCGGCGGCGCCGACGCTGGCCCGGCTGCGCAACAGCACCACCTGCTGCACCGGCAGCGGCGGCAGACCCTGGCGTTCGCCCAGCAGCTCGAAGCCCGGCGGCACGCTGCAGCGCGAGAACAGCGCCACCGCCAGGCCGCTCTCGACCGCCGCCAGCATGCCGGCCGGGCTGGCGCTGTCGCAGACGATGCGGTACGCGCGCTTGCGGGCGCTCAGCGTGCCGAGCGCCGCCTTGCGCGCGGCGCTGCCGGGCTCGTACAGCGCGATGGGCAGCGGCGTGCTGCGCCAGGCCTCGAAGCGCGGTGCGCCGGCCCACACCAGCGGCTCCTCGAACAGCAAACGGCCGCGGCCGGCACGGTCGCGCGTGACCACCGCGATGTCGACCTCGCCGCGCAGCACGCGCGGGATCAGCACGGTCGACTGCTGGCACACCAGGTTCAGCTCCACCGCCGCATGCCGGTGCGCAAACTCGCGCAGCACCGGCGCGATGTAGGGCACCGCGTAGTCCTCCGGCACGCCCACGCTCAGGCGGCCGCGGATCGTCTCGCGCTGCATCGCCTGCACCGCCTCGTCATGCTGCGCCACCAGGCGCCGTGCATGGCCCAGCAGTTCGCGGCCGGCCGCGGTCAGGTCCAGCCGGCGCGGCGTGCGCAGCAGCACCGGCCGGCCCACCGCCTGCTCGAGCTTGGCGATCTGCATGCTGAGCGCCGATTGCGAGCGGTGCAGCCGCCGCCCGGCCGCGGTGAGCGAGCCCGCGTCCACGGTGGCGACGAAGGCGCGCAGCCAGTCCAGCTGCAGGTCGGTGGCAGGCATCGGGCGCTCCGGTCGTCCATTCGATTTCGTGATGGTAGATCAGCGAACAATGCGCTTTGCTTGGCGCAACGCCGTCGGCAGACTTCGCCGCCATGGCCTCGTACTCCGACACCCTGCCCTCCACGGCCGCAGCCCCCGCGGCCGATGCCGAAGCCCGCCGCACGCGCGAAGGCCAGGCACTGATGATCGGCGCCGGCCTGCTGCTGAGCACGGTGGGCGTGTTCGTCGAGGAAGCCGGCCAGGACCCGGCCACGCTGGTGTGGTGCCGCTGCGTCTTTGGCCTGTTGGCACTGCTGGCCTGGGGCGCCGCGCGCGGCCGGCTGCGCGAAGTCACCCGCCTGCGCGGCCGCGCGCTGGCCGCGGTGGCCGGTTCCGGCGCGCTGATGGTGCTGAACTGGGGCCTGTTCTTCGCGGCGATCCCGCTGTGCTCGATTGCGGTGTCCACCGTGGTGTTCCACCTGCAGCCGTTCTGGCTGCTGGTGCTGGGCGCGTGGTGGCTGCGCGAGCGCATCAGCGCCGCGCAGTGGGTCGCCACCGGCGCCGCGATGCTCGGCCTGTTGCTGACCACCGGGCTGGTCGAGCACGACGCGGCCTGGTGGGCGCAACGCAGCGGCTATGCGCTGGGGCTGGGCTTGAGCCTGCTGGGCTCGTTCGTCTACGCCGGCGCGGGGCTGATCACCAAGCTGGAGAGCAGCCCCCAGGGCCGGGCTGGGCCCAGCCCGCGCCCCGAGCGCGACCGCGCCAGCAGCTTCGCGATGGCCACCGGCCCCAGCGCTGTCGGCGCGCTGGCGCTGGCCCCCTGGGCGCTGTGGCACGGGCTGCCGGGCTTCGGCCCCAGCTGGGGCTGGCTGGCCGGCCTGGGCATGCTGCACACAGGGCTGGCCTATGTGCTGCTGTATGCCGGCATGGCGCGGCTGAGCACCGGGCGCATCGCGCCGCTGCTGTTCGTCTACCCGGGCGCCGCGGTGCTGGTGGACTGGCTGGCGTACGGGCGCGCGCTCAGTGCGCTGCAACTGCTGGGCGTGGCACTGATCGGCGCGGCGCTGTGGACGCTGCGGCGACGTGGCGCATGAGCCACGCCGTCGGCCGCGCTACTTGCGCAGCGTGCCGAGCAAGGTCAGCCCGCCCACCGCCACCGCGGCCAGGCCGGCCCACAGCGGCACGTTGATGCGTTTCTGCTCCTGCACCTTCAGCTCGACCGGACCGATCTTCGCGGCGGTGTTCTCGGTGTTGTACGAGAACCCGCCGAACAGCAGGCCAAGGACGCCGGCAACGAGGATGACGATGGCGGCAATGCGAACGGTGTTCATGGGGGCTCCTGCCTTCTGGGGCCTTCATTCGAGCACCGACAAGCGTGCCCGGCTGTAGGTGGCCGCCGACTGTTGCCGTAGGACGGGCTATGCCGGCTCGCCGGCAATCACCCCCTGGCGCAGCGCCAGGTGGGCCATGGCTGCGGTGGTCGCCACGCCGAGCTTGTCCTTGATCAGCGTCTGCAGGTTCGACACGGTCTTCGGACTCAGGTGCAGCGAGCGTGCGCAGTCGGCCGCCGTGTGGCCATGCGCCAGCAGGCGGAAGAGTTCGAACTCGCGGTCGGTCAGGGCCTGCAGCGAGTCGGCCTGCGGCGCGCTCGTGGCCAGCCAGTGCGGCGGCAGCGGCGGGCTCAGCCAGCGCCGGCCGGCCATCACCTGCTGCACCGCTTCGAGCAGGTCCTCCGGCGCGCTGCTCTTGGTGACGTAGCCCCGCGCGCCCTGCGCCAGCGCGCGGCGCACCAGCGCTTCGCTGTCGTGCATGCTGAACACCAGCACCCGCACGCCGGCATCGCGCTCGCGCAGCCGGCGCAACAGCTCCAGCCCGCCGCTGCCGGGCAGGCCGAGGTCGGTGATCGTCAGCTCGGGCTGGTGCCGCTGGTGCAGCGCCAGCGCCTCTTCCACCGTGCCGGCCTGCGCGACGACGCGCAGCTCGCCGTCCTGCTCCAGCAGCCGCTGGTACCCGGCCCGCACCACCGGGTGGTCGTCGACCAGCAGCAGGCGCGTCATCGTGCGCCCGCCCCTGCAGCCGCCAGCGGCAGCTGCAGGCACAGCCGGGTGCCGGCACCGGCGGCGCTGTGCACCTGCAACCGGCCGCCCAGCGCCGCGGCACGCTCGCGCGCGCCGAGCAGCCCGAGGCCGTGGCCGGTGGCCTGAGGGTCGAAGCCGTGGCCGCCGTCTTCGATCGTTAGCTCGACCACCCGGCCACCAACCCGCAACCGCACGCTGGCCCACGCGGCGCCCGCATGCCGCAGCACATTGGCCAGCGCCTCCTGCGCGATGCGGTACACCGCGGTGTCCAGCGCCTCGCCGAGCGAGCGAGCGGCCAAGCCTTCGGCACTGAAGCGGCAGCTCAGCCCGCCACGCCGGCCGCTGCTGTCGCACAGCGCCTGCAAGGCCGCTGCCAGACCCAGCTCGTCCAGCTCGGCCGGGCGCAACTGCTTGAGCAAACGCCGCACGCCCTGCTGCAATTGCTGCGCGCCGGCGCCGGCGCGTCGGGCCGCGGCGATGGCCGGGTCGATCTCGCGGCAGCGCTCGATGAAGGCGGCTTCCAGGCGGATGGCCGTGCAGTGCTGGGCCATCTCGTCGTGCAGCTCGCGCGCCAGTGCGCGGCGCTCGTTCTCCTGCACCGCAATCAACTGCCGCGCCAATTCCTGGTTATGAGCCAGCAGCCGCGCAGCCTCGCGCCGCCGGCGCCAGGCGTACCAGGCCAGGCCCAGCGACAAGGTGATCAGGGTCAGCGGCAGTTCGTCCAGCTGCCAGGCTTCGTAGTGCAGCGCGGCGGCGTTCCAGCGTTCCTGCCACTGGCCCAGGCTGCCCAGGCTGAAGGCCAGCGCGGTGGCCAGTGCCACCCACAGTCCGTCGGCACGCGGCATCTTTATTCCCATGACTGCAGCTCCAGCACCCGCGTCCCACCCACCAGGAAGGCCGACTCCGCCGGCTCGCTGCGCTCGAGCTTGACCAGTCCGACCCCGCGGCAGTACCACTCCAGCGTGGCCAGCGGCATGTCGCGCCAGCCGCTGGCGGGGTCGGCATAGATGCGCACGCTGGCGGTGCCGCGCACCCGCAGGCAGGGGCTGAATCGGCCGGCCGGCGTCTCGACCGTGTCGGCCACCGCCTCGATCTGGTAGCTCATCGGGATGCTCGGGTGGCTGTGGCGGATCTCGCGCGGGAACTCGTTGCGCCGCATCAGCAGGTAGGCGGTGGTGCTGGCCTGCCACTGCGTGCCCACCGTGTACGGCGCCTTCAGCACGAAGCGCGGCGGCGTGTCGGGCACGGGGTCGGCCTGCAGGTCGCTCTTGCTGGCAACGCGGACAATGCCCGCGTCGTCGGCGCGCAGCCAGTAGTCGACGCCGCCGTCGCTGCGGCGCTGCCAGGCCTGGCGGTCGATCGGCGGCGGCAGATGGCTAGCGCCCAAGGTACGCAGCGTCAACCACTCGCGCTCGCTCGCGTCCTCGCCGGTGCGCGTGGTGACGCGGTAGGTCCAGCGGTGGCCGGCCTCGAGCGGGAACCAGGCCTGCGATTCGCCGCCCGCGCCGCCGCGCTGGCAGCCCGCCAGGCTTGCAGCGATCGACAGGACCAGCAGCGCGCGCATGCTCATTTCTCCGGCAGCTGCGGCACCGGCAGGTCGCGCAGCTTGACGATCTGCTCGTCGTTGCCCGGTCGCAGCCAGCTCAAACCCGCCTTGCCCGGCCGCGGCTCGGCGCTGCCGAGCTGGCTGACGCCGCCGCGCACCTTCTTCAGCCCTTCGTTCAGCAGCGCATGCAGGTCCTTGCTGTACGGCAGCCGGAAGGCGCGCGGCTGCGCGGCGGGCTTGCCGTCCTCCAGCGCGTTGACCCACACGTACAGCGCGCCGGGGCGCTTCGCGCCCGGCTCGTCGATCACCGCGGCCAGCAGCACGAAGCGTTCAGGCAGCGCATCGCCGCTGGGCCAGCCCCACAGCGTGTGCAGCGCGTCTTCGGCGTAGAAGTAGAACAAGGTCACGCCCAGCACCAGCAGCCCGCGCAGCCACGCGGGCCAGCGCGATTGCAGCAGCGCCAGCGCGCACAGCAGCAGCAGCGCGGCAAAGCTCAGGATCACGGGCAGCGTCATCGTCGTGGTCTCTCGGGCTACATCCGCTGCACCAGGGACTTGGGCAGCGTGTTGACGTTCACCACCTGGCCGTCGGGCAGCAGCGTGAAGCGCGCGGCGGTGGCCTCGTCGCCCTGGCGCGCCAGGGTCACGGTGCCGTGGAACACCACCTCGGCGCGCGGGTTCACCTTGATGATCGACACCGTCACCGGTACCGGCTGCCCGTCGCGCGACTGGTAGTACTGCACGTTGACCACATGCTCGCCGGGCACGATGCCGCGCAGCGTGACCACCGCCTGCCGGAGCGGGCGCTGGATGCGCCGGCCGTCGATGACGATGGCGTCGTTCGGGTCACCGCGGTCGTCGCGGT
>CAZXLI010000307.1:0-8003 GCA_964641795.1 uncultured Bordetella sp. | reverse complement strand
GCAACTGCGGCGCGACCAGGCCTACCTCGGCGTGCTGGTCGACGACCTGATCGGCAAGGGCGTCAGCGAACCGTATCGCATGTTCACCAGCCGCGCCGAGTTCCGCCTGCAGCTGCGCGAGGACAACGCCGATGCGCGGCTGACGCCGATCGGCCGCGAGCTGGGCCTGGTCGACGACGCGCGCTGGGCGCAGTTCTGCCGCAAGCAGGAGGCGGTGGCGCGCGAGTCCGAGCGACTGAAGTCGACCTGGATCCACCCGGGGCTGCTGCCGGCCGCCGAGGCCGAGCGCTGGCTCGGCAAGGCGATCGAGCGCGAGTACACGCTGGCAGACCTGCTGCGACGGCCTGGCATTGGCTTCGACACGGTCAGCGAGATCGCCCAGGCCACCCGGCCTGACGTCGCTGTTTCACGTGAAACACTGCAGGCCGAATTGGGTGCCACCCTGGCCGATGAGGTGATCGAGCAGGTCGAGATTGCCACCAAGTACGCCGGCTACATCGGCAAGCAGGTTGAGGAAGTGGAGCGCGCGGCGCATTTCGAGCAGCTGCGATTGCCGGCCGAGCTGGACTACAGCCAGGTCACCGCACTGAGCTTCGAGGTTCGGCAGAAGCTCAACCGGCACCGGCCGGAGACATTGGGTCAGGCCTCGCGGATCTCCGGTGTGACGCCGGCGGCAATCTCGCTGCTGCTGGTGCACCTGAAGAAGAAGCGCTTCCAGGGGTTTGGCGGCGAACGGTCCGATCAGGTCGTGCCCGACCAGGACGCGGCTTGAAGCGCCCGCTGAACCCAGGCGGGCCGTTGCGGAGCGAATCGTTGATGCCGTCGGATCCGGTTTCGGCCGCGTCGGCCTCGCCGCGTGATCGCCTGGCCGAGGCGCTGCGCAAGCTCGGGCTGACGCTCGACGTCCAGGCCATCGATCGCCTGCTGGCCTACCTGGCGCTGCTGCAGCGATGGAACCGCGTCTACAACCTGACGGCGGTGCGTGACCCGGACGAAATGCTGACGCAGCATCTTTTCGATTGCCTGGCCGTGTTGCCGGCGCTGCGGCGGCATGCGAGCGGCCGGTCGCTCAGGTTGCTGGACGTGGGCAGCGGCGGCGGATTGCCCGGCGTCGTGCTGGCGATCGCCCAGCCGGACTGGGAGGTCAGCTGCATCGATGCCGTGGCCAAGAAGGCCAGTTTTGTCCGCCAGGTGGCTGGCGAGTTGGCGCTTCCCAATCTGCATGCACTGCATGGCCGCGTCGAGACGCTGAAACCGGCACCGGGCTTCGATGTCGTGATCTCGCGCGCCTTCGCGTCGCTGTCCGATTTCGTCACCTGGACCCGCGCGGCCTTGGCGCCTCAAGGCGTCTGGCTGGCGATGAAAGGTCGTGCGCCGGACGACGAAGTGGCTGCGCTGCCCGGGGATGTGGCGGTGTTTCACGTGGAACCGTTGCACGTGCCGGACCTGAAGGCGCAGCGCTGCCTGGTGTGGCTGCGGCCCCACGGGCAGGCCTGAGCCCACGGCGCTCGGCCAACGCGCGCGCCAAGACATCAAACCTGCCCGGCGATACTCCATCCATGGCCAAAGTCTTTTGCGTCGCGAACCAGAAGGGCGGTGTCGGCAAGACCACCACGACCGTGAACCTCGCGGCCGGCCTGGTGCGCGCCGACCAACGCGTGCTCGTCGTCGATCTCGATCCGCAGGGCAATGCCACGATGGGTTCGGGCATCGACAAGCGCGGCATGCCGCTGTCGATCTACGACGTGCTGCTCGAGACCGCGTCGGTCGCCGAAGCGCGCCAGGTGTCCGAGAAGGGCGGCTACCACGTGCTTGGCGCGAACCGCGAGCTGGCGGGCGCCGAGGTCGAGCTGGTGGGCCTGGAGCATCGCAACGACCGCCTGCGCCGGGCCCTGCAGCCGGTGACGGGTGACTACGACTTCGTGCTGATCGACTGCCCGCCGTCGCTGAGCCTGCTGACACTCAACGGCCTGTGCAGTGCACATGGTGTGATCGTGCCGATGCAGTGCGAGTACTTCGCGCTCGAAGGCCTGTCCGACCTGGTCAACACGATCAAGCAGGTGCATGCCAACCTGAACCGCGATCTCCAGATCATCGGCCTGCTGCGGGTGATGTTCGACCCGCGCATCACGCTGCAGCAACAGGTCAGCGACCAGTTGAAGGCGCACTTCGGCGACAAGGTGTTCGAGGCGGTGATTCCGCGCAACGTGCGTCTGGCCGAGGCGCCCAGCTACGGCCAGCCCGGCGTGGTGTTCGACCCCGCGGCCAAGGGGGCTCAGGCCTACCTTGAGTTCGCGCGCGAGCTGGTGCAGCGCGTCAAGTCCATGTGAATCCACCGTTCCCGCCGACGATGCTGAATCCGGAGTTCCCCGCCAGTCTGCTCTCCCGTGTCGAAGATGCCGGCCTCAATGCCAGTGCGCCGCCGCAACAGCGCTGGGTCGATGGCTGGTTGGTGCGCTTCTCGCCCGGCAAGGCCAAGCGCGCGCGGTGCATCAACGCGGTGGCAGAGGGGCGCCTGCCGGTGGCCGAACGGCTGGCGCTGTGCGAGTCGGTGTTCCGTGAGGCCGGCCTGCCGATGTTTGTGCGCATCACGCCCTTCACCCAGCCGCCGGCACTCGACGCGACCCTGGCCGACGCCGGATTCCACACGATCGACGACACACGGGTGATGGTGGCGGCCGACTGCCCTGGCCGGGCGGAGCCCTTGCCGGCAGGCCTCACGCTGGAGCGCCTGCCGCCTGCCGATTTCGCCGCGCAGGTCGGCGCATTGCGCGGCTCGCCGGCGGGTCAGCGTGCGGCCCATGCCGAGCGCCTGGCGCTGTCGCCGGTGCCCTACCAAGGCTGGGTCCTGCGCCGTGCCGACGACGGCCACATCGCAGCCTGCGGCCAGGTGGCCACCGAGTCGGACCTGGTGGGGCTGTACGACGTGTTCACGCACCCGGACAGTCGCGGCCAGGGCCTGGCACGCACGCTGTGCAGCCAGCTGCTGGCGCGTGCCAGGTCAGGCGGCGCCCGCGTGGCCTATCTGCAGGTCGAAGGGGACAACGAGCCGGCGCGTGCGGTCTACCGCCGTCTGGGGTTTGTCGACGCCTACGCCTATCACTACCGGTCGCCGGAGCCGGGCGCGCACTGAATCCGCCCACCCGCGGGGCGGCCTTCCGCCGCCTCCCCCTCAAAGGGGGCAACGCCAGCGGCCCGGCGAAGCCGGTTCCGCGGCGTTTGCTGGGGACGTCTCGCGGACCCGTTGCCGGACGCGCCAACGAGGCGCGTCAAAGGCCCAGGCCTTCGTCGACACCCAGGTGCACGTTCATCGACTGCACCGCGGCGCCACTGGCGCCCTTGCCCAGGTTGTCCAGACGGGCCAGCAGCACGGCCTGCTGCTCGTTGGCAAACACGAACAGGTCGCAGCGGTTGGTGTCGTTGCAGGCCTGCACATCGAAGAAACCATCGTCCAGCGCTGCCGGGTCGGACAGCGGTGCGACGCGGATGAAGCGCTCGCTGGCGTAGCGCTCGGCCAGTGCGCGCTGCAGCGCGGCGCCGTCGGTTCCCGCCTTCAGCTGCGAGAAATGCAAGGGCACACTCACCGCCAAACCCTTGTAGAAACTTGCCACCACCGGCATGAAGACCGGCTTGGTGGTGAGCCGGCCATGCGTCATCATTTCCGGGATGTGCTTGTGCGCCAGGCTCAGCGCATAGGGCCGGGGTGCGTCCAGCCGGGCATCGCCGCCGGCCTGGTACTGCTCGATCATCTTCTTGCCGCCGCCCGAATAACCGGTGATCGACGTGGCCGAGACGCCCAGCTCTGCCGGCACCAGCCCGGCGTCGACCAGCGGGCGCAGCAGCAGGATGAAGGCGCTGGCGTGGCAGCCCGGGTTGGCGATGCGCTTGCTCTGGCGGATCAGCGCCCGCTGCCCGGGCGCCAGTTCGGGCAGGCCGAAGGCCCAGCCCGGCGCGACGCGGTGGGCGGTGCTGGCATCGATCAGGCAGGTGTCGGGGTTGGTCACCAGGGCGGCCGCTTCGCGCGCCGCCGCGTCAGGCAGGCAGAGGAACGCCACGTCGGCGGCATTCAACAGGCGCGCCCGCTCGGCGCTGTCCTTGCGCTTGTCGGCATCGATGCGCAACACCTCGATCTCGGGCCGGCGCGCCAGCATCTCGTGGATGCGCAATCCGGTGGTGCCTTCCTGTCCATCGACGAAGACGCGGTAAGTCATGGCTACAGTCCTGCTGTCCCGATTCGGTAGACCTTGAAGGATACGGCAAGCACCATGACAGCAACGCGTGTGCTCCTGCTGCCCGGCTGGCTGGATTCCGGCCCCGAGCACTGGCAAAGCCGATGGGAGCGCTCATTCGGATGGCAGCGCGTGCAGCAGCACGACTGGGTCTGGCCGCGGCGCGGCGACTGGATGGCGCAGCTCGAGACCACGCTGCTGGCTTCGGTGGGGCCGGCCGTGCTGGTGGCGCACAGCCTGGGCTGCCACCTGGTGGCCGCATGGGCGGCGCACTCGTCGCATGTCGATCGCGTGTGCGGCGCCCTGCTGGTCGCGCCGCCCGATCTCGAGGCGCCCGGCCTGCCCCCGCAGCTGGCCGGGTGGCGGCCGGCGCGGCGCCAGCGGCTGCCATTCGCCGCGCAGGTCACCTACAGCAGCAACGACCCCTTCTGCAGCCCCGCATGGGCCGAGCAGCTGGCCGCCGACTGGGGCGCCGAGCCGCGTTGCATCGGCGCGCGCGGGCACATCAATGCCGAGTCTGGCCTGGGCGATTGGCCCGAGGGTGCGGCCGATGTCGAGCGCCTGGCCGGTGGGGCGCCATGAACCACGGCAAGCATGCGCTGCTCATCGGCCTGGCCGCGATGCTGCTGGCCGGCCTGGTCGACCGCCTGCTGCGCGGTTCATGGGTCTTGCTGCTGCTGGCCGGAGCCATCGGGCTGGTGATGGTGGTGCTGCCGCAGGCGGTGCTGGCCCTGGCCAGCGCGCTGAAGCTGCGTGCGCGCGAACGGATCTGGGCCGACGAGGAGGGCCAGCACCACGCCTTCGGCGGCATCTCGATGCGGGTCGTGCACGACGAGCGCTACAGCTGGATCGATGGCGCCGACCTGCAGCGCGTGCTCGGCACGCATGACCGCGAAGACGTGCTGGCCGCGCGGCTTGCCGGGCATTGGCGGCGCGACGAACGCAACGCGTTGATGCTGCGGGTCGATGCCGTCGTCGAGCATCTGGCCCGCATGCCGGGCCGCATGGACCCGCGCATCGTGCGGCTGCGGCGCTACTTCGAACGGGAGGTGTTGTACCCGGCTGCCCAGCGCCGGGCCCGTCGGTGACAATTCCGACCCATGACGCCCCCAAGCTCACTGCGTACGCGGCCCCCCGAAGGGATGCTCATCGTGTTCGGAACTGCCGGACGACGCTGATGGTCACCAAGAAACCCAAGGGCCTGGGCTTGGGCCTCGAGGCGCTGCTCGGCCCCAAGGTCAGCGACAACGCGGGCGATGCCGGTGCCCGCCCCTCCACCTTGCCACTGACCCAGCTGCGCGCGGGCAAGTACCAGCCACGCACCCGGATGGACGAGGGCTCGCTCTACGAACTGGCGGAAAGCATCAAGAGCCAGGGCGTGATGCAACCCATTCTGGTGCGCCCGGTGGGTGCCAGCGGCTACGAGATCATCGCCGGCGAACGCCGCTTCCGCGCCGCCAAGCTCGCGGGCCTGGACGAGGTGCCGGTGCTCGTCAAGGATGTTCCCGACGAAGCCGCCGCCATCATGGCGCTGATCGAGAACATCCAGCGCGAGGACCTCAACCCGCTGGAAGAGGCCCAAGGCCTGCAGCGCCTGATCAGCGAGTTCCAGCTCACCCATGAGCAGGCCGCCCAGGCGGTGGGCCGCTCGCGCAGCGCCGCCAGCAACCTGATGCGCCTGCTGAACCTGGCCGCTCCCGTGCAGCAGTTGCTGATGACGGGCGACCTCGACATGGGCCATGCACGCGCCCTGCTGGCGCTCGACGCGGCCCAGCAGATCCTCAGTGCGAACGAGATCGTTGCCAAGAAGCTCACGGTGCGCGAGGCCGAGCGCCTGGTCACCCGCGTCCAGGGCTCGGGGCGCCAGGCACCGCTGCTGCGCGTGAAGAAGGACAAGCCGCGCGACATCGTGCGGCTCGAGGAGCAACTCGCCGACGCGCTCACCGCGCAGGTCGAGATCCGCATTCATCGCAAGACCAAGCGTGGCGAACAGGGCGAGGTCGCGATCTCCTTCGGTTCGCTCGACGAGCTGAACGGGCTGCTCGACAAGCTGGGCGCCAGCGAACGCTGAGGCCGCGCCTCGTCGCGCTGCGCTCAGGCGCCGCGCACCACGGCGTGGTCCGAAGGTCACAGGCCCGTGCAACCCCGTGCAATTCGGCGCATGATGTTCATCGTCGGTGCCGGCCTGTCAGCGCGCTTGCATGCAGGGCCGTTCAAGCGCGTATAGGATGGCATCGACATGACTGGCGCGGGCCTTGCAAGGGCTGGCTGCAGAAATGATCCCGGAACCGGGTCTTTCTCAGCGGCTTGCAGCCCACGCTTTCGGATCAAGCTGGAGACACGCTGAAGCATCATCACTGACCATGCCGACCGGAAAGCTCTGATGGAGCCTGGGCCCGTTAAGCCGGGACTTCATCAGAACTTCCCCGACACCGATGCAGGCCTTGCGCGGCCTGCGTCGGCGTCAAGTCCCGCTCAAGGAGGTCCGCATGGACGTGATCAGCAGTTTCGCCGCCCGCTACGAACGCACCCGGGAAGAAGAGCTGTCCCTCGAGGACTATCTCGCCGAGTGCAAGCGCAATCCGCTGGCCTATGCCACTGCCGCCGAGCGCATGCTCAAGGCCATCGGCGAGCCGCAGATGGTCGACACGCGCAACGACCCGCGGCTGTCACGCATCTTCGCCAACAAGGTCATCAAGATCTACCCGGCCTTCGCCGAGTTCTACGGCATGGAGGACGCGATCGAGCAGGTCGTGTCCTACTTCCGCCATGCCGCGCAAGGCCTGGAAGAGAAGAAGCAGGTGCTGTATCTGCTGGGCCCGGTGGGCGGTGGCAAGAGTTCCATCGCCGAGCGCCTGAAGGCCCTGATGCAGGACGTGCCCTTCTACGCGATCAAGGGCTCGCCGGTGAACGAGTCGCCGCTGGGCCTGTTCAACTCATTGGAAGACGGTCCGATCCTCGAGAAGGAATACGGCATCCCGTCGCGCTATCTCAACCGCATCATGAGCCCCTGGGCGGTGAAGCGCCTGGAGGAATTCGGCGGCGACATCCGCAAGTTCAAGGTCGTCAAGCGCTACCCCTCGGTGCTCAAGCAGATCGCGGTGTGCAAGACCGAGCCGGGCGACGAGAACAACCAGGACATCAGCTCGCTGGTCGGCAAGGTCGACATCCGCAAGCTCGAGACCTATGCGCAGGATGATCCCGACGCCTACAGCTACTCTGGCGGTCTGTGCCTGGCCAACCAGGGGCTGCTCGAATTCGTCGAGATGTTCAAGGCGCCGATCAAGGTGCTGCACCCGCTGCTGACCGCCACGCAGGAAGGCAACTTCAAGGGCACCGAAGGCTTCGGCGCGATTCCGTTCGACGGCATCATCCTCGCGCACTCGAACGAGAGCGAGTGGAAGACCTTCCGCAACAACAAGAACAACGAGGCCTTCCTCGACCGCGTCTACATCGTCAAGGTGCCGTACTGCTTGCGCGTTAGCGAGGAGATCAAGATCTACGAGAAGTTGATCAACGGCTCCTCGCTCGGCCAGGCCAAGTGCGCCCCGGGCACGCTGAAGATGATGAGCCAGTTCGCCATCCTCACGCGGCTGAAGGAGCCCGAGAACTCGTCTCTCTTCAGCAAGATGCAGGTCTACGACGGCGAGAACCTCAAGGACACCGACCCGCGCGCGAAGAGCTACCAGGAGTACCGCGACTACGCCGGCGTCGACGAAGGCATGAGCGGCATCTCCACCCGCTTCGCGTACAAGATCCTGTCGAAGGTGTTCA
>CAZXLI010000306.1:0-8065 GCA_964641795.1 uncultured Bordetella sp. | reverse complement strand
TCATCGAGCGGTAGCCGGAATCGACACGCTCGACTTCGCGCGCCACCAGGCCGTAGCAGACGTAGTTGAGGCCGGCGCCGCCGTAGGCCTCGGGGATCGTCGGGCCCAGCAGGCCGAGCTCGCCCATCTCGGGGAAGATGCTCGCGTCCATCTTCTCGTGGCGGAAGGCTTCCAGCACCCGGGGCGCCAGCCGCTCCTGGCAGTAGCTGCGGGCGGCATCGCGCACCGCGCGCTCGTCGTCGGTCAGCTGCGCATCGAGCAGCAGCGGGTCGTCCCATTGGAAGGCGGCGTGCTTGGCCATGGTCTTGTCTCGCTCCGGAAGTGGGGTGGCAGGGCAGGGATGAAGCGCATGCTAGGCCCGCCCTGCGCCCGAGGCAACCGATTCTTTGGCACCCAGATATGCGCTGGCAGAATGTCTGGCAATCGGCCGTTCCTTGTAAGTCGGCTGCAGGCTTGTGCCAGGAGGGCATGTCATGGCGCGCAAGATCCCGTCGCTGCAGGGCCTCTCGTGCTTCGAGGCCGCGGCGCGGCACGAGAGCTACACCCGCGCCGCCGCCGAGCTGGCGCTGACGCAGGGCGCCGTCTCGCGCCAGATCGCGGCGCTGGAAGACTTCCTCGGCATCGCGCTGTTCCGCCGCACCCGCCACGGCGTGGCGTTGACACCCGCCGGCGCGGCCTACGCGCGCCAGGTGGCCAGCCGGCTCGAAGGCCTGGAGCGCGACACGCTGGACGCGATGGCGCTGCCCAACTCCGGCGGCGCGATTCACCTCGCCGCGGTGCCGACCTTCGCGACGCGCTGGCTGCTGCCGCGGCTGCCCTCGCTGGCCGCGGCGCACCCGGACATCACGCTGCATGTCGAGACGCAGACCCGGCCCTTCATGTTCGCGCAGACCGAGCACGATGCGGCGCTGTACGCCGGCACGCCGCAGCAGGTGGCGCACTGGGCCGGCACGCGCGCGCTGCTGCTGATGACCGAGGAGGTCGTGCCCGTCGCCAGCCCGGCGCTGCTGGCCGCGCGCAAGCGCTGGACACCGCGCGACCTGGCCACGCTGCCGCTGCTGCAGCAGAGCACCCGGCCCGAGGCCTGGCGCCAGTGGTTCGAGGCGATGGGCGTGGGCGCGCCGCGCGCGCTGCAGGGCCCGCGCTACGAGCTGTTCTCGATGCTCGGGGTGGCGGCCTCGCACGGCATCGGCGTGGCGCTGATGCCGCGCATGCTGGTGCAGGCCGAACTCGCGCGCGGCGAGCTGCGCATCGCCTGCGACAGGCCGCTGCGCGGCCAGCGCGGCTACTACCTCGTCACGCCCGATGTCGAGCACGAGCGCCCGGTGCTCGGCCATTTCCGGCAGTGGCTGCTGGCCCAGGCGCAGGCCGATGCGTCGGCCCCGCGCGGGCGCGGCGCGCCACGCGAGTCTGCTATGGTCCCGGCCGCTGGAGGTGCAAGCTGATCATGAAATGCGCGTTGGTGGGATCCCGTTATTTCGGTGCGGCGGTGCTCGAGGCCTTGCGCCAGGAGCCGGGTGTCGAGTTCACGAGCATCGTGGCGCCGGCCGAGGACGACCGCCTCGCCGCCGCCGGCCGGGCTGCCGGGCTGCCGGTGCATGTGCTGCAGAACCCGAAGATCGTGCCGGGCGAGGCCATCGCCGAAGGCACCGACCTGATCCTGGCCGCGCACACCCATGCCCGCGTCAGCGACGCGGCGCTGGCCCGTGCGCGGCTGGGTGGCGTGGGCTACCACCCCTCGCTGCTGCCGCGCCACCGCGGCATCGCCGCCGTGGAATGGACCATCCTCTCGGGCGACCCGATCGCCGGTGGCTCGGTCTACCACCTGGCCGATGGCTGGGACGCCGGCGACATCGCCGCGCAGGACTGGTGCTTCGTGCAGAAGGGCGAGGGCGCGCGCGAACTGTGGGAACGCGCACTGGCGCCGATGGGCTTCGAGCTGCTGACCCGCGTGGTGCGCCATGCGCGCGACCATGGCGTGCTGCCGCGCAAGACGCAGGACCCGCGCTTCGCGACCAAGGCGCCGATGATCCGCCGCGCGGTGGTGCTGACCGAGGACCAGCCCAGCAGCACGACCTCGGTGGTGGCCACCGTGATGGGCCCCGACCGGCCCGGCATCGTGAGCCTGTTGTCCGACCGCGCGCAGCGCCATGGCGCCAACTGGACCGCCAGCCGCATGGAACGCCTGGCCGGCCAGTTTGCCGGCATGGTGCACTTCGAGGTGCCGCGCGACAAGGCCGAGAGCCTGGCCCAGGCGCTGCGCGAGCTGGAAGCCAACGACCTGCGTGTGATGGTGGCCAGCAGCGACAGCGGCAGCCCCGCGGCGGGCCTGCGCGGGATGGAACTGGAACTGGTCGGCGACGACCAGCTCGGCATCATCAGCAAGCTCACGCGCATCCTCGCCGAGCGCGGTGTCAGCATCGAGCACATCCACACCGAGCTGGCCAGCCGCGAAGGCGCGGCCAAGCCGGTGTTCAAGGTGCGCGCGCACCTGCTGGCGCCGGTGGCGGTGAGTGGCGAATCGCTGAAGCAGGAGCTCGCCACGCTGGCCAGCGAAATGATGCTGGACCTGGCGCTCGGCGATCGACCGGCGCGGCGTGCCGACGCGGCGTGACGCCGGCCGCAGGCCTGCAACAGAAGCCAGTGTGGTGCGCCCGAAGTCCTTGCACCGGTCGGCGCGGGGCCCTGTCGGGATCGTCGGGCTGCGATGTGCAAACGCATGGAGGCGATTCGAGCCCTCCTGGTGCCGGCGACCGTGATCCCACGGTCCAGTCGCTGGCGCTGGCTGGTGATGGCTTCGCCGGATCGCTTCAGTCGCCGAGTTGCTCGATCAGCATCTCGAGCAATGCGCGCAGCCTCGGGAGCCGTCGCAGGTCACGGTGATAGCCCAGCCACATGTCGCGACCGGGCGGGGTCGGGGCCCGGGCCACACGCCGCAGGTTCGGATGCGCATCGCCAAGCGGGCAGGGCAGGACCGCCAGGCCCACCCCCGACGCACACGCCACGGCCTGCACGTGCCGGTTGTTGCTGCGAAATGCAATCCGACCTTGCGGATAGGCGCTTCGAAGCCAGAGGGCGTCCGGCATGTCGCTGAAGCCAAGGTCCATGGTGATCAATCGCACCTCGGCGTCGATCGGCTCCGGCGCGTCGCGCGCCACATACAGCGCATACGGCACATGCATCAGCTTGCGCTGGATGACATCCGGCTCGTCGAACGGAACGATCCGGGCCACCAGGTCGGCCTCGCGACGCGCCAGACTGTAGAGGCGAGAGTCGGTGAGCAGTTCGATGGCGATTCGGGGTTGCTTGATCGTGAACAGGGAACACACGGGCGCCATCACGTGAAGGCCGAACCAGTCTGAGGTGGACACGCGCAGCATGCCCTCCAGTTGATGGTCGGCACCGTCGAGTTGACGGGCAAAGGACAGCGCGTCCGCCTCCATCCGCTCGGCGTGGCTCAACATCGCCGAACCTTCATCGGTCAGCACGAACCCTTCGCTGGTTCGCTGGAACAAGGTCTGTCCGAGCGACTCCTCGAGTGCCTTCAGCCGTCGGCCCATGGTGGGCTGGCTCTGGCCAAGCGATCGGCCCGCCGCCCCCAGCGTGCCGCTGCGGGCGATGGCCAGGAATACGCGCACGTCATCCCAGTTCACGATCGCCAGCATACATAAATGAATGGCAGATGTTCAATGCTGTGAGTTTTCATTCAGTCTGGCATGGCCAACACTGGGAACACCATCCACTGAGTCACAGGCCAGGCAAATGTCAACCTCTCGTACTTCAACCATGCGCGCACTGTTGCTCGAAGCGGCCCATGCGCCTTTCGTCGTCAAGTCGCTGCCCAAGCCTGCGCTGGCACAGGGCCAGGTGCTGGTCCGGATCCATGCCAGTGGCGTCAATCCGCTGGACACGAAGATCCGGGCCGGGGCGGCCGAGCACGCTCGTCATCCTCTGCCCGCCGTTCTCGGCATGGATCTCGCCGGGGTCGTGGAGTCCGTCGCTCCGGACGTCCTGGCGTTCAAGCCCGGCGACGAGGTCTACGGGTTCACCGGTGGGATCGGCGGCGTGCAAGGCAGCCTGGCGGAGTACGCGGCGGTCGACGCCCGCTTGCTCGCCAGGAAGCCGGACAACCTGACGATGCGGGAGGCCGCGGCGCTGCCGCTCGTGTTCATCACCGCCTGGGAAGGTCTGGTCGACCGGGCGAATGTTCGCAATGGCCAGAAAGTGCTGGTTCACGGTGGCGCTGGCGGTGTGGGCCATGTCGCCGTCCAGCTGGCGCGGGCTCGCGGCGCCGACGTCTATGCCACCGCAAGTGCGGCACAGGCCGACTACATCCGCTTGATCGGCGCGACGGCCATCGACTACGAGTCGACGGCGGTCGAGGCCTACGTCGCAGAGCACACGGCCGGCAAAGGCTTCGACGTTGTCTACGACACAGTCGGAGGCCCGGTGCTCGACGCATCGTTCCTGGCCGCACGCCGCTACACGGGCCACGTGGTGAGTTCGCTGGGCTGGGGAACCCACAGGCTCGCGCCGCTGTCGTTCCGGGGCGCAACCTACTCCGGCGTGTTCACGCTGATGCCCCTCTTGACCGGCGAATTCCGCGACCATCACGGGCACATCATGCGCGAGGCGACCTTGCTGGCCGAAGCGGGCCTCCTGAGGCCTCTGCTGGACAGCAGTCGATTCACGCTGGAGGACGTCGACCAGGCGCACGCCCTGGTCGCCGGCGGTAAGGCTCGAGGCAAGGTCGTCGTGGACGTCGTGGCTTGAGTTGTTGGTCAGCAAGGCATCGCCCGTCGAGTTGCCGCCCGACAGCAGTCAGAACAGCGCGGCGCACCGCACTAGGTTTCGTGCGTGACCACGCGCTCGATTCGCCTGTCGGGTATCAGCCAGATGAGCGCCACCAGGACATAGACGGCCTGGGCCAGCCACACGCTCACGAATGTGAGCCCGATGCCCAGCAGATACAACAGCGGCGAGGCCTTTCCTTTCCAGTCGCCGCCCACGGCACGTCGCAATACCGAGTGCTCGCCTTGCGCCGCGATGATGGATTGCTGCAGCACGTAATACGCAATCGCCGCCGCCAGCAGCACCGCGCCATAGAGGGCGGAAGGCAAGGGTGCAAAGTGGTTCTCGCCCATCCATCCGGTCGCAAAAGGCAGCAGCGAAAGCCAGAACAACAAGTGCAGGTTGGCCCAGAGGATGGCACCACTGACCCGCGAGCAGGCGTGCAGCATGTGGTGGTGGTTGTTCCAGTAGATGCCGATATAGACGAAGCTCAGCACATAGCTCAGGAACACCGGCAGCAGCTGGGCCAGCGCTGCCGGCGTGGGGTCGTGCGGAACTTTCAGTTCGAGCACCATGATCGTGATGATGATCGCGAGAACCCCATCGCTGAAGGCTTCCAGCCTTGTCTTTCCCAAGGTCGCTACTCCCAGTGGATTGCGTTGCCGGACAAGTCGCCGGGGCTCAAGAGAACTTCCAGCGGACCAGGAGCGCCACGCCCGCCGGCACGCCGAACAGCAACAGCAGGATCGGCAACTCCTCCCGCGCCGAATAGCCCGCGTGGCTCACTCCGACCCACAGGTTGAACGAGGTGGCCGCCAGCCATGCCGCGACAAAGCCCCATGTGGCCCAAGTCACCGCCTGCGGATAGTGCTGCGTGAACAGACGGCTGTAGAGAAACAGCCCGGCAAAGACCAGGACCCCTGCCGCCAGGATCATCGCGGTACGCATTGGCAAGCTCCTGCATTGGACGTTGTCATGATGGCATGCGCCGGCTGGCCTCGCGACGCGCCTTCCATCGCCCCGCGCCTCACAGTTCCCGCAACGCCGTCGTCACCGGCAGCCGCGCGGCGCGCATGGCCGGGAACAGCCCGCCGATGAAGCCGATGGCCAGCGCCCACTGCAGGCCGGTCCACAGCAGTTCGGGCGACACGCGCAGCTGGAAGCTCAGCTGGCCGACGCTGCCGGCGGCCATCGTCGAGGCGTTGTAGCCGTTGAACAAGGCCCAGGCGATCAGCCCGCCGGCGAAGCCGCCGATCAGTGCCAGCAGCATGGTCTCCAGCATCACCGCGACGACCACCGGCACACCGGTGAAGCCGATCGCTCGCAAGGTGGCGATCTCGCGCGCCCGCGCGGCGACGGCGGCGAACATCGTGTTCAGCGCGCCGAACATCGCACCAATGCCCATGATCGTGCCCACCGTGATGCCGATGATGCGCAGCACCTTGGTGACGCCTTCCGATTGTTTGGCGAAGTAGTCGAGCGTGGTGCTGACGTCCACCTTCAGCTGCGGGTTCGATTCGAGCGCGGTCTTGAACTCGTTGAGGGCCTTCGCATCGGTGAGCTTCAGGATCACCGAGGTGCGGCTGCTGCCGCGGCGGTAGGCGTCGGCCACCACACTGGCATCGGCCCAGATCTCGGACTCCATCGCGTCGCCCGAGGCGAACACGCCGGCCACGGTCCACTGCTGCGAGCCCAGTCGCACGGTGCCGCCCGGCACCAGCCCGGCGAACTGGCGGGCCGCGCCTCGGCCGACGATCAGCTCGCGCAGGCCGGGGGCGAAGCGCTTGCCCTCGACGATCTTCAGCTGCGGCCGCACCGCGAAGGCCTGCTCGCTGACGCCGCGCAACTGCACGCTGCCTTCCTCGCCCGGCTCGCCCTTGCGCAGCGGCAGGTTGGCCGCCACCACGATCTCGGCCGAGGCCAGCGGCTCGCCCTTGTCGTTGCGCGCGACGCCGGGCGCCTGCGGGATCAGCGTGGTGCTGTCGCGGTCGAGCACCGAGGCCACTTCCGAGGCCGAGCCGCCGCGCATCACGATCGCACTCTCGGTGTTGCCGGTGCCGCGCAGCGTCTGGCTGTAGCCCTCGGCCATCGCCAGCAAGGCGACCAGCACGCCGACGACGCCGGCGATGCCGACGACGATCACCGCCGAAGGCCCCAGCCGCTGCGTCAAGGTGCTGATGCCCACCATGGCCACCGAGCGCGTCTGCCCGCCGCGGCGGGTGAAGGCCAGCCACAGCGCCAGCAGCACGGCCAGCGCCACGGCACCGGGCCAGGGCAGCATCACCCACACGGCCATCCCGGCCATCAGCCCGGCCACCAGCAGCAGGTTGATCAATGCATTCACCCGAGGTCTCCCTTCAGCGGCCGGCGAGGGCGTCGACGATGTTCAGCCGCATCGCGCTCCAGGCCGGCACCGCGCCCACCGCGATGCCAATGGCCAGCATCAGCACCAGGCCCAGCACCCAGGTGCTGGCCCCGATGGTCGGCAGGTTCAGCATGCCGCCGCTGCCGGCGCTGACCATCGGGATGATCAGGGTCGCCAGCGCCATGCCGGCCAGCCCGCCCAGCAGCAGCAGCAGCATCGATTCGGCCAGCACCATCAGCAGCACGCTGCGGGCCGAGAAGCCGATGGTCTTCAGCACCGCGAGTTCGCTGGTGCGCTCGCGCACCGCCTGCATCATCGTGTTGCCCGACAGCAGCAGCAGGGTGAAGAACACCGCGCCCATGATCGAGCCGACGATCAGGCCAATGTCGGCCAGCTGCTTCATCCACGAGGCGGTGGCCGCCTGCTCGGTCTGCGTGCGCGTTTCGTGGTCGGAGTTGGCCGACAGGGCGTCGATCGCCTTGGCCACCTTGTCGGCCTGGTTCACGTCGGTCACGCGCGTCACGTACCAGCCCACCTGGCCCTGGTTGTACGGCGTGGTGTCGTCGAAGTATTTCCAGTTCAACAGGAACATCTGGTCGTAGAAGCCGCCGGTCTTCTTGTCGGACGAATGCATGATGCCGACGATGTCGAACTGCCAGTTCTTGCTGCCCTGGCGGTCCGGGAAGATCGTCGACTGCAGCGGCACGCGGTCACCGACCTTCCAGCCATATTTCTGCGCCAGCCGCTCGCCGATCAGCGCGCCGGTGCGCGTCTCGGCGAAGGCCTTGCGCTCGGCCTCGCTGACCACGACCTCGGGATAGAGGTCGAGGTAGTTCGGTGCCACCGCGAAGCTGAACACCTGGTTGTGCGGGTCCTGGTAGGCGCCCCCGAACCAGTTGGCATGGGTCA
>CAZXLI010000305.1:0-8066 GCA_964641795.1 uncultured Bordetella sp. | reverse complement strand
GCCACTTTGCTCATACCCCCGCGGGGGGCGGCCGGCGAGGCCGGCCTGGGGGCGCTCTTAAAGCGGGTTCGTGTTCAGCAGCGCGATGCGTGCGGCCATGGTCTGTGTGACACCGGCCTTCACCGTCACGCTCTTGACCAGCACGCCCTTGCCGGCGATGAACCAGTTGGTGGTGGTGTTGCCGTTGCTGTTGTCGATGTGCTCGTAGCGGCAGGTATCGAACTCGCCGGCCTCCAGGCTCAGGCGCTCGTGACCGATGTAGGTCACGGTTTCACTCAGCGTGGCGCCGTAGGTGTTGGTGGTGGTGGGGATGTTGGGCGTCGAGTACGTCGTCACCCGCGTCGTGGTGCTCACCTGGTTGCTGGTCAGCGACTGGCCCTGCGGCAGCGCGTAGATGCGGTCGACCCACAGCGGCGAGTACACCGTCGTGTAGCTGGTGGTGGCCACGTAGTCGTTGGTCGTCACCGAGCTCGACGAGCTGGTGCCGTAGTGGGTGATCTCGCCGTCGGCCGTCTTGCGCACGAAGCGCTGCTCGCCATCGTCCACGGCCACCGGCAGGCCGTTGTCGAAGATCGTGCCCTTGCGGCGGTACAGGCTCTCGTTGTAGCTCTGGCCCTGGAAGGTGGACAGGCCGTTGAAGGAGGTGTCGATCGTCAGCGAGCCGGTGATCGGGCCGCTGAAGTCATAGGTCACCGAGACCACGTTGCCGGAGCTGGTGAGCATGTTCAGGTCGAAGCATCCGTTGCTCGGCGATGCCGCGCCGGGGCCCGGCTCGGTCGGCGTGAGGTACTGCGTCAGCTGGCCGACGTACTGCGGCTGGTTGCCGAACGGCCCGCCCATCACGTAGACGCCGTTCAGGATGTACTGCGGATCGGCGCTGACCACGACGCCGAGCAGGACCTTGCTCGAATACGCGCGGTAGCGGAAGGGTCCGAAGGTCTGCGTCGGCTGGTGCTCGGGGAAGTAGCTCTTGTAGGCCGTCTCCCCATAGTTCATCAATTGTTCGGCAGCCACCGTGGGCGCGACGGTGGCCGCGTGCGCGGCCGTGAATGCGGTGGTGCAGGCCAGCAGCAGCGCAGCGGCAAGGGGGCGGTTCGGCGTCATGTCGTTCTCCTGGGCAGGCTTGTGGACGGTTTCCAGCGTAACGGCCACCTGCTTCCGTGCCGTAACAAAAACAAACGCCGGTGGGCGGGTGGCCAACCGGCGTGGGCAATCGGCGTGCCTGCCGCGAGGGGCGGCAGCGCGCTGGGGTCAGAACGTCTGGCCGTTCAGGCTGATCGCCGTGGCTTCGATGGTCAGCGTGTCGGATCCAGTGCCCGAGACCGTCTTGACCGGCACCCCCTTGCCGACCACCACCCAATTGGTCGAGGTGACGGCACCGCCACTGCTGTGTTCGTACTTGCAGGCGTTGTAGGTGCCGGCCGGCACCGTGACGGATTCGCGGCTGACGTACTTGACCGTCTCGGTCAGCGTGGTCGGCGTGGTCGTCGAGGTGCCGGGCAGGCCGCCGATGCTGGTGGTGATGGTCGAGCTGCCGGTCTGCGTCACGTTCAAGGTCTGGCCGAGGGCCAGGCCGTATTGGCGGTCGACCCAGGCCGGCGACCAGACGGTCTTAGTGGTGGTCGTCGAGTTGAAGCCGCTGAACGAGGACTTGCTCGTCGAGACCAGGCCGTAATTGGTGATCTCGGCGTCGCCGGTCTTGCGCTGGTAGGCCTTGGCTTCGAGATCGATCGCCGCCGACTGGCCGCCGACAGTGGTGGTGCCGGTGGACTTGCTGGTGATCTCGCGCGCCTGTTGGCCTTCAAAGGTCGTCAGGCTGCCGACCAGGGTGTCGACCGTGACATTGCCGGTGATGCTGCCGCGGTAGGCGTAGGTGATCACCAGGCGGGTGCCCTGGGCGTCAGCCAGGCTGAGGTCGGCGCAGCCGTTGTTGGCGCCGGTGGGCGGGGGATTCGGGTCGGTCGGCGTGATGTAGTCGGTGACCATGCCCACCGGCACTGGTTGGCCGCCGAAGACGCCACCCATCACCCACACGCTGTTGACCGGCTTGTAGGTCGGGTCGCCGGCCGTGACGACCACGCCCAGCAGGATGCCGTTGCTGTACGCGCGGTAGCGGAACGGGCCGAAGGTCTGCGTCGTCGGGTGGCCCGGAAAATACTGTGGCAGCGCCGATTCGCCGTAGTTCATCAACTGCTCGGCCGCCACTTCCGGCGCCACGCTGTTGGTGGTGGCCTGCTGGGTCGACAGTGCCCGCATGCGCAGCGCGCTGGCCGCAGCGACCTGCGGTGTCTCGGTGCCGTCGCCGCCGCCGCAACCGGCCAGCAGCACGGCCGCGGCCACGGCCGCGACTTGATGCTTGATCAACACGTTATTCCTGTCCTTTCTTGCCTCATGAACGTTGCATCGTAGCGCGCAGCGCTTCGCTCAAGAGGCCCAGGCTGTCGGCCAGGTGAGCCTTTGTTTCAGGGGACTGGTTCGTGCCCTTGGCCATGGCCGCACGCAGGTCGGCCTGCAACTGCGTGGCATGCAGGCGCGCCAGGCTCAGTGCGTCGGCCGGCAGGTTGGCAGGCGGGCGCGTGAGCACGGCCTGCAGGCGCTTGAGGTATTCGCGCTGCAGGTTGCGACGCAGGCGGTCGATGTCGGCACCGGTCTTCAGCTCGCTCCACACGGCCGTCTGCAAGGTGCCGTAGACCTCGTTCAACGAGATCAGGCCCTTGCGCTGACCCTCGGGCACATAGCCGGGCAGGTCGAGCAGGCGCTGCGCGGTCGGCGCGGCCAGCAGGCGGTCGAGCGCCACCAGCTGCACGCGCGCCACTGCGCCGGGGATGTTGAGCGTGCTGCGGTCCCATTCCTGGTAGTCCATCGTCAGTGAGCTCAGGAACTCGGGCTTGAAGCGGAAGCTGTCGGCGCTGAACAGGCCGGTGGCCAGGAACTGCAGGGCTTCGCGTTGCTTGGCAGGCTCCACCGGACGCAGGCTGGCGCGGTTGGTGGTGCCGGGGATGTCGCGCACCGCGTACATGCCGCCGACATACTTGCCCACCAGCTCGGACGCGCGGAACAGCTGGTTGAAGCCGCCGAGGATCGAGCGTTGCTGGCGCAGCGGGTCGTCGCCCGGCATCACCTTGCGCTCCTGCACGCGGGCCCACAGTTCCTGCGACAGCGCGAGCCGCTTCTTGAAGTAGGCCAGCGGGTCGTCACCGAGGTCGAAGCGGTTGGCCAGCGGGTCCATGCCATCGTAGGGGCCGAAGCCGCCAGCATCGGTGTCGTCGGCGAAGGCCAGCTGCGGCTCGGTGCTGCGCGCGGCGATGCGGCCCAGCTCGGCCGCTTCGTCGGCCGGCGCGATCGGCTTGTACGCGTACTCGATCGCCCAGTAGTCGTAGGGGCCGAGCGAGCTGGGGTTGTAGGCGCCCTGCGGCTCGCCCTTGAGCGCCAGGTTGTAGGCGTTGTAGTCCATCACCGAGCCGGAGATGCCGTATTGCTCGGTGTAGGCCTTGTCCTTCAGCTGCTCGCGGGTGACAGTGGTCGAGGCCTTGAAGTTGTGCTTCAGCCCCAGCGTGTGGCCCACCTCGTGCATGATGGTGTCCTTGATCACGGACTGCACGAAGGCTTCGGCCTCGGGGCTGTCCGGCGCGATGTCGCCGCGCGCTTCCAGCACGTCGAGCGCGAAGTCCATCTCCGCCGCCGCCTCCTGCGCATAGTTGCAATAGGCGGCTTCGTGTGCGGCCATCCCGAACGAGCCGTCGAACCCACCGTGCACATGGGCCGCCATGCCGGGCTGAGGACGGCCGATGTCCTCGACGATGAAGCGGCGCGAACCGCGCGCGAACACATCGCTCATGCCGATGTCGGCATCGAGGATCTCGCCGCTGCGCGGATCGCTGCGCGAAGGCCCGATCGCGAAGCCGACATCGGCGCCGACGAACCAGCGGATCGAGGCGTGCGTCCCGTCCATGTTGTCCCAGTTGGCATCGTCGGGCTGCTGCTTGACGACGATGGCGTTCTTGAAGCCGATCTTCTCGAATGCCTTGTTCCATTCGAGGATGCCGGCTTCGACCGAGGCGCGGTAGCGCGGCGGGATGTTCTTGTCGAGCCAGTAGGTGATGGGCGTGACCGGTTCGGAGAGCGCCGCGCCGGGGTCCTTCTTCTCGAGGCGCCAGCGCTTGACGAAGTGCACGCGCGGGTTGGCCTTCAGGTCGCCGCTGAGATCGGTGAACGATTCGGAGAAATGGCCGATGCGCGGATCGGGCACGCGCGGGCGCATCACCTCGGCCGGCAGCGGCTGGAAGCTGTAGACGTAGCTGACGAACAGGCTGCGCGGGTCGGGCACCGTCTGCGGCGGCGTGGGCGTCGGCACGGGGGCCGGCACCAGCGGTGGTGCGGGGATGCGCGCGGTCGCGAAGTGGATGCGTGCGGTCAGCGTGCTGATGCCCGCATCGGCGCGCGTGGCTTCGAAATAGGAGTTGCCGCGGTCCAGGTTGAAGGGCAGCCGGTAGGCGAATTCGAGCCGGGTCGAGTAGCCGGGGATGTCGCTCAGCAGCAGCGGTGCGGCATCGACGAGGAAGCTCTTGCGTTCCGGATGCTCGGCGCTGGCCACTGGCGCGGAGCCCACCAGGCTGGGCGAGAACGCCTGTTCCACCGCGAACTTGCTGCCGCCTTCGGCGCGGAACTGCGTGTTCAGCGCCACCAGCTGGATCTGGTTGCCGATGCGGCGCCACTCCACGGTGCCGCCGCCGGCCATCTGGCTGGCGTAGAGGCCGCGCTCGCCGACCGAGTTGGCGATGTTGACCGACAGCATCAGCGGCTTGTTGAGCATGGCCGTCGGGATCTCGAGCCAGACCTTCTCGTCCTTGCGCCAGATCGGGAAGAAGCCGTCCTGGCGCTTGGCGTCCTTGATCACATCGGCAAACGGCTTCGGCGCGGTGGGGTCCGCGGGCGGTCGGGCGCCGGCCGGCGCACTGGCACCGCCGGCCGGCCCCGAGGCCGCAGCGGCCGGTGCTGCGGAACCGGCGGCGGGTGTCGCCGCGGCGACCGCCGTGCCCGCAGGGGGCGGCGTGGTGGCGCACGCGCTCATCAACAGCACGGCGCTGGTGATGACAGACAGGCGCCAGGCGGCGGACGAGGAGGGGGAAGCGGTGTGGCTCATGGGGGAAGGGCGGCCGGCAAAAGAATAAACGGGTGACTTTCCGGTGCCTGTCGCCCCATCGTCAAGCTGGGAAACCGCAGCTCAGGCACCCGCTGGCGCGCTTCGTCGCATCGTGCGCACAGGCTGCGGGTTTGCCCGCGGGCTGGGCGCGTGAGCCGGTCAGCGGCCCGTGAAGCGTGGCGGCCGCTTCTCGGCAAACGCGGCCTGGCCCTCGCGCAGATCGTCGCTGGCGGCGCACAGCGCCGCGCGCGCGGCCAGGCGCTCGAGATCGAACTCGCCGCGCGCGATCTCGTCGAGCGAGCGCTTCATGCCGTTGACGGCCAGCGGCGCGCCGGCGCGGATGGCGTCCACCAGCGCCTGCACGCGGCTGTCGAGCTCGGCCGCGCCGGCCAGCTGGTCGAGGTAGCCGATGCGCAGCAGCTCCGGTGCCTGCAGCGTGTCGGCCAGCAGGAACATGCGCTTGGCCGCGGCCAGCCCCAGGCGCGAGACATAGCGCCGCAAGCCATTCGGGTAGTAGTGCAGGCCCAGCCGCGCGGCCGGCATGCGCAGCGTCATCGTGTCCAGCCCGATGCGGAAATCGCAGGCCAGCGCGAGGTCGGTGGCGCCGCCGTAGACGCTGCCGTTCAGGCGGCAGATGGTGGGCATCGGCAGCGCCTCGATCGCGTCGACGGTCTGCTCGAACAATTGCGGGCCGCTGTGCGCATCGGCATCCAGGTCGCCCAGGTGGTAGCCGGCGCAGAAGCTCGGACCCGTGGCGGTGAGCAGCACCACGCGCACCTCGGGCCGGCCGGCCAGCGCCTGGCAGTGCGCCTGCAGCGCCAGCAGGTCTTCGCGGTGCAGGCGGTTGTGGTGCGCCGGACGGTTCAAGGTGATCGTGGCGCAACCGTCGGCCACTTCGCAGCGCGGCGCGCCGGATTCGGGGCCGGCACTCATGTTTCGCTCGCTGCGCCGGCGGCCGCGGGCGGCTCGGCCGTTGCATCGCTGCGCAAGCCGGCCAGGTAGGCGCGCAGCACCTGCCGGCCCACGCGCACCAGGTCGAAGGCCTGCGGGTCGAGCATCCAGTTCTGGATCAGGCCGTCCACCAGCGCATGCAGGCCCAGCGCAATGCTGCGCGGTGGCGCCTTGCGGCCGATCACGCCGCGCCTGGCGGCCTGCTTGAGCATCTGCTCGACCTGGTCGAGGCACTGGTTGCGGTTGAGCAGGTGGCGGTCGCGCACGGCCTGCAGCTCGTCGACGTACTCGACCTTGTGCGTGGCGATCTCGAACACGCGCCGCGTCGGTGCATGGTGCACCGTCAGGCGCAGTGCCTGCACGAAGCGGTCTTCGATGAAGGTCAGCGGGTCCTGGTCGGGCGGCAGTTCCTCGCCAATGGCGAGCGATTCCTCCAGCGGCAAGGTGGCCCGCTCCATCATCGCGTTGAACAGGTCGGCCTTGTCCTTGAAGTGCCAGTAGATCGCGCCACGCGTCAGGTCGGCGGCCTGCGCGATGTCTTGCAGCGAGGTGCGCGACACCCCATGCTGCTGGAACAGCAGCTCGGCGGCATCCAATATGCAGTGGCGGGTGGCGAGGGCTTCGTCTTTGGTTCGGCGGGCCATGGTTGATGACCTCCAGGGCATCCCAACGATCGCCGGTCTGCCAAGACCTTGCGTCGCATGCGGGGAATCATACATTCATGAATGTATGTAAACTCCGCCGCCTGTGCGAATGGAGGCTAGGGTTTTCATGAGTGCGATCAACACGAATCGTCGCTTTTCAATGTATCTGCGCCCCCAGGCCGGGCAAGCCGGCCGGCCCCCGAGGGGCGCTGAGCAGAGTGGCAAAGCCACATTTGCTCACGGCGCCGTGCTGGCGCTGACCAGTTTGGCCGTTGCCGTCTTGCTTACCGGCTGCGGCCCTTCCGGTGCCCAGCCGGGCGGCCATGGTGGCCCGCCGCCGGCGCCGGTGACGGTGGAGAAGGTGGTGCCGGCCGACGTGCCGGTGGTGTACGAGTACGTCGGCCAGACCGTCGGTTCGCGCGAGGTCGAGGTGCGTGCCCGCGTGGCCGGCATCCTGCAGCAGCGCAACTTCACCGAAGGCGCGCCGGTGCACAAGGGCCAGTCGCTGTACACGCTGGACCCGGCGCCGTTCCAGGCGGTGCTGAACCGGGCCGAGGCCGACCTGGCGGCCGCCGAGGCGCGCCAGGCCCAGGCCGCGCGCACGCTGGCGCGCCTGAAGCCGCTGTGGGACGCCAAGGCGGTGAGCCAGAAGGAGTACGACGACGCGGCGTCGGCCGAGCAGATCGCGCGCGCCGACGTCAAGGGTGCGCAGGCGCGCCGCGCCGAGGCCGCTCTGAATGTGGGTTATGCCAGGGTCGAGGCGCCGATCAGCGGCGTGGCCAGCCGCTCGCAGGTGTCCGAGGGCACGCTGGTGGCCGGCCCCGAGACGCTGCTGACCACGCTGGTGCAGACGAATCCGATCAAGCTGCGCTTCGGCCTGGCCGACAACGACCAGCAGCGCTGGCGCAGCGAAGCCGCCAGCGGCGCGCTGAAGCTGCCCGCCGGCGAAGTCTTCGAGGTGGAGGCCAAGCTGGCCGACGGCAGCGTGTACACGCGCAAGGGCAAGCTGGTGTTCTCCGACACCCGCATCTCGGGCAGCACCGGCACCATCGAAGCCGAGGCCGAACTGCCGAATCCGGATGGCCAGCTCAAGCCCGGCCAGTTCGTGCGCGTGCGCCTGCTCGGCGCCAAGCGGCCCAATGCGGTGAAGGTGCCGGCGCGCGCGGTGCTCGAAGGGCCGCAGGGCAAGTTCGTCTACGTGGCGGCCGACGGCAAGGCGATGCCCAAACCGGTGCAGGTGGGCGACCAGATCGGCGACAACTGGGTCATCAACTCCGGCCTCGCGGCCGGTGACCTACTCATCGAGCTTGATGGGCACCCCTTGCCGA
>CAZXLI010000304.1:0-8099 GCA_964641795.1 uncultured Bordetella sp. | reverse complement strand
GCACACGCTCTCCGGCGGCATGAAGCAGCGCGTGGCGATCGCCCGCGCGCTGGCGATGCAGCCCAAGGTGCTGCTGATGGACGAGCCCTTCGCCGCGCTCGATGCGCTGACGCGACGGCGCATGCAGCAGGAGCTGCTCGCGCTGTGGGACCAAGTGCGCTTCACGCTGGTCTTCGTCACCCATTCGATCGAGGAGGCGCTGGTCGTCGGCCACCGAATCGCGGTGCTGTCGCCGCGACCCGGGCGGCTGCGCGCCGAGCTCAACGCCCACCCCTTCGACCTGGCCAGCAGCGGCAGCCCGGCCTTCCAGACCCAGGCGCAGCGCATCCACCGCCTGCTGTTCGAGGACACCGCCACCGAGCAGGCGGTGGCGGCATGAGGCCGGTGGACTTTCCGCACGGCCTCGCGTCCGGCCTCGCGTCGGCCGGGCCCGCCGGGCCGGCCGTGCGGCCCGAGGTCGAGCACACGCTGGGACCGCTGGCCCAGGCCACGGCACCCGAGCGGCCCCTGCCCTGGCCGCGCCGGCTGTGGCGCCAGGGCTGGCTGCGCCAACTGGTGCTGCTGCTGGTGCTGGCGACGATCTGGGAAGGGGTGGCCCGCATCGCCGCCAACGAGCTGTTGCTGCCTTCGTTCATGCAGACCGCGCGCGCCTTCATCGCCAGCGTGGCCAGCGGCGAGCTGCCGGGCAAGGCCGCGATCTCGCTGTCGCTGCTGCTGCAGGGCTATGCGCTGGGCGTGGCCGCTGCACTGGCGCTGACCGCACTGGCCGTGTCCAGCCAGCTCGGCCGCGACCTGCTGGGCACGTTGACGGCGATGTTCAACCCGCTGCCGGCCATCGCGCTGCTGCCGCTGGCGCTGCTGTGGTTCGGCCTCGGCCGCGGCAGCCTGGTGTTCGTGCTGCTGCACTCGGTGCTGTGGCCGCTGGCGCTGGCCACCTTCGCGGGCTTCCAGGCGGTGCCCGAGACGCTGCGCATGGCCGGCCGCAACTACGGCCTGCGCGGCCTGCGCTACGTGCTGCAGATCCTGGTGCCCGCGGCACTGCCGGCCATCCTCTCGGGGCTGCGCATCGGCTGGGCCTTTGCGTGGCGCACGCTGATCGCGGCCGAGCTGTTCTTCGGTGCCTCGTCGGGCCGCGGCGGACTCGGCTGGTACATCTTCCAGAACCGCAACGAACTGCTCACCGACCGCGTCTTCGCAGGCCTGGCCACGGTGATCCTGATCGGGCTCGTCGCCGAGCGGCTGGTCTTCGACACGCTCGAGCGCCTGACCGTGCGGCGCTGGGGCCTGCAACGCTGAAGGAGTGACATCGACATGACCCAACCAACCCCCCGCCGCTTCGAGACCCTGTCGGTGCATGCCGGCTACCAGCCCGAGCCGACCACGCGCGCGGCCGCGGTGCCGCTGTACCAGACCGTGGCCTATGCCTTCGACAGCGCGCAGCATGGCGCCGACCTGTTCGACCTGAAGGTGCCGGGCAACATCTACACCCGCATCAACAACCCGACGCAGGATGTGCTGGAACAGCGCATCGCCGCGCTCGAAGGCGGCATCGCCGCGCTGGCGCTGGCCTCGGGCCAGGCCGCGGTGACCTACTCGATCCTGACCATCGCCGAAGCCGGCGACAACATCGTCGCCTCCAGCGCGCTGTACGGCGGCACCTACAACCTGTTCGCGCACACGCTGCCGCAGTACGGCATCCAGACGCGTTTTGCCGACTACCGCAAGCCCGAGAGCTTCGAGGCGCTGATCGACGCGCGCACCAAGGCCGTGTTCGTCGAGTCGCTCGGCAACCCGCAGGGCAACGTGACCGACATCGCGAAGATCGCCGAGATCGCGCACCGCCATGGCGTGCCGGTGATCGTCGACAACACGGTGCCAACGCCCTACCTGAGCCGCCCGTTCGAGCACGGCGCCGACATCGTGGTGCATTCCCTGACGAAGTACCTGGGCGGCCACGGCACCGCGGTGGGCGGCGCGATCGTCGATTCGGGCAAGTTCCCGTGGGCCCAGCACAAGCAGCGCTTCAAGCGCCTGAACGAGCCCGACGTCAGCTACCACGGGGTGGTCTACACCGACGCGCTGGGCGCGGCCGCCTACATCGGCCGCGCGCGCGTGGTGCCGCTGCGCAACATCGGCGCGGCGATCTCGCCGTTCAACGCCTGGCTGATCCTGCAGGGCATCGAGACGCTGGCGCTGCGCGTCGACCGCCTGAGCGACAACGCCCGAGCCGTCGCACAGCACCTGAAGACGCATCCGAAGGTCGGCTGGGTCAACTACGCCGGCCTCGAAGACCATCCGGACCATGCGCTGGTGAACAAGTACCTCTCCGGCAAGGCCTCGGGCATCCTGACCTTCGGCGTCAAGGCCGCGGCCGGCGATGGCCGCGCGGCGGGCGCGCGCTTCCTCGATGCGCTGCAGCTGTTCACCCGGCTGGTGAACATCGGCGACGCCAAGTCGCTGGCCACGCACCCGGCCTCGACCACGCACCGCCAGCTCTCGCCGGCCGAGCTGGACAAGGCCGGCGTCAGCGAGGACGCGGTGCGCCGGTCGGTCGGCATCGAGCACATCGACGACCTGATCGCCGACCTCGACCAGGCGCTGGCCGCTGTCTGATGCCGTCGCTGACTTTGGGCTGAACCTTGCCGATGAATCCGATCGCTTCGGTCGCGCGCCTGGCCGCGCTGACCGCCTCGCTGCTGCTGCCCGCCCTGGGCGTGCAGGCGCAGACCGCCGCCAACGCCGCGCCGGCCTTCCCCCACACCGCCGTGCGCGTGCTGGTGCCCAACACCCCCGGCAGCGCGGCCGATGTCATTGCGCGTTATGTCGGCGAGCGCCTGGCCGCCAGCTGGAAGCAGCCCGTCACGGTGGAGAGCAAGCCCGGCGCCGGCGGCATCCTGGCCGCCGACACGGTGGCCAAGGCCGCGCCGGACGGCCACACGCTGCTGCTGGGCGCCGACGGGCCGATCACGATCCTGCCGAACCTGCAGAACGCGCTGCCGTACAGCCCCGCGCGCGACCTGGTGCCGGTGGCATCGCTGGGCGACACCGATTTCGTGCTGGTGGCCCACCCGAAGCTCGGCTTTGCGACGCTGCAGGACTTCATCGCCGCGGCGAAGCGCCAGCCCGGCAAGCTGAACTACGCCTCGGCCGGCAACGGCAGCCCGCAGCAGTTCGGCATGGAACTGCTGAAGCAATCGGCCGGCGTCTATGTGACCCACATCCCCTACCGCGGCGGCCCGCTGGGCCTGGCCGACGTGGTGGCCGGCCAGGTCGACGTGATGTTCATCGCCATCGGCCCGGCGCTGCCGCACATCAAGGCCGGTCGCCTGGTGGCGCTGGCCACCGGCGGCGAGGCACGCCACCCGCTGCTGCCGAATGTGCCGACGGTGGCCGACACCTACAAGGGCTTCCGTGCCGGCACCTGGTTCGGCCTGTTCGCACCGGCCGGCACGCCGGCAGTGGTGGTGGACACGATCGCCGCCGAGGTGCACCGCGTGCTGGCCACGCCGCAGGCACAGGCCGACCTGGCCGCGCAGGGCATCCGCGCCACCGGCTACGCGGCACCCCAGTTCGGCGGCCTGGTGCGGCAGGAGTCGCAGAAGTACGCAGCGCTGGTGCGCAGCGTCGGGCTCAAGGCCGAGTGACGGGGGGACAGGATGTCGGCTGATGACAATCAAAAGACGCGGCAGCAGATCGCCGACCAGGCGGCCACGCTGCGCGAGCGGCTGGGCCCGCACAGCGCGCCGCCGGGCTGGTACGAGCACCTGAAGGCGCTGCCCTTCGGCGGTCGCGTCAGCTGCAACGTCGACACGGTGGAGGCCGGCAGCTGGCAGGAGATCGTGCTCGACTACGAGGTCGGCGCCTCGGGCATCGCCGACGGCGCATGGCTGAAGGCCACCTTCAAGTTCTATTCCGACTGGGCGCTGTTCCAGACCACCGACCCGTCTGCCGCCAACTACCTCAGCGCCGAGTACCACGCCGGTCCGCTGGCCGCCGGCCAGTCCACTGCCACGGTGCAGTCGCTGCAGGTGCGCTTCGACCAGAAAGGCCACGAGCGCCCGTACCAGAAGGCGGTGATCGTCGACATCGTCGACGGCTTCCTGCATGCCGGCGACCGCATCGTGATCCGCCTCGGCGACCGCCGCGGCGGCGGGCCCGGCACGCGGGTGCAGACCTTCGTCGAGGACGGCTTCCGCTTCCGGCTGTATGTCGACCCGCTGGGCACCTCTCGCTTCGTCACGGTGCCGGGCGACGTGGTGATCCGCGTCGCGCACGGGCCGGCGGCGCGGCTGTTCCTGCACGCACCGCGTTTCGCCCGGCCGGGCCAGCCGGTGGCCGCCCGCGTCTCGGCGCTGGACCGCTGGGGCAACATCGTGCAGCGGCTCGACCAGCCGCTGCAGTGGCAGCTGCTGGAAGGCGAGCAGGTGATCCAGCAGGGCGAGACCCGCTTCGCCGCCGACGACTGGGCCAGCCTGGCGCTGCCCGCGCTGCAACCGGCCGCCGGCACCTGGCGCTGGCGCGTCAGCCTGCCCGGACTGCCGCGCGTGCCGGCGGCCGAATTCCGCTTCGACGTGGCCGACGACTTCCCGACCGCCCGCCCCTGGTACGCCGACCTGCACGTGCATGCGCACGACACCGTCGGCACCCACAGCCCCGCGTACAACGCGCGTTATGCGCGCGATGTCGGCGGGCTCGACGTGTTCGGCTACACCGCCAACGATTTCCAGATCACCGACCGCCACTGGGACCTGGGCGTGGCCGCGGTGGCCGAGTTCAACCAGCCCGGCGAGTTCGTCGCCTTCCCGGTGCAGGAGTGGTGTGGCAGCTCCACCGCCGGCGGCGACCACAAGGTGGTGTTCCTCGGCGACGCGGCGCCCGATTTCCCGTACAACGCCCGCGGCGAGCACAACCGCACGCTGCAATGGAACGAGGATATGAAGGGCCACGAGGTCTCGCTCGGCCGCTGGCCGGTGGAGGAGCTGTGGGCCGCGTATGTCGACACGCCCGAGCAGCACCTGGTCATCCCGCATGTCGGCGGCCGGCGCTACGTCCCCGACTGGCATCACCCCGAGCTGGAGCGCCTGGTCGAGATCGCTTCCACCTGGGGCCATTTCGGCTGGCTGTACCAGGACGTGATCGGGCGCGGCTACAAGCTCGGCGCCGCGGCCAACAGCGACGAGCACCGCGGCCGCCCGGGTGCCGGCGCACCCGGCGTGCAGGTGTTCGGCGTGCATGGCGGCATCACCGGCGTGCTGGCCGAGCGGCTGGACAAGGCCAGCATCGGCCGCGCGCTGCGCGCCCGCCGCACCTGGGCCAGCACCGGCGAGCATGCGGCGGTGCTGGTGCGCAGCGGCGAGCATCTGCAGGGCGACGACTTCACGCAGCGCGGCGCGGCCACGCTGCACTACCGCTTCCTCGGCCAATCCGGCTGGGACTGGCTGGCCGCCTACGACCACAGCGGCCTGATCTGGGAGCGCGACCTGCAGCGCGAGCTCGGCTACTCCGATCGCCGGCTGCGCCTGCGCTGGGGCGGCGCGCGCATCCGCGACCGCTACCGCTGGGCGGCCTGGCGCGGCCGCATCCGCATCGAAGGCGGCACGCTGCTGGGCTTCGGCAGCCAGGGCTTCGAGCACCTCGAGGAATCGAGCTGGCGCTCCGGCCCCACCGAGATCAGCTTCCGCAGCGACACCTACGGCGACGCCGACACGCTGGAGATCGAGGTCGACCGGCTGGATGACCTGCGCATCACGGTGGAAGGCACGATCGACGGCTTCGTCAAGGTCGGCGATCCGCTGCAGCGCAACCCCTTCGTGCACCGGCCCGAGTTCCACTGGCAGGTCAGCGGCGAGCAGCTGCTGCGCGAAGGCCGGCTGCAGCTGGCGCTCGGCGGCACCGAACTGTTCCTCGCGCTCGAGCGCCTGAGCGACCAGCCGCTACCGGCTGATGTGAGCGGCAGCCTGACGATCGAGCCGCACAACGCGCCCTTCGGCCACCGGCCGGTCTACTTCCACGGCCGGCAGCGCGACGACGGCAAGGTCTGGTCGTCGGCGATGTTCATCACCTTCGCGCCCTGATCAGCGCCGCGCAGACGCCAGCCGCTGCACCACCGCCGCCAGCCGATCCACCTCGTCGCAGGTGTTGTAGAACGCCAGCGAGGGGCGCACGGTGGTCTCCAGGCCGAAGCGGCGCAGGATCGGCTGCGCGCAATGGTGGCCGGTGCGCACCGCGATGCCTTCCTGGTTCAGCGCCTGGCCGACCTCGTCGGTCGAGTAGCCGGCCAGCACGAAGCTCAGCACGCTGGCCTTGTGGGCCGCGGTGCCGATCAGCCGCACGCCGGGGATGGCGCGCATCTGCAGCGTCGCGTATTCCAGCAGCGCGTGCTCGTAGGCGCCGATGGCCTCGATGCCCAGGCGCTCGACGTATTGCAGCGCCGCGCCCAGGCCCACCGCGTCGGCGATGTTGCCGGTGCCGGCCTCGAAGCGCGTCGGCGGGCCGTGGTAGACCGTGCGCTCGAAGCTCACGTCGGCGATCATGTTGCCGCCGCCCTGCCACGGCGGCATGTCTTCCAGCACCTCGCGCTTGCCATAGACCACGCCGATGCCGGTGGGGCCGAAGATCTTGTGGCCGGAGAAGACGAAGAAGTCGGTGTCCAGCGCCGCCACGTCCACCCGCATGTGCGCCACCGATTGCGCGCCGTCCACCAGCGTGCGGGCGCCGGCCGCATGCGCCAGCGCGACGATGGCTTCCACCGGCACCACGGTGCCCAGCGCATTCGACACCTGCGTGACCGCGACGATCTTCGTGCGCGGGTTCAGCAGCTGGCGGTACGCGTCGAGCTTCACCTGGCCCTCGTCGTCGACCGGGATCACGCGGATCACCGCGCCCTTCTCGGCCGCCAGCTGCTGCCAGGGCACGATGTTGGCGTGATGCTCGAGGTGGCTGACGATGATCTCGTCGCCGGCACCGACATGCTTGGCGCCCCAGCTCTTGGCCACCAGGTTGATGGCCTCGGTGGTGCCCCGCACGAACACGATCTCTTCGACCGACTTCGCGCCGATGAATCGGCGCACGGTCTCGCGCGCGCCTTCGTAGGCATCGGTGGCGCGTGCGGCCAGTTCGTGCGCGGCGCGGTGGATGTTGGAGTTCTCGTGCGCGTAGAAGTGCGCCAGCCGGTCGATCACCGCCTGCGGCTTCTGTGTCGTCGCGGCGTTGTCGAACCACACCAGCGGCTTGCCATTGACCTGTTCCTGCAGGATCGGGAAGTCGCTTCGCACCGCGTTCAGGTCGAAGCCGGGGCGGGGCCGCGCATCGGCCGCGAGCACCGGGGCGGCCGGTGCCGGCGCATCGACGAAGTAGAAGCCCGGCGCTGCCGCGGCCGCGTCTTTCATGAAATAGAAACCATGCCCGGCCGGCACGCCGAGCAGCTGGCTGCCCAGGCGGCCGTCGTAGCCGGGGCCGGCGGTGAGCGCCAGTTCGGGCACGCCGTTGGGCGCCAGCGCATGCGGCACGCGGGCCGGCAGCGGCGCGCCGAGGTTGGCCACCAGTTGCGGCGAGGTCGGCACCAGGCCCGTGCCCGGCGGCAGCAGGCCCAGCGGCACGGCCGCCGGCGTCGACGGCCCGGCCGCGCCGGGCGGCAGGCTCAGGCCCGCGGGCTGCACCTGCTGCGGCACCGGCACGCCGCCGGTGGAAGGCGCCGCCGATGCCGGCAGTGCGCTGAAGAACTGCGTGGCCAGCCGCGCCAGCTCGGCAGGATCGGGCAGGCCCGGTGGCGCGCCGGCGCTCGGGATCTCGGTGATCGGCATGCGAGCCTCCGGTTCAGCGGTAGGTGTCCGGATAGGCGTGGTACTTGCCGATCTCCACGTCTTCCAGCACCGCCAGCGCATCGTCGGTCTGCACCGCCAGCGAGCAGTACAGCGAGATCAGGTACGAGGCGATCGCATTGCGGCTGATGCCCATGAAGCGCACCGACAGCCCCGGGCTCTGCTCGCCCGGCAGCCCTGGCTGGTACAGGCCGACCACGCCCTGGCGCTTTTCGCCCACGCGCAGCAGCAGGATCTTGCTCTTGCCATCGGCCACCGGCACCTTGTCGCTCGGGATCA
>CAZXLI010000303.1:0-8181 GCA_964641795.1 uncultured Bordetella sp. | reverse complement strand
CAAGGGTGCCGGCATGATCCGTCCGAACATGGCGACGATGCTCGGCTTCGTCGCCACCGACGCGGTGATCGCCCCGGCGCTGCTGCAGGCGCTGGTCAGCGAAGCGGCCGACGCCAGCTTCAACCGCATCACGATCGATGGCGACACCTCGACCAACGACTCGTTCGTGCTGGTCGCCACGCGCCAGGCCGGGCATGCCGAGATCAGTTCGCTCGATTCGGCCGAGGCCCGTGCGTTCCGTGAAGCGCTGGTCTCGCTGTCGCAGCAACTGGCGCAGGCCATCGTGCGCGATGGCGAGGGTGCCACCAAGTTCATCACCGTGCGCATCGACGGCGGCCGCGACGAGGCCGAGTGCAAGCTGGCCGCCTACGCCATCGCCCATTCGCCGCTGGTCAAGACGGCTTTCTTCGCGAGCGACCCGAACCTGGGCCGCATCCTCGCGGCAGTGGGCTATGCCGGCATCGACGACCTGGACCAGGGCCTGATCGACCTGCACCTCGACGACGGGCATGTCGTGGTGCAGGGCGGCCGCCATCCGGCGTACCGCGAAGAACATGGCCAGCGCGTGATGAAGCAGGCCGAGATCACCGTGCGCGTCAATCTGCATCGCGGCAGCGCCAGCGCGACGGTGTGGACCTGCGATCTCTCGCACGACTACGTCAGCATCAACGCCGACTATCGGAGTTGACCCCCCCGGAGCGCCTTCGGCGCCCTCCCCCCAGGGGGCGACGCCGACGGACCTGCTGCAGCCGGATCCGTGGCGTCTGCTTGAGGTGTCGCGGGCCGTTGGCCGCTCCGTTTGGCCGGCATCGGGTGGCCTTGCGCGCGAACCCTCACAATAGGGCTCGCCGGTTGCGTCCCACGAGGGCGCTGGCCCGGCCCGAGGGGATATGTCGAACACCAACATCACCGAGCGCCTGACTCGGGCGCTGCGCCAGCGCTTCAGCCTGCCGCCCACCGACCTGCTGCGCGACGCGGTCTACCGCCGCCTGTGGAGCTCGATCCTGATCAGCTCGCTCGGCGGCCAGGTCACGATGCTGGCGCTGCCGCTCACGGCCGCACTGCTGCTGAAGGCCACGCCAACGCAGATGGGCTGGCTCACCGCGCTGGAGATCCTGCCCTTCGTGCTGTTCTCGCTGCCCGCAGGCGTGTGGCTCGATCGGGTGAAGAAGCTGCCGGTCTACATTGCCGGCGAGCTGACGATCGGCTTCGCGGTGGCCAGCGTGCCGCTGGTGTGGTGGCTGGGCGGCCTGTCGATGGGCTGGCTGTACGGGGTGGGCTTCATGATCGGCGCGGTCAACACCACCGCCGGCAGCGCGGCGCAGATCGTGCTGACGCAGGTGGTGCCGCGCGCACGGCTGGTCGAAGCGCATGCGAAGAACGCCCTGGCCAATTCCGGCGCCGAGGTGGCCGGCCCTGGTCTGGCCGGCGCGCTGATCAAGCTGGTGGGCCCGCCGCTGGCACTGCTGGTGGATGCAGCCATGCTGCTGGGCTCGGCGCTGATCCTGCGCGGCGTGCACGTCAACGAAGTGCGCGAGCCGCATCCCGAGCCGAACTTCTGGCGCGACCTGAAGGAAGGCGTCGGCTTCGTGCGCCGGCACCGGCTGCTGGTGGCGCTGGCCACCGCGGTGGGGTGTTGGCAGATGTGCCACAACGCCGCGCTGGTGGTGCAGATCCTCTACGCCACACGCGAGCTGGCCCTGAGCGAGAACGCCATCGGCCTGAGCTATGTCGGCCTCGGCCTGGGCACCATCACCGCCAGCTTCTTCGGCCACCGCATCAGCCAGCGCCTGGGCTCGGGGCCAACGCTGGTGCTGGGCTTCGCCATCTGCGCCATCGGCTGGCTGCTGCCGGTGGTCGTGCCGCTGCTCACGCAGCTGCGGCCGCTGCGCATCGCCGGCTTCGCGCTGATGCTGATGCTGTTCGGCGTTGGCGCGGTGCTGGTGTTCATCAACTTCCTGTCGCTGCGGCAGGCGGTGACGCCCGAGCCGCTGCTCGGCCGCATGACCAGCACGATGCGCTGGCTGATCCTGATCCCGGCCGGCCCCGGCGCGCTGATTGGCGGCTGGCTTGGCGAGCACTTCGGTCTGCGCAGCACGCTGCTGTTCTCGGGCACCGGTGCGCTGGCGCTGAGCGCGTTCGCATGGCGTGCCGAGGTGATCCGCAGCGTGCGCCAGCTGCCCTCGCCGCACGCCGTGGCGCAGGACGAGCGCGCCGCGGCCTGAGCAAGCGCGGTGCCGAGGCCGCGCCTCAGGCTGCCGGCGAAAAGCGGTCCACCGCGTCGGTGATGAGGCCGTCGATGCCCAGGGCGCGCAGGCGCGCTGCCTCTGCCGCGTCATTCACGGTATAGCACAGTGCCCGCCAGCCGGCGCCGTGCAATTGCGCCATCAGCGCTGCATCCATCAGCTTGTGGTTGGTGACGACGGCCACGCAGTCCAGGGCCCGGGCGATGTCGAGCCAGCCGTCCCACAAGGTGTCCAGCAGCAGCGCACGGGGCAGCTCCGGCGCGGCATCGCGCGCGGCGGACAGCGCCTGCGGTTGGAACGAACTCAGCAGCGGTGGCGCCGCCTGGCTGGCCCACAGCTGCCGTACCTGTCGCGCGACCACTTCGCCGGTGCGCTCTTCCAGGCCCGGCGTCGGCTTGATCTCGATGTTGAGCGCGAAGCCGTTGGCGATGATGAAGGCCGCGACGGCCTCCAGCGTCGGCAGCGGCTCGCCGGCATAGCTGCGGCCATGCCAGCCGCCGGCGTCCAGCCGTGACAGGTGCGTCCAGCCCAGGTCGCCGGCGGTGCCGCGGCCGTTGGTCGTGCGTTCCAGCGTCGCGTCGTGCAGCAGGAAGGGTTGCTCGTCCGCCGCGAGCTTGACGTCGCACTCGAACGCCCGGTAGCCGTGCGATGCGCCGAGGCGAAACGCGGCCAGCGTGTTCTCCGGCGCCAGCTTGCCGGCGCCGCGGTGGGCGATCCACAGCGGATAAGGCCAGGGTTTCATCGCAGGCATGACGCTCACCTTCAGCGTCAGCCCACGCGCTGGCCGCTGCCGGCGTCGAACCAGTGCAGGTGCTCGGGCGTCACTTCCAGGCGCACCGTCTCGCCGAGCTTGGGCGAAGGCAGCGTGGCGTCCAGGCGCACAGTGAACAGCATGCTGCCGAGCCGGCCGTACACCAGGCGCTCGGCGCCCAGCATCTCGATCATCTCGACCTTCAAGGGCCAATGGCCATCGGGGCGCAGTTCGGTGTGCTCGGGCCGCACGCCGAGGATCAGCGCGCCGGCACGCGGCGCGGCGGCGGGCAGCGGCAACGAAGCACCGTCCAGCGTGAAGCGCGAACCGTCGGCGTGGCCCTGCAGCAGGTTCATCGGCGGCGAGCCGATGAAGCCGGCGACGAAGGTCGTGGCCGGGCGGCTGTACACGGTCTCGGGTGTGCCGATCTGCTCGATGCGGCCGGCGTTCATCACGATCATGCGCTGGGCCAGCGTCATCGCCTCGACCTGGTCGTGGGTGACGAACAGCGAGGTCACGCCCAGCTCTTGGTGCAGCTTCTGGATCTCCAGCCGCGTCTGCGCGCGCAGCTTGGCATCCAGGTTCGACAGCGGCTCGTCGAACAGGAAGGCCTGCGGCTGGCGCACGATGGCGCGGCCCATCGCCACGCGCTGGCGCTGCCCGCCCGAAAGCTGCCGCGGCGTGCGCTGCAGCAGCGCACCCAGTTCGAGGATCTTGGCCGCCTTCTGCACCCGGGCCTCGATCTCGTCCGGCGGCACGCGTGCGATCTTCAGGCCGTAGGCCATGTTCTGGTAGACCGTCATGTGCGGGTACAGCGCGTAGTTCTGGAACACCATCGCGATGTCGCGCTCGGCCGGCTCCACGTCGTTCACCACGCGCGGGCCGATGGAGATCTCGCCCTCGCTGATCTCCTCCAGCCCGGCCACCATGCGCAGCAAGGTGCTCTTGCCGCAGCCCGAGGGGCCGACGATGACGATGAATTCGCCGTCGGCGATGTCGGCCGACACGCCGTGGATCACCTGGTTGGCCTTGGGCCCGCGCCCATAGCGCTTGACGACGTTGCGGATTGAAATCGCACCCATGTCTGTACTCTGCTATTGGTCCAAGCGCACGCTGCGGAAACGGCTTTGCCGGGCCGCTGGCGTGGCCCCCTGGGGGGAGGCGCCGCAGGCGCTACGGGGGGGTCTCATTTCTCGGTATCCACGAGGCCCTTGACGAACCACTTCTGCATGCCGATCACCACCAGGGCCGGTGGCACCATCGCCATCAACGCGGTCGCCATGATCAGGTTCCAGTCGTTCTGCGCGTCGCCGCCGGAGATCATGCGCTGGATGCCCAGCACCACCGGGTACATCGATTCGTCCGTGGTCACCAGCAGCGGCCACAGGTACTGGTTCCAGCCGTAGATGAACTGGATTACGAACAGCGCGGCGATCGAGGTCGACGACAGCGGCACCAGCACGTCCTTGAAGAAGCGCAGCGGCCCGGCGCCGTCGATGCGCGAAGCCTCGACCAGCTCGTCCGGCACCGTCAGGAAGAACTGCCGGAACAGGAAGGTCGCGGTGGCCGACGCGATCAACGGCACGATCAACCCGCCGTAGGTGTTCAGCATGCCGAGGTCGGACACCACCTTGTAGGTCGGCGCGATGCGCACTTCCACCGGCAGCATCAGCGTGACGAAGATGGCCCAGAAGAAGAACTGCCGGAACGGGAAGCGGAAGTACACCAGTGCGAAGGCCGACAGCAGCGAGATCGCGATCTTCAGCAGCGCGATGCCCAGCGCGGTGACCAGGCTGACGAACATCATGTGCGCCACCGGCGCCTTGCTGCCGGCCTGCGTGCCGCCGCCGGCCAGCGCCTGGGCGATGTTTTCCCAGAAGTGGCCGCCGGGCACCAGCGGCATCGGCGCGTGCACGATGATGGTCTCGGCCGTGTGGCTGGCCGCCACGAAGGTCAGGTAGACCGGAAACGCCACCACCAGCACGCCGATCAGCAGCACGGCATGCGAGACGAAGCGGCCGAGTTTGTCGCGCTCGACCATCAGTAGTTCACCTTGCGCTCGACGTAGCGGAACTGGATCACCGTGAACGCGACGACGATGGCCATCAGCACCACCGATTGCGCCGCCGAGGCACCGACGTCCAGGCCCTTGAAGGCGTCGTAGTAGAGCTTGTAGACCAGGATGCTGGTCTCCTGGCCAGGACCGCCATGGGTGGACGCATCGACGATCGCGAAGGTGTCGAGGAACACGTAGACCACATTGACCACCAGCAGGAAGAAGCTGGTGGGCGACAACAACGGGAACACGATGGTCCAGAAGCGGCGCCAGGGCCGTGCACCGTCGATCGCCGCCGCTTCGATCAGCGATTTCGGGATCGACTGCAGCCCGGCCAGGAAGAACAGGAAGTTGTAGGACAGCTGCTTCCACACCGCGGCCATCACGATCAGCGCCATCGCCTGCTTGCCGTTGAGCAGGTGGTTCCAGTCGAAGCCGAGCGCGCGCAGGTACCAGGCCACCACGCCGATGCTGGGCGCGAACATGAACAGCCACAGCACGCCGGCCACGGCAGGCGCCACCGCGTAGGGCCAGATCAGCAGCGTCTTGTACGCCATCGCGCCGCGGACGACGCGGTCGGCCATCACCGCCAGCAGTAGGCTGACGCTCAGCCCGATGACGGCCACCAGCACCGAGAAGACTGCGGTGGTCTTGAAGCTCTCGAAGTAGCTCGCGTCATGCCACAGGCGCTGGAAGTTCTGCAACCCGACCCATTCGACATTGGTGCCGAAGGCATCCTGCTGCTGCAGGGACTGGATCAGCGCCTGCGCGGCGGGCCAGAAGAAGAACACCGCGATCACGACCACCTGGGGTGCCAGCAGCACCCAAGGCAGCCATGCCGAACGGAAGACGACGCGTTTTTCAGCGGCCAAGGCGCAAGCGGTGGAAGAGCTGGGCAGGCCCTCCCCGCGCGGCGGGGAGGGGCGGGGAGGGGTGTCCCATGTCGGCGGGCGAAGCAAACAAGGGCATCAGCCCTTGTTGGCTTTCTCGAAGCGCTCGAGCAGTTCGTTGCCGCGTTGCATCGAGGCGTCGAGCGCTTCCTTGGCCGTCTTCTTGCCGGCCCAGACCTGCTCCATTTCCTCGTCGATCACGGTGCGGATCTGCACCATGTTGCCCAGGCGGATGCCGCGTGACTTGTCGGTGGTCTTGCGGATCATCTGGTTCACCGCGACATCGGTGCCCGGGTTCTTCTTGTAGAAGCCCTGCTTCTCCGTCAGCTCGAAGGCCGCCTTGGTGATCGGAAGGTAGCCGGTGCGCTGGTGGCTCTTGGCCTGCACCTCGGGGCTGGAGAGGAAGTTGAAGAAGGCCGCGACGCCCTTGTATTCGGCCGGCTTCTTGCCCGACATCACCCACAGGCTGGCGCCGCCGATCACGGTGTTCTGCGGCGCGCCGGGCACGTCCGGGTAGTAGGGCAGCGGCGCGATGCCGTAGGCGAACTTGGCATTCTTCGCGACGTTGCCGTAGAGGCCCGATGAGCCGGTGTACATCGCGCATTCGCCCGACGGGAAGGTGGCGTCCGGCGTGTTGTTGCGGCCCTTGTAGACGAACAGGCCCTGCTTGGCCATGTTGGCCAGGTTCTCGATGTGGCGCACGTGCAGCGGGGTGTTGATCGCCAGCCGCGTATCCAGCCCGCCGAAGCCGTTGTTCTTGGTGGCGAACAGCGTGTTGTGCCAGGCCGAGAAGCTCTCGAGCTGGGTCCAGCTTTGCCAGCTGGTGGTGAACGGGCACTTGTGGCCGCTGGCCTTCAGCTTGGCGGCGGCCAGCGCCACCTCGGGCCAGGTGGATGGCGCCTTCTCGGTATCGAGGCCGGCGGCCTTGAACGCGTCCTTGTTGTAGTAGAAGACCGTGGTCGAGCTGTTGAACGGGAAGCTCAGCATCTGCCCGTTTGGCGCGGTGTAGTAGCCCGCCACCGCCGGCACGTAGACCGTGGGATCGAACTTGTAGCCGGCGTCCTTCATCACCTGGCCCACCGGCACGATGGCACCCTTGCTGGCCATCATCGTCGCGGTGCCCACTTCGAACACCTGCAGGATGTGCGGCGCATTGCCGGCGCGGAAGGCGGCGATCGCGGCGGTCATCGACTGGTCGTAGCTGCCCTTGAACACGGGCACGACCTTGTACTCTTTCTGGCTGGCGTTGAACTCGTTGGTGAGGTCGTTGACCCAGTCGCCGAGCGCCGCGCCCATCGAGTGCCACCACTGGATCTCGGTCTGCGCGCGCACCGGCAGCGCGCAGGCGGTCAGGGCGGCGGCCAGCGCCACGAATCGGAAGCTTGCTTTCATGAAGTCTCCATGCTCACTGCGGACAAAGCCGGCGAGTCTGTCGAAATTTGATGACATCCGCGTTTCTGGCATACCGGAGCAGGCGCGGGCAACGGGATAAACCCGTCGCGAGGACTTGCTGCCGCCGAGGGTTTGCTGCGCTGCGGTACCATCGCGCCTCAGGTGCCGCCCCTGGAGGCGACGCTGCGCTGTCCCCGTCCGGTGGGCCCGGTGCCTGAGCTTCTCAGGCTTTGTTCCCCCGCCATGAACGCACCGCTGGACCTGACCTCGTTGACGACCGAAGGCGTATCGGCCGCGCCGCGCCTGCGCGAGATTCCGTACAACTACACCTCGTTCTCCGACCGCGAGATCGTCATCCGGCTGCTCGGTTCCCGCGCCTGGGAGGTGCTGCAGAAGCTCCGCGACGAGCGTCGCACCGGCCGTTCGGCCCGCATGCTGTACGAAGTGCTGGGCGACATCTGGGTGGTGCAGCGCAACCCCTACCTCGAAGACGACCTGCTCGACAACCCGAAGCGCCGGCAACTGCTGATCGACGCGCTGCACCACCGGCTCAACGAGGTGGAGCGCCGCCGCACGCCGCAGGACGATCCGGGCCGCGATGCGAACGTCGGCGAGTTGCTGGCCGCGGCGCGCACGGCGGTCGAGCGCTTCAAGACGCACTTCTCGACCGTGTGGGACCTGCGCCAGAAGGCGCGCAAGCTGCTCGGCAAGCACACCCAGAAGGACAACATCAAGTTCGACGGGCTCTCGCGCGTGTCGCACGTGACCGATGCGACCGACTGGCGCGTGGAGGACCCGTTCGTCGTGCTCACGCCCGACAGCGAGGCCGAGAGCGCCCGCCCGGTG
>CAZXLI010000302.1:0-8273 GCA_964641795.1 uncultured Bordetella sp. | reverse complement strand
CCTGGACCTCGACAGCCTGGAGATCTTCCGCACGGTCGTGCAGGAAGGCGGCGTAGTAGGTCGCGCTGTAGTCCGGCCGCAGGCCGGGCCCGCCGTTGTCGCGGCCGCCGGCCTTCAGGCCCGCGGCATGGAAGCGCCCCACCGCATCCCGGTGCGGCGCCTTCAGCGCCACATGCGCGCCGCCCTGCAGCGGCCCCGCGTAGGCATGCAGCCACAGCGCGGCCTGCCCCGGCGGGCCGAAGCCGGCGTAGTCTTCGCCGCTGTGCAGCAGCTCGATGCCCAAGGGCGCCAGCGCCGCGCGGTAGAACGCGATGCTGGCGGCAAGGTTGCTGACCTTCAGGCCGACGTGATCGAACATGCTCGTACCCCTCTCGTTGAATGAGGGGCCGATGCTAGGCAGCGCGCGCGATGCGCTCTTGGAAAATCTTGCGGTCGCCCCGTGCCGCGCGCCGGTAGCCATTCGGTGACACGCCAGCCGCGCGGCCGAAGCTGCGCACGAAGTTCGACAGATCGCCGAAGCCGACGTCCAGCGCGATCTCGGTGACCGGCCGGGCCTCGTCTTCGGCCAGCGCCTGGGCGGCATGGCGCAGGCGGCAGCGCAGCAGGAACTGGTGCGGCGTGACGCCCAGCACCGCGTTGAAGACGCGCAGGTAGTGGAACGGGCTCAGGCCCGCGTGCGCGGCCAGGCTGGCCAGGTCGAGCGACTCGTCGGCATGGCAGGCCTCGATGCGCCGCGCCGATTCGATCGCGCGGCGGCGATCCTCCTCGCGCGGGGTCCCGCGCGGCGCGACGCGGCCATCGCTCACCAGCGCGACAAAGCGCGCGGCCAGCGCCAGGCCCACCTCGTCCAGCCCCACCGCGCTGTGGCCGGCCGCGGCCGCGCGCGCCAGCTCGCCCAGCGTCACCAGTTCGGCCAGCGGCGGCAGTCCACCGGTCTGCCAGTGGCCGAGGCGGCCGCGTGCGACTTCGTCCAGCCAGCCGGCATCGGCCACCTGGAAGGCCAGGCACTGGTCGCCGCCGGCATGGTGCTCGTGCGTGCAGAGGTATTCGTCGCCCGGCCGGCCCACCAGCAGCGAACCCGGCACCAGCTCGAATGACCTGCCGTGGCAGCGGCAGCCGAAGCCGCCGCGCAACACGTAGGACAGCGTGTAGCGGGTGTGCGACTCGGCATACGGCTGCTCGTCCGGCCCGCCGCCATCGCAATCGAACAGCGCCACGTTGACGGGGCCTTGCAGCAGCGTGCGGTGGGACAGCATGCGGCCGAGTCTAGGTCCGCGCCGGCTTGTCGATCACGCGCAGGGCTTCGCGCCTCGTCAGCGGCGCCAGCTGCCCGGCGTATTCGGCACAGAACGCGCGCACCTCGTCGGGGGCGCTGTAGGCCCGCTCGCGCAGCGCCCAGCCGATGCCCTTGCGGATGAAGAACTCGCGGTTGAACGGGCTCGCGCCGATCGAGGGCAGGATGCAGGCATACAGCAGCCGGGCGTCGAAGGCGTCGCCCTTGAGCTTGCGCTGGCACAGGATCGCGGCGCGGCGCAGCCACAGGTCCGGGCCGGTCGACCAGCGTTCGAGCACCGGCTGCACGGCCGCACGGTGGCCGGCCAGCAGCGGGCCGATGGCCTCGGCCGAGATGTCGTCGCAGAAGTCCCACCAGGCGCCGCTGACGATCATCTCCTGGTACAGCGGCAGCAGGTGCAGGCCGCGCAGGCGGCGATGCGGCGTGCCGGTGCGCGCGAGCTCCTGCGCGGCATAGCGCTCCTCGCGCCGCGTGGCCTCGCGCCACAGCGTGGCCATGGTGTCGTGCAGCGCGGCCGCGTCGGCACAGGGGTGGACCTTCACCGCGGCCGCGGTCAGCGTGCGCCGCAGCGGCGCGGCGATGCCCCAGAACGGCATCGCCGACTTCATGTAGGCCTGCATCGCCGGCGCGCTGCGCGCGTCGGCGTGCGCGGCAAAGGCAGCGCGCAGCGCGTGGACCAGTGCGGTGTTGATCGCCATGCCCGGTTCAGCGCCCACAGCGCAGCTCATCGCCCACAGCGCAGCTCATCGCCCCCAGCGCAGCTCATCGCCCACAGCGCAGCTCAGCACCAGAACCGCGGCACATCCGCCAGCGCCCGCAGCCGGCGCTGCGCGGCGCGGCCGGTAACGGCCAGGTGCGCCTGCAGGTAGCCGGCAGCGAACCAGGCCTCGGGCTCGTGCGCGGCGGCGTCGCGGAAGGCGGCGGCGGCCATGCCCACGTCGTTGTGCCGGCCCAGGGCCTCCTGCGCCGGCTTCAAACACGCAAGATACGCGTCCACGCGGTCAGCCGGCCACAGCGATGACACCAGCTCGCTCAGGTAGCGCAGGCGCTTCAGCCGCTTGCGTGCGCGGTGCTGCGCCTCGATCGGCCGGCGTTCGAAGCCACGGCCGGCGGCGCCCACCTGATCGTGCAACCGGTCCAGCCGCTGTCGCAGGTGGTGGCGCACCGCCTTGGCATCGGCAACGGACAGTGGATGCTCCGCGTGCAACAGCGCCAGCAAGTGCAGCAGCGCCTGCTGGAACGCCCGCTCGCGCACCGCTTCGTCCGGTGCCGGGCCGGCGACCGCGGGCTGGCACAGCGTCATCGGCGCACCGGCCGCCTGCAGCAGCGGCTGCACCGATTGCGCCAGCACGTCGGCATCGCGCTGCCGGCCCAACACGCCGAAGGTCTGCGCCAGCGCGGCCTCCCAGGCGGGGTCGATCAATGGGCACAGCGCGGCCAGCTCGCGCAGCGCGGTGCGCAGGCGGCGCAGCGCCACGCGCAGCTGGTGCACCCGCTCGGGCTCGCAGCGGCCTTCGGCCACTTCGCTGGCATGGGCCAGCAAGGTGTCCAGCAAGGCCTGCAGCACGCCGCGCAGCAGCGCGTCGCCATCGGGGTGCTGGGGCAGGCGCGGCAGGCGGGTCGGGGCCAGCGGAATGCTGTCGTGCCACAGGCGCTCGCCGCGCAGCGATTTCGGCGTGCTGCATAGGCTCAAGGCCCCATGGGCGACCCAGGCCTCGGCCAGGCTGAACAGACCCGCCAGCGGGCCGCGCAGGTGTTCCATCTCCAGCTCGACGATGGCCTGCTCGCGGCCCGCGGCCTGCACGCGGCCTTCATCCAGCGCCACCTCGATCTCGGTGCCACCGGCATCCCGCACCTGGCAGCGCAGCCGGGTCACGTCGATGCGCTGGCGTTCGACCAGGGCCTGCGCGCCGCCGTCGATCTCGGCCAGCAACTGCAGCAGCGTTTCGCCGGGCGCTGTACCGGCATGGCGCTGCACATCGAGCACCGGCTCGCTGCCCGGCGGGCAAGGGACGCTCACTTCGTGCTCCAGGCGGCTCACGGCGCTGCTGCCCAGGGCCTTCAGGGTCTGCACCCAGTCGCCGTCCTCGCGGCGCAGACGCAGCGCCACGCCCTTGGCCGCCAGCCGGCCCTCGGCGGTGTCGAAGTAGCGCGCCTTCAACTCGAGCGGGCGCGCACCGTGTTGCCGCATTGCGGCGCGCAGGCTCTCCAGCACCTCGGGCGGCACCCGGAATTTCAGTTCCAGCTCGACCATGTCAGCGCCGCCCGGCCGTCCCAAGGCGTTGATGCACACCCTCGAGGGGCAGCGAACGAAGTGAGCGTGGGGGCCTCATGTCAGTTGCTCCACCGCGCTTCGCGTCCCACGACGCATGAAACGTTGGCGCGGAGGTGTGCAACAGCCGTCGGCCCGTTGCGGTCATTCTCGGCCAGTCTGCATGCGGAGATGGGCGCGCCCGAGCGTCTTGGTCAGCGGGCGCAGCGGGCCGAGTCCGGCGGTCAGCCCTGCGGGCTGACTGCGCTGTGCTCCTCGGGCTGGGCCGTGACAGGACGGGGAGTCGGACCGCAGGGCCGACCGCCGGCGTCGCGCGCTGCGGCCTGCTCGCCCGCGACTTTGTCGCGCCAACATCCGCACGTCCCGCATCGAACGGCCGCCCGAAGGCGTTGACGCCCCCCTCGGGCGGCAGCGAACGAAGTAGGCGCGGGGGTTTCATTTGCCCCCATTCTGACCACAATGCGCCCGGTGGGCTTGATGCCGCACAGGGAGGAAACCATGGCCACCGTCCGCTACCTGGTCGACGACGTCAACCAGGCCCTCACCTTCTACCGTGCGCTGGGCTTCCGCCTGGCCGACCGTTGGGGGCCGCCGTTCGCCATCGTCAAGCGCCGCGGCCTCGCGCTGTGGCTGAGCGGCCCGGGCACCTCGGCCCGCAAGCCGCTGTCCGACGGCAGCCGCCCGCAGCCCGGCGGCTGGAACCGGCTGGTGATCGAGGTCGACGACCTGGCGGCCACGATGCAGAAGCTGCAGGCACTGGACGCTCACTTCAGAAGCAAGCCCATCCAGGGCCCGGGCGGTCGCCAGGTGCTGGTGGACGACCCTTCCGGCAACCCGGTGGAACTGTTCGAGCCCCGCCCGCAGGCAGGCTGAAAACCAGGCGTGAAAAAAGGGCGCCGCAGGGCGCCCTTGGTTGCGTGACGTCAGCCCCGCGCGCGGGGCCGCAAGCTCAGCATCTGGCAGCGATGGTCACCAGTCTGTTCCGGAAAGGAGCCGTTCGGACCTGGTCTGCCAAAGCGTCTGCGTTGACGCGAAAGTAGAGAAGAGCTTCAACGGATCACCTCCTTTCGTGGCACAGCAACGTCGCTGCCCGCGTATGCTGCGCGAAGTCCGGATTTCCTGCAAGCGCGCAGCCGCCAACCGGCCCACGCAGCCCAGGCCAGCGCGGCCGCTGGCAGCAACAGCCAGCCGGCAGGCGCCGGCGCAACGCCCAGCGCGTGGCGCAGGGCCGGCACCGTCATCAGGGGCAGCGCCAGCGCGCCAATCGCGCCGATCAGGCCGATGAACACCGCGTTGCCGGCCGCCGGCCCGCTGCCGCGGCGGAACCAGGCCAGCATCAGCAGATTGCCGAGCACGATGCTGGCCAGCCCGGCGCCGCGCAGGCCCTCGTCGCTCCAGCCGGCGACATGGCCGATGGCCTGCACGGCCGCAGTGCCCAGCAGCGCCAACACGCCGATGGCCAGCGCCCGCAGGGCAGGCCGGGCGCCGAACAACGAAGCGGCGGCCGGCCGCGGCGGCACCTGCATGCCATTGGCCGCCAGTGCCTCGGCCTCGAACACCAGCGAGCAGGCGGGGTCGACGATCAGCTCGAACAGCACCACGTGCAGGGGCAACAGCAGCACTGGGCCGCCCAGCAGCGGCAGCAGCGAGATGCCGACGATCGGCACATGCACCGCCACCAGATAGCCCAGCGCCTTCTGCAGGTTGGCGAAGATGCGGCGGCCGGCGCGCACCGCCTCCACCAGCGCGGCGAAGCGGTCGTCCAGCAGCACCAGGCTGGCGGCTTCGCGGGCGACATCGGTGCCGCGCTGGCCCATTGCGACGCCGACATCGGCCGCCCGCAGGGCCGGCCCGTCGTTGACGCCGTCGCCCGTCATCGCCACCACCTCGCCGCGGCGCTGCAGCGCCTGCACCAGCCGCAGCTTCTGCGCCGGCGTGACGCGGGCGTAGACACTGGTACGCCGCACCGCCAGTTCAAGCGCGGCCTCGTTCATCGCATCGAGCTCATGACCGGCCAGCACGCCGCCCGCGGTGGCCAGGCCGGCCTGGCGGGCGATGGCCAGCGCCGTGGCCGGCGCGTCGCCGGTGATCATCACCACCCGCAGCCCGGCGGCATGGCAGGCCTGCAGCGCGGCCGGCACATCGTCGCGCAGCGGGTCTTCGAAGGCCAACAGGCCCACCGCGCGATAACCTTCATCCGGTGCGTCCATGGCCAGTGGGCAGCGCAGCTCGGCCACCGCCAGCACGCGCCAGCCGCGCGCGGCCCAGTCGCGTGCGCGCTGCTGCAAGGCCTGCAGCCGCTCGGGCGCATCGACGCAGCGCGGCAGCAGCGCCTCGGGCGCGCCCTTCAGCGCCACGATCTGCGTGCTGCCATCGGCCGCCCGCCAGCATTGCCGCACGAAGGGCCGGCCCGGCACCACGCCATCGCGCCGCAGCAGCGCCAGCGCCGGTGCGACGGCGGCGCCCTTGCCTTCGGGTGGGCGCTCACCGGCCACTTGCAGGCGCAGCAGCGCCTGGTCCATCGGCTCCAGGCCCTCGGCCACGCTGGCCAGGCGCGCGGCCTGCAGCAGCGGCGCCAGCGCGGCCGGAATCGGCGCGGCCTGCGGCCCGTCCAGGCTGGCCGCTTCGACACCCTGCGCGCCATCGTGCAAGGCGACCACGGCCATGCGGTTGCGCGTCAGCGTGCCGGTCTTGTCGACGCACAGCACCGTGGTGGCGCCCAGCGCCTCGATGGCCTGCGGTTGCCGCGTCAGCACCTGTTCGCCGCGCGCCAGGCGCCAGGCGCCCATCGCCAGCATCACGGTCCAGACCACCGCGAACTCCTCGGGCACGATGGCCATCGCCAACGTCAGCCCCACCAGCAGCCCGCTGGTCCACGACCCGCTGCGCCAGCCGAACAGCATCGAGGCCAGCAGGCACACCGCCAGCGCCAGCAGCGCGATGGTGCGCACCAGGCGCTGCAGGTCCTGGTGCAGCCGGCTCGGCCGCGGCACCACCGAAGCCAGCGAGCCGCCAATGCGGCCCAGCGCGGTGCGTGCGCCGGTGGCGGTGACGGTGGCCACGCCGTCGCCCTGCACCACCAGCGTGCCGGCATGCAGCTGGCCGGCGGGCACGTCGCTGCCGTCGGTGGCGGCCAGCTTGTCCACCGGCACCGATTCGCCGGTGAGCAGCGATTCATCCAGCCGCAGCCCATGCGCCTGCAGCAGCGTTGCATCGCAGGCCAGGCGGTCGCCTTCCTGCACCACCAGCCGGTCGCCCTGCACCAGGTCCTGGCTGGCAATGCGCAGCAACCGGCCCGATCGCCACACCGTGCTGCGCGGGCTGGCCAGGTCGCGCAGCGCCTCGATCACGCGCTGGGCACGCAGCTCCTGCAGCGCCGAGATCGCCACCACGCCGATGATCGAGACCCCCAGCACCACCGCGTCCAGCGCATCGCCGAGCAGCGCATACAGCAGCGTGCAGACCAGCAGCAGCAAGGGCATCGGCTGCACCGTGGCGCGCAGCAGCAGGCCGGCCAGGCTGTGGTGCTCGGGCGGCGGCAGGCGATTGGGCCCGTCGCGTTGCAGGCGTTCCAGCGCTTCGGCGTCGCTGAGCCCTGCGCTGTCGTCGGGGACTGGCGTCATGCCGGCATTGTCGCCACCGCACCTGCGCAGGCGATGACCGCGCCGCGACGCGGCGCCGGCTCGCTTGCGTTAGGTCAAGCCGCGGCGCCGGTCGCTGCCTAGCATGCCAGTGCCGTGACCGCCCTGCCCGACCCGCCCCCCGATGCCTCGCCCCCGGTGTTCCATGCCCGCGGCCTCGCCAAGACCTACGGCAGCGGCGAGCTGGTCGTGCACGCGCTGCGCGAGGTCGACCTCGACGTGCAGCGCGGCGAGTTCATCGTGCTGCTGGGCCCCTCGGGCAGCGGCAAGTCGACGCTGCTGAACATCCTGGGCGGGCTGGACGTGCCGACCGCCGGCACGCTGCATTTCAATGGCGAGGACCTGAGCCAGGCTGGCGAAACCGCGCTGACCGCGTTCCGCCGCCGCCACGTGGGCTTCGTGTTCCAGTTCTACAACCTGATTCCGAGCCTGACGGTGCGCGAGAACGTCGCCCTGGTGACCGACATCGCCGAGCAGCCGATGCCGGTGGACGAGGCCATTGCGCTGGTGGGCCTGAGCCCGCGGCGCGACCATTTTCCGGCGCAGCTCTCGGGCGGCGAGCAGCAGCGCGTGGCCATCGCGCGCGCCATCGTCAAGCGCCCCGCGGTGCTGCTGTGCGACGAGCCCACCGGCGCGCTGGACTACGAGACCGGCAAGCTGGTGCTGGAGGTGATTGCGCGCATCAACCACGAGCAGGGCACGACGACGATCGTGATCACGCACAACGCCGCCATCGCCGGCATGGCCGACCGCGTGGTGTACCTCGGCGACGGGCGCATCCAGCGCATCGAGAAGCCCACCCGGCGGTTGACCCCGGCGGAACTGCACTGGTAGGCCGCCAGGATGAAACGCCGATCGCTGCGTACTGCGAGGCCGTGGGATCGACGCTGCCCATCGCTGACGGCGGCTCTCGACCCGTTGCGGTCGTTCGATACGGGACGTGCCTATGTTGGCGCGACAAAGCCGCGGGCGGGCAGGCCGCAGCGCGCGACGCAGGCGGTCGGCCTTGCAGGCCGACTCCCCGTCCTGTCACGGCCCGGGGGGCGCGCGGTCTACTTAGACATGA
>CAZXLI010000301.1:0-8316 GCA_964641795.1 uncultured Bordetella sp. | reverse complement strand
GCACTCGCCTTCAAACGCCCACGCTTATCGGCTGTTTGTTGTTAAAGAGCAGAGCCTTGCGGCGCACCGATCAGTGATCAGCAGAGAGGTGAGATTATGACCTGATTTCGCAATCGCTGTCAACCACCCCCTTGCTCAACGTCGCCTTCGTTCTTGCGACTGCTCCGTTGAGCGAAGCCTTAGATTATGGCACGAAATCTTCGTTGCGCAACACCTCTGACCTCAACTTCGCTTGCCGCCTCGGGGCCTCATGTGCGCCTTGGTGAAGAGCGAAGCCTTGCATCATAGCAGCATATTTTGGCCTCCCGCAAGAGCGGCTCGCTTGATCGGGATGGGCGATCAGTGCACCCGGTCCGTGCCGCGCCCTAGCACTCGCTGCCACTCGCCACAGGGGTCATCGGATGCCAGTGCCAAGTCCAGGCCAAGCGCCAATCGCGCACTGTCGGCCCTCAGGATACGTTGCTTGATGGCCGGCAGCTGGGAAGGATGCATCGAGAAGCTGCGCAAGCCCATGGCCAAGAGCAGTTCGGTGAAGGCCACGTCGCCAGCCATCTCGCCGCAGACACTGACACTCTTCCCCGCACGGTTGCACGTGCGGATCACGTCGGCGATCAGGCGCAGGACCGCCGGATGCCACGGGTCGTAGAGATGCGCCACGGACTCGTCCGAACGGTCGATCGCGAGCGTGTACTGAATCAGGTCGTTGGTGCCAATCGAGACAAAGTCGAAATGCCGTAGGAGCATCGGCAGAGTCATCGCCGAAGCCGGCACCTCAATCATTGCGCCAAGCTCGACCTCGTTGAAGGCCTGGCCTGTTTCACGCAGCTGCTGCTTTGCCTTCGCCAGTGCCTCCACTGTCGAAATGATCTCGCTACGATGCGCCACCATGGGGATCAGGAGGCGAACCTTTCCGTAGGCACTGGCGCGCAGGATCGCCCGAAGTTGCTGCCGGAACATCGCCGGCTCAGACAAGCTCCAGCGGATGGCGCGCAGACCCAGCGCCGGGTTCAGGGCGTGCTCGTGTCGCAGCTCATGCACAGTCAGCCGGTCGAGCGGCTTGTCGGCGCCGATGTCGACCGTGCGGATCGTCACCGGAAGGCCGTTCATCGCCTCTACCGCGGCGCGATAGGCCTCAAACTGCTCGTCTTCGTCGGGCAGGGCGCCCTCACGGTTCATGAAGAGGAACTCGCTGCGGAAGAGCCCTACACCGACGGCGCCCGCTTCCAGCGCGGACGGCGCGTCCCCAGGCAGTTCGATGTTGGCGAGCAGCTCCACCGCCTGCCCATCCACCGTGACCGAGGGCATATGCCGCAGCCGATTCAGTCGCGCTCGCTCGAGCTCGCTCTGCCGCTGTCGGAAGCGGTACTCCTCCAGAACAATGGGCGACGGATTCACCACCACGACGCCAGCGTCACCGTCGATGATCAGCCAGTCGTCCTGGCGCACCAGTCGGCTGGCTTCGCGCGCGCCAACCACAGCGGGGATGTCCATGCTGCGCGCGACGATCGCCGTGTGCGAGGTCCGCCCGCCGACATCAGTGACGAACCCGGTGAACACGCTGCCCTTGAAGTGCAGCATGTCCGCTGGCGCGATGTCATTGGCGACCAGCACCAGCGGGTCTTCGCCGGCAAAGTCCCTCGCACCGCCCTCGATCCGGATCTTGGGCTGGCGCTTGGCGAGCGCATCGAGCACGCGCTCCGCCACTTGCTCGATGTCGGCCTTGCGCTCGCGGAGGTACTCGTCCTCCATCTCGTCGAATTGGCGCACCAGCACCTCGGTCTGTGCAGACACCGCCCACTCGGCGTTGTAATGGCGCTCCTGCACCCAGCGCTTGGTCGCATCAGCCAAGGTCTCATCGTGCAGCAGCATCAGGTGCACGTCCAGCAACGCAGCCAGTTCACCTGGGGCGTCACCCGGCAGGTCGCGCTTCATGGCGTGCAACTCGCCGGCCACCGCATCTCGTGCGCGGCGCAGACGGGCAATCTCTTCGTCCGCATGCTCGGGCTCGACAAAGTAGTGCGCCACGTCGACCCGGCTGGACGCCACGAGCACGGCGCGGCCAATGGCAATGCCGCGCGACACGGGCAAGCCGAAGACTTGGATGCTCATGCAGCGCACTTTAGCGCCTCGCCCGCCCAGGTGCGAACCCGATTCGCGGCGCGATCACGAATCCGTCATTCAGCCTTCACTGCCGCGTCATCGAGCGCTTCGACGATGGAAAGCCCGACCATCCACATGGCCCACCATGGAACTGCCTCTCCTCGCGCATCCGATCGCCATTCACGATCCGGTGCAGGATGCGCCGCCAGCGCCTGAGATCGAGGTGGTCTGGGCCCGCCACCTCGACGACGTACGGGCCGCCCAGCGCCTGCGCTATCAAGTCTTCGTCGAGGAGATGGGTGCACGCCCCTCGCCTGCCGCCGGCACGCCTCCCGGACATGACGCAGATGGGTTTGACCGGTACTGCGAGCACCTGCTCGTACGCACTCGCGAAGACCGCCGCTCGCCCGGCCGCGTGATCGGCACTTACCGCGTGCTGACGCCCTGGGCGGCGCGGCGTGCCGGCGGGCTGTACAGCGACACCGAGTTCGACCTGTCGAACCTGCAGGAGCTTCGCGGTGGCATGGTGGAACTTGGTCGCTCCTGTGTCGATCCAGGCTGGCGCAGTGGTGGCGTGATCCTGGCGCTGTGGGCTGCGCTCGGCGAGTTCATGCGGCGCAATGAGTTGCACACGATGATCGGCTGCGCCAGCATCGGGATGCGCGATGGTGGCCACGTGGCCGCCAGCTTGTGGCAGCGCCTGCGCCTGACCCATCTGGCCGATGCCAAGCTGCAAGTCCAACCAAAGCTGCCGCTGCCGGTCGAGCAACTCGATCAGCATCACGAGGTCGAAGCACCCGCGCTGATCAAAGGCTATCTGCGCTGCGGCGCCAGAGTGTTGGGCCCGCCGGCATGGGACCCCGACTTCAACACCGCCGATCTGCCGATGATGATGCGCCTAGCCGACCTCCCGGCGCGCTACCGCCGGCACTTTCTGGGTTGCTGAGGCAGCAATCGTCTGATTGCCGAACTACTGGCCTTCGCCGAACTTGTCGTCGATCAATGCGCGCAGCGCAGTCATCGCCGCTTGCTCGTCATCGCCATCGGTCTCGATCTCGACTTCCGAGCCCATCCCCGCGGCCAGCATCATCACGCCCATGATGCTCTTTGCATTGATCCTGCGTCCGTTGCGGCTCATATGAATCTCGCATTGGAAGCTGCCGGCCAGCTTGGTGAGCTTGGCCGACGCGCGGGCGTGCAGACCGAGCTTATTGCTGATGGTGATGGTGGTCCGGATCATGGGAGGCGGGCTTCTGGGCCTGGTTTTGCGGGCGCGAGTTGGCGAGTTGCATCACACCTTGCGTGGCGCCAGCTGAAGCCAGCGCGACCAGCTTGTCCAACGGCTCGTGCAGATGACCCAATGCGCGCCACAGCATGGGCACATTGACGCCGACGAGCACCCTCGTAGAGGCCCGCTCGCCGAGGCGCCGCGCGACATTGCAGGGCGTCGCACCGAACACGTCGGTGAGGATCAGCAGTTCCTCCTCTCCGAGCGCCGCCACCTGCGCCATGACGATCTGCTCGACGACCTCGGGCGACTGATCGGCACGCACGTCGTACACCACCATCGCGGCAGCGGCGTCGGGGAAGATGTGCGCGGCCACGGCCTGCAAAGCGCTGGCCAGCGGAGCGTGGGCAATGACAAGCAGGCGTGACATGGTCGTTCGATGCGCGGGCCCGGATTATCCGCGCGCTTCACTCGCCTGCCGTGTCACCCCGATGGCAATTCGACGCCGCCACCACAACCACACGAACGACGACGCGCACGCCAGGAGAAACAGCCCGAAGGCAATGCGGTAGGCGTCCAACGGCGGCCAGCCGGCGTGCCGCAGCGCGTCAATCAACAGGCCGATGCCCCATTGCAGCGTGAAGACACCGGCAAAGATCACCAGGTTGAAGGCCGACAGCGCCCGACCAGCCAATTGCGCCGGAAAGGCCTGCGCCAGCGCCGGCTGGCTGAGCGACACAACGCTGGTCAGCACGCACCACAGGGCCCAGTGCCAGGCGCCGGCGTCTGCGCCTGAGGCCACGATCCAACCGAGCGCAAGCACGCCGCCCGGCCATGCGACACCGATGATGCGCTCGGCCCGCCAGCCGGCTTGGGCGAGCCGCGGCGTCACCAGGCCCCAGCACAGGAAGGCCACCAGCATGCTGAGGTTCACCAGGAACAGCCCCTGGGCCGCTTCGGCGGCACTGCGCTGCCCCACCTGCGTCAGCCAGGGGCCAATCCACAACGACTGCATGGCCACCAGACCGCCGTAGCAGAAGAAGGCCATAGGCGCCATGCTCTGAAAACCTCGATGACCGAAGACTTCACGATAGCCGCCGGCCGCGGTTGCCGCTGAGGCGGGCGCGGACGGCTCATCGGCGGGTACCGCCACCTGAATCAACAGAATCGCCAGCACCAGCAGCACGGCCAGTGCTGCGAACAGTCCACGCCAGCCCAGCATCGGCAATAGCCACTGCACGGGAAGGGTCGAGGCCAGCATGCCAAGCGAGCCGGTCATCAGCATCCAGGAGTTGGCGCGCAACTGCACACTCGGGCCGAAGCGGTGCCGAAAACTGGTGAGCGGCGCCATCAGGCAGGCTGACACGCCCAGCCCGATCAGCACGCGCGCGAGCAGCATCTGCCCGAAATTGCGCGCCGCGGCAAATCCGACGCAACCGATCACCGCCAGCAACAACAAGGCCAGCAGGACCCGCTTCGGCCCGAAGCGATCCAGCGCCGTGCCCAATGGCAGCTGCGTCGCTGCGAAGCCGAGGAAGTACGCACCGGCCATCAAGCCAAGGTCGCCGGCACCCAGTTGCAGTTCGGCGCTGAAGGTCGGCGCCAAGGTCGCGGTCACCGCCCGCAGCAGCGCCGAGAAAAAGTAGGTGAAGGCGAAAGACAGGAACATCTGCACCGCCAGGCGCCGACCCGCTGCAGCAGGGTCACGATCCGCTGGCGACGTCACGGCAGAACCACCAGGCTCTCGAGGAAGCTGCGTGAGGCGTCCTCGTCGGCCCGCTCGCTGACGATGGTGGCCTGGTACACCCAGGTGCCATGCGCAAAAACCATCCCTTGCGAGGCGACTGCACGCCCATCCGGCAGCCGGCCCTGCACGCGCCAGCGCAGGGCCTGCGGATGCGGCGTCATGCCCGGCACCTGGGCCGGCGTCAGCACCTGATCACGCCCTTGCACGTTGTTGCGCGCTGCCTCGACCAAGGCCGCCAGGGCTGGCGCCACGCGCGCCGGATCGCCCAGATCGGCGTAGGCCAGCGCGAACGTGCCGGCGTCCACCTGGCAAGCCAGCAGCCGCATGGCGACGGGTGCGCCGCCCAGCCGCACCTGCCGCTCGTGGCTGGCGGGTCGGCAAGGCATCGCCACACGCACATGGGCACCCTCCGGTCGCATCTCTCGCCAATCCAGCGTCGGGGCACAAGCCCCCAGGAGCAGCATCCCGGCCACGACTGCCACGCCCTTTGCATCCCTCCATCCAGAGGCCCGGCAAGGGGAGGGCAAAGCGAAGCGCAGCGGCATGGGGCGGCATTATCAACAGCGCCCCACAGCCATCCCGTTCGTGACACATTTCACAAGCAGAAACGGTGACGATTTGCGCCCCCGGACGCACGGGGTCGACATCCAGCGCCAGCGCGCACAGCATCGCGCCCATTCGCCCCCCGATCCGCGCCCAGCATGGAGCCCGGCATGAAAACCACCGAATCACCCGCCCGGACCGCCACGTTGCACGACATCGTCGGCCAAGTCGCTGCCGAGGTAGCCGCCCCACTGACCCGTGCACTGGAGCGCGTGAACACGCTGGCCGCGGGCGAGAGCCTGCCGCCCCAGGAATTGCAGGCCTTGTGCGAGGAAGTGGCCCACGCCCGCCGCATCGGCATCCTCGGCCAGCAGATCGCACGTCTGGCGGGCGGCCTCGTGCGCCAGACGCACGAACCGCTGGACCTGACCCGCACGCTGCTGGAACTGCTGGATGAGCACCGTCAGGATGCCGGCACCACCGGCAGCGAGGTTCGGGACACGCTCTCGAACGCCACGGTGATGGGCGATGTCAGCCTGGCCGGCACGCTGCTGCGCGCCATGCTCGACTGGGCCAGCGAATGCGCGCTCACCGCCATTGATCTGCGGCTCGATGCGCGGCCGACCGCAGCCCAGGCCGTGCTGATCTGCCGCTTCACGCGCCGCCCACACGCGGCCGACGAGCGCGAGCCGCTGTCCTGGCACCTGATGCAGTTCGCCGCCCATGCGATGGATGTGCAATTGCAGCTGGACACGACGCCGACCCAGACGCTGCTGACGATGCAGTTCGAGCGCCTCGTCGCGATGCCGGCCACCGTTGCGCAGGCGGCAACATCGGACACCCGGCTGCTGGCGGGCCGCCAGGTGCTGGTGATGGCGCCCGACCGCGATATCCGCAACCAGGTGCGCCTGGCCGTGCAAGGCCTGGACCTGATGGTCGACTACGTGACCTCCGTGGATGCCGCTCGCGACTACTGCGCCGACGGCCTACCGCATGCCGTGGTCTACGCCTCGACGCTGGCCGGCGCACCACTGGAGCGCCTGCGCCGCTCGCTGCTGGACGAAGCGGGCGCACCGCCGTTCATCGAGATTGCCGCGCAAGGCCATGGCTTCGAGCCGGTCACCCCGGGCGACACCGCGATCGCCAAGGTCGGGCTCGACGGCCTTGCCCAGGCGCTGCCGGCGGCCCTGGTGATCGAGCTGTCGCGACGACGCTGACAACGCCTGAAGCAAACGGCCGACCCGATCAGCGGCCGAACACCTTGCGCAACAGCGCGCTGCCGGTGCCCACCGGGTCTTGGCGGATGCGGCGCTCTTCCTCGCCGATCATCAGGTACAGCCCGTCCAGCGACTTGCCGGTGACGTAGCGCTGGATGTTGGCGTCTTCCCCCTTCAGCAACCCCATGCGCGCGGCCTTGCCGGCCACGACGTTGAACTTGTCGGCAAGGGCCACGCGCTCCGTGGCGCGGGTGACGATGGGCAGGAACTTCTCGCCCAGCGGCTGGCGCGTCTTGCCTTCGAAGAAGCGCGTGACCGCATCGTCGGGGCCGCGCACGATCTTCAGCGCATCCTCCACCGACATCGCCCGCACCGCCTGCACCAGCAGGTTCTTGGCTTCGGGCACCGCGGCTTCGGCGGCGCGATTCATCGCCACCACCAGGTCGTCTACCTGCTTCTTCTGGCCTGTCGCGCGCAGCAGCTTGGCGGCGTCTTCCAGCACGCCAGGCAGCGGGATGCGCACCTTGGGGTTGCCGAGGAAGCCGTCGACGCGGCCCAGCGAGGCCACGGCCGCGACGGCGCCGCGTTGCAGAGCCTCGCGGACCCCACCGGCCGCATCGGTTTCGCTCAGGCCCAAAGCCCATGACGGCAGCGAAAGCGAAGCCAGCAGGCCCGGGACCAGCGGCGTAAACTGCCTGCGCCTCATCTCGCACCTCCAATCATGAAGCTATCTCGCCGCCATCTTGCCACTGCCGCTGTCGTCGCACTGGTGGCCGCGGCAGGCGGCAGTTGGCTCGCGCTGATGGGTACGGCGCGGGCCGCCGCCCCGCAGGTGGACTACACGGCGCTGGACGGCAGCAAGCACAACACCGCGCAATTGAAGGGCAAGGTCGTGCTGGTGAACTTCTGGGCCACCAGTTGCACCACCTGCATGCACGAGATGCCGCAGGTCGTTGCGACGCACCATCGGTACCGCGACCGGGGATACGAGACGCTGGCGGTGGCCATGGAGTACGACGCGCCGGCGGCGGTGGCCGACTACGCGGAGAGCCGCAAGCTCCCGTTCGTGGTGGCGATCGACAACACCGGCGACATTGCGCAGAGCTTCGGCGAAGTGCGCCTGACGCCGACCTCGGTGCTGATCGACAAGCGCGGCCGGATCGTCAAGCGCTTTGTCGGGGAGCCGGACTTCGCGGAACTGCACGCACTGGTCGAAAAGCTGCTTGCCGAGGCCTGATCGGGCCCCGGGCCGGCAGAGCCGCTTTCAGACTGTGCCGCTCAGGCCCGCTTCGGCGGCCTGCTTGTCCGCGTGGTAGCTCGATCGCACCATTGCGCCGACCGCCGCATGGGTGAAACCCATCTTGATGGCTTCCGCCTCGAACATCTTGAAGGTGTCGGGATGCACGTAGCGCCGCACCGGCAGATGGTGCCCTGAGGGCGCGAGGTACTGGCCGATGGTCAGCATGTCGATGTCGTGCGCA
>CAZXLI010000300.1:0-8352 GCA_964641795.1 uncultured Bordetella sp. | reverse complement strand
GCGAATCGCCGGGCTTGCGGCCCTTGCTGCGCATAACGGCGGACTGGCCTAAATAGGCGGCAGCAATCCTTGACCTCCCGTGACCAAGCAGGGCGGCCACGTTGGCACGCGCACTGGCATCAACGCCTGGCGCGACCTTCGTGCCGCCGGCAATGGGCGGCGCCGCGTTCGTTCGCGCGCGGTAGACATCGGCGGCGAACTGGTGGCGCAGGCCATGCGGAACGACCTTCAGGTCACACCGGGTGATGCCGAAGCGCTCCATCACATAACGCAGGCGCCGCAGCGCCTGCTTGAGCGTCAGCCGCTGATCACAGACGCTGCCATGGGGCGCCAGCGCGACCTGGCGCGCACAGTCCAGGGCGTGTCGACCAAGATCGTCATCCACCGGGATGAAGCGACGGCGGCCGCCCTTGGTGCCGCGATGCGTGTCGAGGAAGACCTCCGGACCGACAACACCCACGCCGGTGGAAGCTGAAGGCCTTCCGGCTTGTGCCGCCGTCACGACGTCCATGTGCGGCCTGAGCATCAGGCTTTCCTTGAAGCGCAGCCCGAAGGCCATCATCAGCCACAAGCAAGCCGCGGCATGCCTGTCGAAGGACTCCACCTCGCGAATGACGGTCGCGACATCGATCCCTACCGCGCGCCAGGACTTGTCCTCGGTGGCGATGCCGCTGCGCCCGTAGAGCGCCGGGTCGTCGAAGTACGCGCTGATCGGCTTCAACAGCTTTGGCTTGCCGATCCACCGGGTGAATGTCTTCAGGTGCGAGTAGTAGGTCGGGATCGTTGCCGGCGCCAGGCGTCCGGCCTTGGCCTCGGCGCACCAGTGCGCCAGCACGAAGTCGGCGTGCCGGCCGTTGAACGAACGCGGATCGAGCTTGAACGTCTTGGTCGCGTTGTGCCGAAGGAACCGGAACAGCCAGACGCAGAGGCGACCTCGCGCCTGTGCCGTGCGGTAGCCGACTCCTTTGGCCTTGGCAGCGTGCTGCCAGTTGTGCCTGCGCAGGATCAGCGCCAGCACGTGCATGCAGCGGTCCGGCTGCAGCGGCAGTTTGTCGAGGTCGACGACGAGTGGATCGGTAGAGGCCATTCATTGCTCCGTCAGTGATGCCGTTCGTGAGCGCGCTCCCACGCGCGGGACCAGGGGTTTCGGATGGGTTTGCTGGCAGGCAACCGCCATCCAGGCGTTTCGTAAAAGTGATCGCCCTGCACACGCTGCGTACACGCGTGGCCACCTGCCCTCGAGGAGCAGGCCGCGAAGCCACTAGCGGTTGCCCGGGTGGCTCGCGTGGCATGTGTGCGGGCATCACCTGCACGAGGCGCCAGAGGGACGCCGACATGGCACTGCTGCCGGGCTGACTGGTCACACCGCAGCCAACGCGGTGTGCAGCCCGTTCACGCGCGTCCGTCTGGACCGGTCAAGCCGGATCGGGACGGTTGCGGTTCGCTTCAGGAGCGGCCGCAGTGCGTGAAGCAGCAGTACAGGGGAGTGCATCGTCGCGCCTTGGGGGGCGACGCGGACCAGAACCTCCAGGTCCCCGACTGCTCGAGGAGGGAGGATGAGCAGATCGAGTCCGCTCCGGACGGGGCTCGAGGCCCACGGTGTGCTTGAAGGGCTTTCTTCGGCGGCGGATTCGGGATCCGGCGCACTCGGTTGAAAAGCAGGACCGGCTTGACGCGAAGGAATATTGCGCTATGGCGGCGGCCAGCGCAAGCGCGAAAAGTGCCAATGAGCGCGCCATGAGTGTGTGCGGCACTGCACGTCACGAGGGGGTTGACAAGCTCCTGCTCGACCTCTGACTCCGAATTGGCGCGTCCACGCGCGGTCTCGGTCCGCCGCTCCGACCACTGCCCTTGACAACCCGCACTGAGCTGAGACCGTAGAGCGACTCATCAAGCACTGAAGGGCGCATCGAAGTGGAGAGCGAGCCAGCCAATGTGCGAGTCGAGATGGAACGCGACCTGATCGCGATAGGGCGTGATCAGCGTGGGACTTTCAACTGGATCCCGAACTCCGCCGCCTTGATGCTTCACGGCAGGGCCACCCTACTGGAGCGCAAACCCATGCAAGCAATCGTCAGAGCCATCGATGTCGGTTTCGGCTATACGAAGCTGGTGACCGGGACGTTCGGCAGCGAGACCCGCTGCACCAGTTTTCCGTCGCTGGCGTGCCTCAGCACACGCGACCCATCGAGGTCCCTGGGAGCCGAGCGGCGCCGGACCTTCGCGATCCCGATCAAGGGCGTCTTCTACGAGGTCGGTCCGGACGTCATGCTGGCCGGCGACGGATTCCGCGCCACGCAACTCCACAGCCGCTACATCGACACGCCGGAGTACTTGGCGTTGGCGCGCGGCGCGCTGCGGACGATGAAGGTCGACACGATCGACCTCCTGGTGGTGGGACTTCCGGTCGCCATGTTCGGGGCACAGAAGGCCGCGCTGGAAAAGCTGATGACAGGGACGCACGACGTTGGCGACGGCAAGACCGTCGTCGTTCGCAAGGCGCTCGCGATGGCGCAGCCGCACGGTGCCCTGATCGACTATGCAGCGCAGCACGACCGGGTGGTGGAGATGGAGGACGAACACAGCCTGGTGATCGACCCAGGATCGCGGACCTTCGACTGGCTCGTCGCCCGAGGGATGAAGTTGTCGCACAAGCGCAGTCACTCGGTCGACCGGGGCGTCTCCGACATCCTCAACCTCATCGCGGACGATGTCAGCGCGGAGATCGGGGCGCCGTACGCGCATCTGGACGCCATCGACATCGCGCTTCGCACCAACAGACCGCTGACGGTCTACCAGAAGACCTATCCGCTGGCACGGACCAAGCCGATGGTCGAGAGCATCGCCCGCCAGGCCGTCGCCACGATGATGCGACGCATCGGCGCTTCCTACGACGTTCAGAACGTGATCCTCGTCGGTGGCGGTGCCTTCCTGTTCAAGCGCGCAGTGCTGCAGGCGTTTTCGTCGCACCAGGTGCGCGAGGTGAAGGATCCCATATTCGCCAACGTGCGCGGCTATCAGATTGCCGGTAACAACTACGCGGCCACGTCGCTGCGCGACAGCGAGTGCCTCGGCGACAAACGAGGTGACGCATGAGTCCAGATCCTGTGCGGGCGGCGCAGCCGCTGCGTCTGCTATTCGAACTGTCACGCGAGGACAACCCGCGCCTTTTCGACGACCTGGTGCGCTTCAACAAGGGGACCAAGCGTGTCAACCGGCTCCGGTTCCTGGCACACGAAGGGCTGCGAGCCGAGCAAGGAGAGCGAACGGCAGCGGTGCGGCCCACCGTCGAGACGGCTGCTCCGACCCGGATCGATCCGGCGGTGGCCCGCCAGACCAACCATGCTTTCGCGGCACCTGCCAGTGCCGACGAGGACTGACGATGCGTCGCAGGAAGGAGGTGGCAAGCGTCACGGCCTCACAGCTGGCGCAGATGGGCATCTGCGAGCGGCTGGTGGTGTTCGAGCACCGCCATGGCAAGCGCCCCTCTGCGCAACAACGGGCGGCGCTGGAGAGGGGCCTGCGGGCGCATGCGGATTTCGCACGGTCGGCGGGCGGCCGCGGCGGGCGGGCGGGGCGGTGCTTTATCGCGACGCACGTGTTCGGCGACGTGGCGCCTGAGACCGTGGTGCTACGGGCCTTTCGCGACCGCGTCTTGCGACCATCTGCCGTGGGTCGCTCGGTGATCGTGCACTACTACCGCGTGGCGCCCGCGATCTGCCGGCTCTTCGACCGGTGGCCTCTGGCACGCATCCCCGCGCGCGTAGTCCTGAGAGCAGTTGCTCGGATGGTTGAGATCTTCCTGAAGTGCCTGGATTCCTGGCATGCTGGCTGATGCCTGCCTGGTGGCGGTCTCGCTCGTTGCGTTGGCGAAGGCGCTGTGGCTCGCGACGCGTTTCGTCGGGCGACGAATGTGGCGCCGCGAACGCTGGGTTCCATCTGAGTTGCGGGGCTGCGAGGTTGCCTACGCCGAGCAGATCTTTCGCTCGAACGATGCGATCCAGATCGTGGCCCGTGTCGATCGAGCCTATCGGGCACGCGACGGTCAGATCGTGCTCGTCGAACTGAAGACACGCAGCGCCGATCGGGTCTATCTCTCGGACGTGATCGAGCTGTCGGCGCAGAGGGTTGCCCTGACCGCTACGACGGCCGAAGTCAGCAGCTACGGCTACGTGGTCGTCGAACTCGCGGGCGAGCGAGCCACTCGAGCACATCGCGTCGAGTTGCTGCCACCTGCCGCCGTCGGGTTGCTGGCGATGAGGCATTCCATGTTGTTGCGCGGGGCTGCAGTTTCGAAATTGCCGCTGTCACCGGTGACTTGCCAAGGCTGCAGCCACCGGCGGCGCTGCAGAGCCGCGTGAGCATCGCCACCGCAAATCCCCCCGCGGGGCGCGAGCATTCGCCTGTCGAGCGGGCGAAGCACGCGATCGACTGGCGTTGGGGCGCGCTACCCTTTGTCGCGCATCGCGCGCTGTACCGTGTTGGTGACGCGACATCCACGCATCAGGCGTGGCGTAGCAGTCGATACCTGCCCAGGCTTGACCACCGCTGGGACTTCGCCGGCGGACGAGTGCCTTGCCGCACCGGCACCAGAGACTTCCCAAACATTCATGTCGCGCTCCGGATGCCGTGGCATGAAGTGTCGCGCTGCGTCCGGCTTGCCGCGGCTACTCCGTGATCGCGCCCGGCCAAAGACAGGTGGTCACACGTTATGGCGACCCGGGTCGCCTTGGAGTGACAACATGGGCAATAGTGACGTGCACGACCAGTCGTCTGCAGCACATCAACCCCCCGTGGATCGATCTGGCTCTGGCCCCTCACTTCCCGAGACGGGGTTCCTTCGTCAGAGGCAGGTACTGGCGTTCGTTCCGATCTCGAAGTCGACGTTGTGGCGACGGGTGCAGGCGCGTTCGTTCCCTCAGCCCGTCAAGCTCTCTGCGGGCATCACGGCATGGCGCGCCGAAGACTTGCGCAGTTGGATCGCCGAACAGCGGTACATGCCGCGCCGTCAATCCTTCAGTTTGCCGGAACGGAGAACCTGAGCGAATCCGGAACGCGGCCGGTGTTGCAGTGCATCAAGTGCCGCGCTTCGACTGCATGCTCACGACGTTGAAGGGCTCCGCTCGGCTGATGGCGGCCAGCATGGCTGCCCAGCGCTGCAGCGCCGTCCTGCGTTCGTCGAAGTAGTCGTGCTGGTTGTATGTGCCTTCGACGCCGCGCAGCTTGTGGTTCAACGCTCGCTCGGCGACGAAGCGATCGACGCCGAGCGCAGCCATGTGCGTGCGGGCTGTTCTTCTCATGTCGTGCACGGTGAAGTGATCGATGCCCTTCAGAGGGAGTCGCTTCAAGGCGACGTTCAGCGTGTCGGGGCTGACGTGTTCGAAACGGTTCTTTCGAGGGGCGCCGTTCTTCACGTGGACGAGGCGACGCGCCGGAAAAAGCTGATCGCTGCCGGACGCAAACACCATGACCTCGGACAGCCAGGTGACGACCTGGGGCGCCAGCGGAATCTCGATCGCCACCCCTGTCTTGGTGCGGTTGCGATGCAAGTTCCAGATCCCCTTGGTGAGGTCGAAGTCGGCGCGCTTGGCTGACAGTAGTTCCATCTTGCGAACACACAGGGCCAGGAGGAGCCAGACGGCCAGTTCGTTGACGCGCCCGAAGTTCGGCGTGTCACGCATGTCCTTTGCCAGGGCGCAAAGTTCTGCGCGGGCGAGCCAGCGCTGGCGAGGTCGTTCCGTACCGCCCGCGTCCGAGAGCTCGAACCCGTCGGCCGGGTTCATGTCGATCCACTTGCGCTTGAGGGCGAAGTGGAACATGCGGTGCATGTATCGCAAGGCATCGTTGGCCACCGTGGGCGCGCCCCCAGAAACGATCCTGGTCAGCACACCGTCGATGTCCACCGGCCGCACTGCCTCGACGGGCAGCCTGCCGATGGTCGGGTTGATGTGTCGCCTCAAGACGCGCTCGACGACCTCCGGATACTTGTGCAGCTTGGCGATGTGTCGGTCAAACCAGAGGCGGCCAAGGCCGGCCACATCGGTGACCTCGAGGGCCTTGAGCTTTTCCTGGCGCTTGACGGCGGCGACATCTACCCCCTGCTGAACGAGCGCGCGGTCCTTGCGCGCGAGATCCCGGGCGTCCTTCAGTGAAATGTCAGGGTACCGCCCAAGGACCTTCTCCCGGTGCCGTCCACCAAAGCGGAAGCGGAGGATCCACGAAGCCTTGCCCTCGCGGGCGCCGGCCTCGCTAGCAACGAACGTCAGTCCGTCGCCAATGCCCCTGTCCACCGGGCCGGCGGTGAGCCAGGCCCTCAGAGTCTTGTCGGTAGCGTTTCGCGAAATCCCAGTCATGGCGCGGCCTCCAGCCAGATCTGTGGGGTAAATTTTTCGGAGGACCCTCCGAGGGCCGCGGGGTCGCTGATTTACCCCACGATTTACCCCACACCAAGCGTGCGCTGCGCTGGGACGGCTCGCTACCGCATGAAATCACTTTCCCTTGTAAATCAACGACTTGGGCGGCGTTTTGGGGTGGCATGGCACCCGGGGAAACGTCACTCGATGTTCTGCACCTGCTCGCGCATCTGCTCGATCGCGACCTTCATCTCGACCGAGATGTTGGTGAGGTCGAGCGCGGAGGATTTCGAGCCCAGCGTGTTGGCCTCGCGGTGCAGTTCCTGGATCAGGAAGTCCAGCCGCTTGCCCAATTCGCCGCCGGTGTTCAGCAGGCGGGTGATCTCGTCCAGGTGGGCCTGCAGCCGAGAGAGTTCTTCGGCCACGTCGATGCGCAGCGCATAGGCCGCGGCTTCGTTCAGGGCGCGCTCGTGCAACGCCTCGGCGCTGACGGTGGAACCCGCGCCGGCATTGGCCAGCGCCTCGTGCCAGCGCTCGAGAAATCGTTGTTGCTGACGCTTGACCACGGCCGGCACCAGCGGCACGGCCTGTGCGGCCAGTTCACGCAGCCGCTGGATGCGTTCGAGCAGGATGGCCACGAGCCGGTCGCCTTCTCGCGCGCGGGCCTCGCGCAAGGCGTCGACGGCGCGTCGCGCGGCTTCCATCGCCGCCTCATCCAGCCGCTCGGCGCTGCCGCCGCTGCGGCACCAGTTCAAGGCCTCGTTGACGCTGAAGGGCCGCGCATGCGGCAGCCAGGTCTGCACGGTGGATTCCAGCCGCGCCAGCTTGCTCAGTTGTTCCAGCTGCGGCTGCGGCCAGGCGGTGTCGGACTCACGCTGGGTCGTCAGGCGCAGCTCGATCTTGCCGCGGCGGAAGGCGCCGCCGACCAGTTCGCGCAGCGCAGGCTCGAGGCCGCGCATTTCGTCGGGCAGGCGCAGGCTGAAATCGAGGAAACGGCCGTTGACCGATCGCAATTCGACACCCACGGTGCCTGCGATCGGTGGCACGCTCTCAGTGCTGTGGCCGCTGGCATTGCTGGGGCTTGCAGCGCTTGCCGTGGCGCTGCCAAAACCGGTCATGCTATAAACTGCCATCGACCTTTTTCATTCGAGAAAACGACGATTATGTCAAAGCCGAAACCCGCCCCGTTGCCTGCGGGCACCGTGGTTGGTGGTTACTCGATCGTCAAGAAACTGGCGGCCGGGGGCTTTGGTGTCGTGTACCTTGCCGAAGACGCCGATCGCCACCTGGTGGCCGTCAAGGAGTACCTGCCGGCATCGCTGGCCGAGCGCTCGCCGGGCGAACTGACGCCGCGCGTCAAGCCCGAGAAGCAGCCGCTGTACCGCCTGGGCCTGAAAAGCTTCTTCGAAGAAGGTCGCTCGCTCGCGCAGATCTCGCATTCGAGCGTTGTCTCGGTGCTCAATTTCTTCCGCGAGAACGAAACCGTCTACATGGTGATGAACTACCTGCAGGGCGACACGCTGCAGGATTTCATCGTCACCGCGCGCGATTTGAAGCGCGACAAGGTGTTCCGCGAATCCACGATCCGTTCGCTGTTCGACGAGATCCTGCGCGGCCTGCGCATCGTGCACCAGCACAAGATGCTGCACCTGGACATCAAGCCGGCCAACATCTTCATCACCGACGACAACCGCGCCGTGATGATCGACTTCGGCGCCGCGCGCGAAGTGCTGTCCAAGGAAGGCAACTTCATCCGCCCGATGTACACGCCCGGCTTCGCCGCGCCCGAGATGTACCGCCGCGACGGCACGCTGGGCCCGTGGACCGACATCTACGCCATCGGCGCCTGCATCTACGCCTGCATGCAGGGCTACCCGCCCAACGAGGCGCCGCAGCGGCTGGAGAAAGACCGCATCGCCATCGCGCTGGCGCGGCTGCGCGGCGTCTACTCCGACAACCTGATTGAAGTGGTGGAGTGGTGCATGGCGCTGGATCCGCT
>CAZXLI010000299.1:0-8376 GCA_964641795.1 uncultured Bordetella sp. | reverse complement strand
AGAAGTCCGCCACCGTCTTCTGGATGTTCTCGACCGAGATCTGGCGGTTCTGGATCGACAGCAGGTCCTTGAGCGCCTCGCGCGCCAGGCTGATGTTGATCTCCTTGTGCGAGAAGCGGCTGTAGGCCAGCACCTTGCGCAGGGCGCCTTCGAGTTCACGCACGTTGGCGCGCACGTTCTTGGCGACGAAGAAGGCCACGTCCTCGGGCATCGTCGCGCCCTCGGACTGGGCCTTGCGGATCAGGATCGCGACGCGCATCTCGAGCTCGGGTGGCTCGATCGCCACCGTCAAGCCCGCATCGAAGCGGCTGGTCAGCCGCTCGTCGATGTCGACCAGCCCCTTGGGATAGGTGTCGCTGGTCATGATGATGTGTGCCCGCTTGGCCAGCAGCGCCTCGAAGGCGTTGAAGAACTCCTCCTGCGTGCGGTCCTTGCCGGCGAAGAACTGCACGTCGTCGATCAGCAGCAGGTCGAGCGAGTGGTACTTGGCCTTCAGCTCGTCGAAGGTCTTGCGCTGGTAGTTCTTGACGACGTCGGAGATGAACTGCTCGGCGTGCAGGTACAGCACGCGGGCATCGGGCTTGTCCTTCAGCAGCGCATTGCCGACCGCATGGATCAGGTGGGTCTTGCCGAGGCCGACGCCGCCATAGATGAACAAGGGGTTGTACATCACGCCGGGTGCCCCGGCCACGTGCAGCGCCGCGGTGCGGGCCATCTGGTTCGCGCGTCCGGCGACCAGGGTGTCGAAGGTGAGCGCGGTGTTCAGGCGATGGCTGTGGGCGGCCGGTGGCAGGTGACCGTTGATCGCCCCGGCGGCCGCGTTCGCGGCCGACCCGCTGCCGGCCGGGCGTACGCTGGTGGAAGCCGCCAGCGCCTGGCCATTGAGCAGCGCGGCGGCCCGCATCGGCTGGTTGGCCGGCAATGCGCTGCGCGCCGGCAGCGGCTCGCGCGGGGCCAGCGTCAGCTCCAGCCGCACGGGCTTGCCAGCGAGATCGCTCAGCACCCCTTCGATGCGGTTGGCGTACTGCGAGCGGATCCAGTCCAGCTTGAAGCGGTTGGGCACGCGCACCGATGCCACCGCACCCTCGTCGCCATCGTCGATGATGTCGGCGGCGGGCAGCGGCCGTATCCAGGTGTTGAATTGCTGTTCGGGCAATTCGACGGCGAGGCGCTCGCAGCCGCGTTGCCAGAGGTCAAGGCTCATTGTGGACAAGTTCTTCTCAGAGCGGCGGCATTGTAGGCCCCCGTGGCCGCCAGGACCGCTGTTATCCACAGTTTGCTGCGGTGGGTCAAGCCCCGCGCCAGGCCGCAGGTTGTGGTGCAAGTGTTTGACCGGAAAGGGCCTTTTTGCTCTAATAGTGGGTTTCCCCAACGCCCTAAAAAGCAGGAAGCAGCCCACTCGGGCGAGCTTCTGAGGGGAGTTCTCAGCCTTTCGTAGGCTCCCCGAGGAAAGCAACATGAAGCGCACCTATCAGCCGTCCAAAGTCCGCCGCGCCCGCACGCACGGTTTTCTCGTCCGCATGAAGACCCGTGGTGGCCGTGCGGTGATCTCGGCGCGCCGCGCCAAGGGCCGCAAGCGCCTGTCGCAGGTCTGATTCGCCACCAGGGCTGACACCGCCTTGGCGAACATGGTCGGTCGCATCGTGCGGACGGCCGATTTCGAGAGCGTGCTGGCCCAGGCGCCACGTTCGCGCAGCGCCCACTTTGCCGTCCATCACCTGGCGGCAAACCCTTCGCTGCCGGCCCGAAAGCGCACGACCGAGCCAGTTGTCAGCCAGTTATCCACAGCTGGTGCACCAACTAGCCCACAGGCTGTGGATGAGTCGTCTGCAAGCAGGCCTCAGGGCGTCTGGTTGGGCACCGTGGTGCCCAAGCGCCATGCGCGCCGTGCGGTCACCCGCAACCTGCTGAAACGCCAGATGCGTGCCGTGATGGCCGCGCAGGCTGGCGGCTTGCCAGCGGGACTGTGGGTGTTGCGGCTGAAGTCTGCTTTCGACCCGCGGCAGTTTCCGAGCCCGGCCTCGCAGCCCTTGCGGCACAGCGTGCACGTCGAGCTGCAGGCCCTGCTGCAACGCGCCGCCGTGGCGCGCTGAGCGCTCGCCGGCCCGTGCTGCTGCCTTTGCCGGTCGCCATCCCGTGATCGACCTGCTGATGCGCCTGCCGCAAGTCCTGCTGACAGGGCTGGTGCGCGGCTACCGCTTCTTCCTCAAGCCCTGGCTCGGGAATGCCTGCCGATTCGAGCCGACCTGCTCGGCCTACGCCCTGCAGGCGCTGGAGCGCCATGGTGCGCTGGTTGGCAGCTACCTGATGACCACCCGCATACTGCGCTGCCACCCCTGGTGCGACGGCGGCTGCGATCCGGTACCGGACCAGCCGCCCCGCCTGTTCACCCGTCTGCTCTCGAAGACCCGCCCATGACCGATATGCGCCGCACCATCCTGTGGGTGGTGTTCTCCGCCTCGCTCGTCCTGCTGTGGGACGCCTGGAACAAGTACAACGGCCATCCGTCGATGTTCAGCCCGTCGGCGAGCCGGCCGGTCGCGGCCGGTGCCGCGCCGGCGGCGTCTGGTGTGCCGGCCGCAACAGGCACCGCTGCAGCCGCAGGGGCTGCCGCAACGCCCGCTGCCAGCCCGTCGGCCACCGGCGAACTGGTGGTCATCAGCACCGACGTGCTGAAGGCCACCTTCAACAGCCTGGGCGGCCAGCTGGTGCGGCTGGAGCTGCTGAAGTACCGCGACGCCGACGATCCGAAGCGCAACATGCTGCTGTTCGACAACACGGCCGGCAGCGAGTACTTCGCGCAGACCGGCCTGGTCACGCAGCAGGCCGGCGTGCAGCTGCCGAACCACCTGACGCCGATGACCGTGGCACCGGGTGAACGCAGCCTGAAGCCCGGCGACAAGGACCTGAGCCTGAGCTTCGAATCGGCCGACCAGGGCGGTGTGCGGCTGATCAAGACCTTCACCTTCCAGCCCGGCAGCTACACGATCGCCGTCAAGCACGAGCTGCGCAACGGCTCGTCGGCGGTGATCAAGCCCGAGCTTTACCTGCAGCTCGCGCGGCATGGCCAGGTGCCGCCCAGCAGCATGTTCATGGCCCCCAGCGCCTTCACCGGGCCGGCGCTGTACACCGAGGCCGGCAAGTACCGCAAGTTCGACTTCAAGGAGCTCGACAAGGAAAAGGCCGAGCGCGACAAGAAGGGCGAATCCTTCCACACCATCGAGAAGGCCAACGACGGCTGGATCGCGATGGTGCAGCACTACTTCAACTCGGCCTGGCTGGTGAGCAAGCCCAGCGCGCGCGAGTTCCGCACCGACCGGCCAAGCGGCAACCTCTACTCGATTGCGATGGTGCTGCCGCTGGGTGAGCTGGCGGCCGACGGCAAGCTGGTGCACGAGGCCCAGCTCTTCGCCGGCCCGCAGGAGGAGAAGAAGCTCGCCGCGCTGGCGCCCAACCTCGAGCTGGTGAAGGACTACGGCATCTTCGCGATCATCGCCAAGCCCTTGTTCTGGCTGCTCGATGCGCTGCACGGCCTGCTGCACAACTGGGGCTGGGCCATCGTCGCGCTGGTGGTGCTGCTGAAGATCGCGTTCTACTGGCTCAATGCCAGCGCCTACCGCTCGATGGCCAAGATGAAGGCCATCAACCCCCGGGTGATGGAGCTGCGCGAGCGCTACAAGGACAAGCCGCAGCAGATGCAGCAGGAGATGATGCGCATCTACCGCGAGGAAAAGGTCAACCCGATTGGCGGCTGCCTGCCGATCTTCGTACAGATGCCCTTCTTCATTGCGCTGTACTGGGTGCTGCTGTCCACCGTCGAGATGCGTGACGCGCCGTGGATCGGCTGGATCCACGACCTGTCGACGAAAGATCCGCTGTACATCCTGCCGTTGCTGATGACCGCGTCGACAATGTTCCAGACTTGGCTGAACCCGACGCCGGCCGACCCGGTGCAGGCCAAGATGATGTGGATCATGCCGCTGATGTTCAGCGTGATGTTCTTCTTCTTCCCGTCCGGCCTGGTGCTGTACTGGCTGACGAACAACATCCTGGGCATTGCCCAGCAGTGGTTCATCAATCGGCAGATCGGCGTGAAATAGGCCCACCCCCGGAGCGCCTGCGGCGCTGCCCCCTCGAGGGGGCGACGCCGACGGGCCGGCGGAGCCGGACCCGTGGCGTCTGCTGGGCTGCTGTGACAAGTGGCACGGCGGAGTGCTGGTCCTCCCCACTCGGGGGGGTTGAAACAGGCGGGCGTCGGCCGAATATGCGGTTATCGGGCCGAGTCGCGGTGAAGCCGCTCAGCGAGTCCCGGTACCTTGATCAATGCGGGGACCCCTGGTGTGCCAAACACCGGCCCTGGGGCGTGTCAACGAGCGGGCCACGCGGCCTGCCCGACGCTCCACCCCGCGCCATCTGCGTCGACCAGCCGGCGGCCCGTCATGCCGGCTGGTCGCGCAGCCAGACCCCCCGCCCCATGCCTGGGCCAGAATGCCCCGGTGACGCTGCCCCGCCACCATGAGCCGATCGTTGCGATCGCCACCGCGCCCGGCCGCGGGGCGGTGGGCATCGTGCGTGTCTCGGCCGCCGAATCGCTGACGCCGTTGGTCGAGGCCTTGTGCGGACGCGCATTGAAGCCCCGCCATGCCCACTACGGCCCGCTGCGGGCCGGCGATGGCCAGACCATCGACCAGGGCCTGGCGCTGCACTTTCCGGCGCCGCACTCCTACACCGGCGAGCATGTGCTGGAGCTGCAGGCCCACGGCGGGCCGGTGCTGCTGCAACTGCTGCTCGCGCGCTGCCTCGAAGCCGCGGCCGAAGCCGATCCTGCCACCGGCCGTCCACGACTGCCCGGCCTCCGGCTGGCCGGCCCGGGCGAGTTCACCGAGCGCGCGTTCCTCAACGACAAGCTCGACCTGGCCCAGGCCGAAGCCGTTGCCGACCTGATCGAGGCCAGCACCGAAGCCGCGGCGCGCTCGGCCGGGCGCTCGCTGTCCGGCGCTTTCTCGCAAGAGGTCGACGCGCTGCGCGAGCGCATCGTGCGCCTGCGCATGCTGGTCGAGGCCACGCTGGACTTTCCCGAAGAAGAGATCGACTTCCTCGAGAAGGCCGATGCGCGCGGCCAGCTCGACGCCATCGTGCGGGCGGTGGTCGCCGTGCTCGACCAGGCGCGCCAGGGCGCGCTGCTGCGCGAGGGGCTGCAGGTGGTGCTGGCCGGCCAACCCAACGTCGGCAAGAGCTCGTTGCTGAACGCGCTGGCCGGCGCCGAACTGGCCATCGTCACGCCGATTCCGGGCACCACGCGTGACAAGGTCAGCGAGACGATCCAGATCAACGGCGTGCCGCTGCACGTGATCGACACCGCCGGGCTGCGCGAGAGCACGCAGGACGAGGTCGAGCGCATCGGCATCGCGCGCAGCTGGGATGCGATCAACCAGGCCGACGCGGTGATCTTCCTGCACGACCTGACGCGCCGCGGCGAGCCCGCCTACGAGGCCGCCGAGGCCGCGATCGCCGAGCGCCTGCGGCTCGACGAGCCGCAGCGCATCCTGCATGTGCACAACAAGGCCGATGCAGTGGCTTCGATGCCGCCGCCGCGCGAAGGCGAACTGACCCTGTCCGCGCGCAGCGGCGAGGGCCTGGCCGCCTTGCGCCAGGCGCTGCTCGAACGCGCCGGCTGGCATGCCGCACCCGAAGGCGTGTTCATCGCCCGCAAGCGCCACGTGCAGGCCCTGCAGCGCACCCGCGAGCACCTCGAGGCTGCGCAGGCCCATGCCGCGGTGGCCGACGCCGCGCTCGACCTGCTGGCCGAGGAACTGCGCCTGGCGCATGACGCGCTGGCCGAGATCACCGGCGCCTTCACCAGCGACGACCTGCTGGGCGAGATCTTCAGCCGCTTTTGCATTGGCAAGTAGCGGCGGGCTGCGGTGGATCAGACCGACAGCTTGCGCGCTGCCGCGCGGCCTACGCCCCGATCAGGGCCTTGCCACCAGCAGTGCCGTCAGCGCGCATCGATCGACACGACCCGCCCCTCGTGCGCGCTGCGCAGCAGCGCCTCGAGCGTGGCCATGTTCTGCAGGCTCAAGGCCTCGTCTTCCTGATCGCGCTGCGCGGCCGGCAGCGCCACCTGACGCGCAAAGTGCTCGGCCTCGCAGCGGAAGCCGTTGGCCAGCGCATACGGTTCGTCCTGCGTCGTGGCGTCCCAGCCGGCGCCGCGGCGCAGGCGCAGGCAGCCAGGTCGGGCCTGGCTGGTGTGGTTGAGGTAGTCGGTCTCGATCACGCCCTCGCTGCCGACCACCAGCGCCAGGCGCTGCACCGCGGTGTCCATCGCGCAGCCGATCTGCGCCGCGGCGCCGTTGGCGTAGTGCACGGTGCCGGTCAGCGCGAGGTCGACCCCGCGCTCGGTCCAACGCGCCTGCGCCAGCGCCGAGACTGGCGCGGCGCCGGCGGCAATGCGCGCGAAGCTCACCGCGTAGCAACCGGCATCAAGCAACGCGCCACCGCCGAGTGCCGGGTCGAAACGAATGTTCGGACCTTCGCGCAGCGAGAAGCCGAAGTAGGCCTGGATCAGCCGCACCTGGCCGATCGCGCCCTCGGCCAGCAGCTCGCGCACGCGCAGCGTCTGCGGCTGGTAGCGGTACGGGAAGGCTTCCAGCAGCACCAGCCCGCGCTCGCGCGCCAGCGCGAACAGCGGCTCGGCCTCGGCGCGCGTCACGGTCAATGGCTTCTCGCACAGCACGTGCTTGCCGGCCTTGAGCGCGGCCTCGGTCCAGGGCGCGTGCAGGCTGTTGGGCAGCGGGTTGTAGATCGCATCGATCGCCGGGTCGGCCAGCAGGTCTTCGTAGCGCGCGTGGCTGCGGGCAATGCCGTGCCGCTGCGCGAAGGCCAGCGCCGGCTCGGCGCTGCGGCTGGCCACCGCGTCGACGCGCACCAGGCTCGATCCGGCCACGCCGTCGGCAAAGCCATGGGCGATGTTGGCGGTGCTCAGGATGCCCAGGCGCAGCGGTTCGGTCATGGTGGTGTGTGGCAGAGGTGAAGGCTGCGCATTGTGGCCCGCCATTCGGGTGGCAGCTGCCGCTGCGGCGCTATCCCTGCGCCGGCAAGGCCGAGCACCGGTCAGCCCTTCAGCAGCTTCTCTTCGGCCAGCGCCAGCGGCTCGGGCAGTCCGCTGATCACCAGCGTGTCGCCGGCGGCCAGCACCAGGCCGTCGTGGCCGGCCACGACACGGCCCGAGGCCTGGCGCACCGACACCACCTGCACGCCCACCGCGTGCAGCGCCAGGTCGGCCAGCTTGTGGCCGATGCAGGCCGCGGCCACCGGCAGCGCGATGGTCGACAGCCGTGCCTGCTGCAGCTCTTCCACGGTGTCGTCGTCGGCGCCATGGAAGTAGCCACGCAGCAGGCTGTAGCGCGCATCACGCGCGTCGCGCGTCAGGCGGATCACGCGGCGCATCGGCACGCCCACCAGCGCCAGCGTCTGCGCGGCCATCATCAGCGAGCCTTCGATGGCTTCGGGCACCACCTCGGTGGCGCCGGCGTCGCGCAGCTTTTCGAGATCGGTGTCGTCGATGGTGCGCACGATCACCGGCACGCGCGGCGCATGGTCGCGTACCAGGTGGAGGATCTTCAATGCCGAGGGCGTGTCGTGGTAGCTCACCACCACCGCGCTGGCGCGTGCCAGGCCGGCGGCCATCAGGCTGGGCAGGCGCGCCGCGTCGCCGAACACCACGCTCTGGCCGGCCGCGGCGGCCTGGCGCACGCGGTCAGGGTCGAGGTCGAGCGCCATGTACGGGATGTGTTCCTGGTCCAGCAGGCGCGCCAGGTTCTGGCCGCTGCGGCCATAACCCGCAATGATCACGTGGGCCTCGGTCTTGATCGACTTCTTCGCGATCGAGGTCAGCTGCACCGACTGCAACAGCCATTCGCCGGCATGCAGCTTCATCACGATGCGATTGCTGTACATCACCACGAAGGGCGTGGCCAGCATCGACAGCACCATGCTGGCCAGCACCGGGCTCATCCACTGCTGGGCGATCAGGCCCCGCTCGGCGGCCAGGGTCAGCAGCACGAAGCCGAATTCCCCGGCCTGTGCCAGGTACAGGCCGGTGCGGATGGCCACGCCCGGCGTGGCGCGGAAGCCCAGCGCCAGCAGCGCCACCAGCGCCGCCTTGGCCACCACCGGCAGCAGCGTCAGCAGCAGCACCAGCAGCCACTGGTCCCACACCGGGCGCCAGTCGAGCTTCATGCCGATGGTGATGAAGAACAGGCCCAGCAGCACGTCGTGGAAGGGCCGGATGTCGGTTTCCACCTGGTGCTTGTATTCGGTCTCGGCGATCAGCATGCCGGCGACGAAGGCGCCCAGCGCCAGCGACAGGCCGGC
>CAZXLI010000298.1:0-8441 GCA_964641795.1 uncultured Bordetella sp. | reverse complement strand
GTGGGAGAACAGCGTCAAGGACTGGGAGTGGGTGCTCGGCGTCAACCTGTGGGGCGTGATCCACGGCGTGCGCGTGTTCACGCCGATGATGCTGGACGCCGCCGCGGCCGACCCAGGCTACGTCGGCCACATCGTCAACACCGCGTCGATGGCCGGCATGGTCAATCCGCCGAACATGGGCGTGTACAACGTCAGCAAGCATGCGGTGGTGTCGTTGAGCGAGACCCTGTACCAGGACCTCTCGCTGGTGACCGAGCAGGTGCATGCGCATGTGCTGTGCCCGTTCTTCGTGCCCACCGGCATCCACAACAGCCATCGCAACCGGCCGGCCGACATCACCGACAAGCCCACGCGCAGCCAGCTGATCGGCCAGGCGATGAGCGAGAAGGCGGTCAGCAGCGGCAAGGTGACCGCGGCCGACGTCGCCCGCAAGGTGATCGATGCGCTGCGCGAGAACCAGTTCTACGTGTTCAGCCACCCGAAGGCCCTGGGCTCGGTGCAGACGCGCCTGGAAGACGTGATGCAGATCCGCAACCCCAGCGATCCGTTCAAGGACAAGCCGGAAGTCGGTGCGCAGCTGCGGCAGGCGCTGCGCGGCTGACCGACTACTTCTCGGGCGGCGGCGGTGTGGTGCCGAAGGCCCAGGCGCGGGCCGATTGGGCCATCACTGCCTGCAGGCCGCCGAAGGCCTCGGCCAGCGGAGCGGCCTCTGCCAGATCGCTCTCGTCCAGCACCTCGGCCAGTGCCAGGTAGGCACACCACGGGCCCTGGCGCTCGAGCAAGGCCTGTGCGGCCTGCGGGTGCAGCTGCAGCGAAGCCAGTGCGTCGGGCAGCGTGGTCTGCAGCAGCAGCGGCAGCATCGAGGCCAGGCCCAGCGCGAACAGCGCGCCGGGCTGGGCTTCGCCCTGGGCCTCGGCCAGCAGCTCGAAGAAGCGGGCACGGGCCAGCGCCATCGCCTGCAGCGCGGCCGAGGCCGGTCGCGCCGGCGCTTGCCGCACCAACAGCACGCTGACCCAGCGGTACAGCTCGTTGCGGCCCAGCAGGGCGACGGCTTGTTCGATCGAGCCCAGCTCGCCGCTGGCGCAGACTGCGGCGCTGTTCAGCTGGCGCAGCAGGCGGTAGCTCAGGCTGACGTCGGCCTTGATCGCGCTGACGAGGTCGACGGTGTCGGCATCGCGCGCCAGCTGGTTCATCAGCTTCAGCAGGCGCTGGGTCTGCGGCGTCAGCGGGCGGGCTTCGGGCGGCTCGGCGCGGCTGTCGATGTGGCAGCAGGCCAGCCGCACGCCGGCGCGCAGCGCGGCTTCGAGTGCGTCGATGCCGGGCAGGTCCAGCGCGATCAAGGGTTGTCCGTTGGCGTTGGCGCGCAGGGCCGCCATCAGGCCCGCGGCGTCGAGGCCGGCGGTGGGCAGCACCTGGAAATCGGGCGCGGGCAACACCGTGCCCACGGCGCTGCCGGCGCGCCAGCCCACGTGGGCGCCGGCAGCACGCCAGGCCTGCAGCCGGGGCAGCAGCGGGGCCAGCGCCTGCGGCTGCACGTCGTCGTCGTTCAGCGCCAGGAACATGTTGGCCTGCACGCTTTCGTGGCCGGCGGCCTGCAGCAGCCAGGCCGCGGGCAGTTCGCCGTAGGCCAGCTGGCCGTTCTGGGCGCACGAGCGCATCGCCCCCAGCAGGCTGCCGATGCTGGCGGCGGCCGCGGCACTGTCGCTGCGCCCCTGCAGCCGGCGCAGCATGCCGTCGCCAAGGCGGAACTCGAAGCCCGCGATGCTGCCGCGCGGGCCGATCAGCGGCCGGTGCGCGCCCACCGGCACGCTGCGGCCGGGGCTCGGCGCCCGCGCCGCTGCCGCAGCCCCGGGCGCCGGCGGCTGGCGCACGTGGCCGCGCGGCGCCGGCGCCAGAGGCGCCGCACGGCCGAGCAGGCGGTCGAACCAGGAAGACAGCATGGGGGCAAGGCTACGCCGCAGCGCACCGGGCCGGTCGGCCGATAAGCGCTCGATTTCGGGCGCAGCCCCAAGGCTTGGCCCCCTGCGGGGCCGCGGCCTGGTCGGTGGCCGTCCTCACTTGAGGGGGCGGTGACGGCAAGCTGACAATTACAATGGAAGGCTTGCCCGAATACTGAAACCGCCTGGAAACCATGTCCCTGCCCGCATCGTCGCCCCCGCCAGATGCCACGCCGAGCGCGCTCGAAGCCGAACTGGCGGTCCTGCTGGTCGAAGCGCTGAACCTCGATGTGGCGCCGGCCAGCATCGACCCCACGGCGCAGTTGTATGGCGAGGGCCTGGGCCTGGATTCGATCGACATCCTCGAGCTGGCACTCGAGGTGTCGCGGCGCTATGGCTTCCAGCTGCGCTCGGACGACGAGAACAACCACCTGATCTTCCAGTCGCTGCGCACGCTGGCTGCCCATGTGGCCGCGCACCGCACCAGCTGAAGCGGGGCGGCACGCGGTGAGCTTGCGCATCACGCTGGGACTGCTGGCGGTGGCGCTGTATGCGCTGGCCTCGCACTGGCTGATGGTGAACGCGGCCGAGCAGCCCTGGGCCGTGGCCGCGCTGTTCGGCCCGTTGCTGCTGCCGGTGCTGGCGCTGGCCTGGCGCCGCGGCCAGGCGCTGATGCTGGGCTTCTGCCTGCTGGCGGTGCTGGCGCTGGTGTGGGTCGTCTCGCAGGGCGGGCTGGGCGACGTGCGGCGGCTGTACCTTGCACAACACGCCGGCATGCATCTGGCGCTGGGCCTGACGTTCATGGCCAGCCTGCGCGGCGAGGGCGATGCGCTGATCACGCAGATGGCGCGTCGGGTGCATGCGCTGACCCCCGCGATGGAGGCCTACACGGTGCAGGTCACCCGGCTGTGGGTGGGCTATTTCCTCGGCATGGTGGTGGCGTCGATCGGCGTCTATGCGCTGCTGTCGTGGGAGGCCTGGTCGCTGCTGGCCAATGTGCTGACGCCGCTGGCGATCGGGCTGGTCTTCGCCGGCGAGCATTGGGCGCGCTACCGCCTGCATCCCGAGTTCGACCGCATCACGCTGGCGCAGATGGTGCAGTCGGTGCGCCAGCCCTCGAACGGCGCCGCACGCTGATGGGCCCCGCCCTCCTGCCGCTGCTCGCCGCGCGCGACCTGGCCGCTCCTTTTGCGTGGCATCACGGTCGATCGATCAGCGGTCACCGCTACCTGGCCGACGTGGCCGCGCTGGCCGGCCGCCTGCCCGCCGCGGCGGCGGTGATCAACCTGTGCGTCGACCGCTACCGCTTTGCCGTGGCCCTGGGCGCGGCGCTGCTGGCCGGCCGCACCAGCCTGCTGCCGCCGAATGCGCGGCCCGACACCTTGCAGCAGCTGCGCGCCGAACATCAGCAGCTGTGTGCCGTGGCCGACGATGCGGCGCTGCAGATCGACGGCGTGCCGGTGCTGCAGGTACCGCCGCCGGCCACCGAGGCGGCGCCAGCGGGCAGCGTGCCGGCCATCGAGGCGCAGCTGTGCGCCGCCTGCCTGCTGACCTCGGGCTCCACCGGCGTGCCGCAGCCGCACCGGCGCCTGTGGGAAGAGATCCACCTCAGCGTGCAGGGCGCCACCCAGCGGCTGACCGAAACCCTGGGCCTGCCGACGCTGGCCGGCCTGACCGTGGTGGCCACCGTGCCGCCGCAGCACAGCTATGGCCTGGAGTCCAGCGTGCTGCTGGCGATGCTGGGCGGCGCGACCCTTGACTCCGGCCGGCCCTTCTACCCGGCCGACATCGCCGCTGCGCTGGCGGCGGTGCCGCGCCCGCGGGCGCTGGTGACCACGCCGTTCCACCTGAAGGCGCTGTTGTCGGCCGGCTTGACGCTGCCGCCGGTCGATGTGCTGCTGAGCGCCACCGCGCCGCTGTCGCCCCAGCTGGCACGCCAGGCCGAGAGCCAGCTGGGCGGCGCGCTGATCGAGATCTACGGCTGCACCGAGGCCGGCCAGGTGGCCAGCCGTCGCACCGCCGAGAGCGAGCTGTGGTGCACCTTCGGCGACATGCGCATTGCGCAGGTGGCCGCAGGCGCCGGCGCCGAGGGCCAGGACGAGTGCTTCGTCGTGCATGGCGGCCCGGTGCGCGAGCCCACCCGGCTGGCCGACGTGCTGAAGCTCGACGATGCGCGCCACTTCCGGCTCTACGGCCGCGCCAACGACCTGATCCATGTCGCGGGCCGGCGCAGCTCGCTCGGCCATCTGAACTATCACCTGAACAGCCTGGAAGGCGTGCAGGACGGCGCGTTCTGGCTGCCCGACGAGGTGCCCGACAGCGTGGTGCGGCCGGTGGCCTTCGTCGTCGCGCCGGGCTTGAGCGCCGAGCAGATCATCGCCGGGCTGCGCAGCCGGCTCGAAGCGGTGTTCGTGCCGCGGCGCGTGGTGCATGTCGACGCGCTGCCGCGCGAGGCCACCGGCAAGCTCACCGCGCAGGCGCTGCGCACGCTGGCGCTGGCCCGCCTGGGCAGCGGCGCGGCGCGAGGTCACTGATGGGCACGCTGCGCGGCGAGCGCCGCATCCCCGAGGACCATCCGGCCTTTGCCGGCCACTTTCCCGGCCGCCCGCTGCTGCCCGGCGTGCTGCTGCTGGCCGAGGTGGCCGAACTGCTGCGCGAGGCCGGCGAGCCCGAGGCCGCACTGAGCATCGGCGCGGCGAAGTTCCTGGCGCCGGTGGGGCCGGGCGCGCTGCTGTCGATCCATGTGCACGAGGCCGCGGCCGGCGCCACGGCGCGGCGTTTCGAGATCCTGCAGCAGGCGCAGCTGGTGGCCTCGGGAACGGTGGGCGCATGACAGTGGAGACCGCGCAGCCGGCGGCCGACGGCCCCGCCGCCGCACCCGGCTGGGCGGGCGAGCGTGAACGCAGCAACGCCGCGATGCTGCGCGTGATGTGCTGGATTGCGCTGCGCTGCGGCCGGCGCGTCGCGCGGCTGGTGCTGTACCCGATCGCGCTGTACTTCGTGCTGTTCTCGCCGCGTGCCCGTCGCAACAGCCGGCGCTACCTCGACCGCGCGCTGGGCCGCCCCGCTGGCTGGGCCGACGGCTTCCGACATGTGTTCTGCTTCGCCTCGACGATCCTCGATCGCGTGTACTTCCTGCGCCGCGAAGACCAGGCGATCGATGTCGACGTGCAGGGCCACGAGCTGGTGGAAGCCTGCCTCGCCGAGGGCCGCGGTGCGTTCCTGATCGGCGCGCATGTCGGCAGCTTCGAGGCCTTGCGCGTCTCGGGCCGCCATCGCGAGGACCTGGAACTCACGATGGTGATGTACCCGGACAACGCCCGCCTGATCAATGCCGCGCTGGAGGCCATCGCACCCGATGCGAAGCCGCAGATCATCGCGCTCGGCCGGCCGGAATCGATGCTGCAGATCCGTGACCGGCTGGCTGCCGGCGGACTGGTGGGCATGCTCGGCGACCGCTGGGTGCCCGGCGAATCGGTGCGCACGCGGCCGGTGCCGCTGCCCTTCCTGGGCCGCGACGCGCTGTTCAGCGACGGGCCTTTCCGCCTGGCCGCGCTGCTGCGGCAGAAGATGATCTTCATGGTCGGGCTGTACTGCGGCGGATCGCGCTACCAGGTGCGCTTCGTGCCACTGGCCGACTTCAGTGTGCGCGACGCCGATGCCGCCGCGCGCGAGCAGCGCATCCAGGCCGCGATGGCCGCCTATGCCGCACTCCTAGAATCCTTGTGCCGTGAGATGCCCTACAACTGGTTCAACTTCCATGACTTCTGGCAGGAAGACGAGGCCTGAGCAGCGGACCGCGCGGCGGCGCTGGCTGAGCACCGCGCTGGCGTTGCTGGCCGGCAGCGGCATCGCGACGGCCGCCGCGGCGCCGCTGGAGCTGAACGAGTTGATGAACGTGCTGGCCCAGGTGCGCAGCGGCGAGGCCCGCTTCACCGAGCAGCGCATCGTCAAGGGGCTCGATGCGCCGCTGCTGAGCAGCGGCACGCTCAGCTTTGCGGCCCCCGACCGCTTCGCGCGCCGGACGCTCGAGCCGCGGCCCGAGAGCATGGTGGTCGAGGGCAAGATCGTCACCCTCACCAAGGGCGGCCGCAGCCGCAGCCTGGTGCTCGATGCCGCGCCCGAGATCGAGGCCATCGTCGAGGCGGTGCGCGGCACCTTGACCGGCAATGCACAGGCGCTGCAGACGCATTTCAAGGTCGCCGTCAGCGGCAGTACCGAGCAGTGGGCGCTGGAGCTGCAGCCGATCGAACCGCGCCTGCAGGTGATGCTGGCCAGCGTGCGCATCGCCGGTCGGCGCGCCGAGCTGCGCACGGTCGAGATGCGCATGGCCGATGGCGACCGTTCGGTGATGAGCATCGAGCCGCTGTCCGCCGACAAGAAGCCGTGAAGCCGGCCGACGAGGCCGGGCCCTTGAGCGCGCGCCGCCGTGCCGTGGCGCTGCTGCTGTGGCTGGCGGCCATGGTGGCCGGCGGCTGGCTGATCGCGCACAGCCGCTTCTCGGCCGACCTCTCGGCCTTCCTGCCGGCCAGCCCCGATGCGCGCCAGCAGCTGCTGATCGAGCAGATCCAGAGCGGCGTCGCCTCGCGCACGCTGATGATGGGTGTTAGCGGTGGCGACGCTGCGCAGCGCGCCGAGGCCTCGCGCCGGCTCGCCAAGGCGCTGCGAGCCCACGGTGGCTTCGAGCAGGTGCACAACGGCGACATCGCGTTCTGGCAGACCAGCGGCGCCGGCGAATGGCTGTTCGCGCACCGCTACCACCTGAGCCCGGCCGTCGATGCGCGGCGTTTCACGGTCGAGGGGCTGCGCGAGGCGATCGACGACACGGTGTCCCTGCTGGGCACGCCGGCCGGCTCGGCCGTCAAGCCGCTGCTCGAGACCGACCCCACCGGCGAGACGCGCCGCATCGTCGAAGCGATGCTGCCGCCCGAGGCGCCGCGCAGCGAACACGGCGTGTGGGTGTCGCGCAGCGCACCGCGCGCGGTGCTGCTGGCGCAGGCCAAGGCGGCCGGCGGCGATCTCGATGGTCAGGCCGCGCTGCTGGCCTCGGTGCGCGCGGCCTTCGACGAAGTGCGACGGCAGCCGGAACTGGCCGCGCTGCAGCTGCAGATCAGCGGTCCGCCGGTGTTCGCGGTCGACAGCCGGGCGCAGATCGAGCGCGAGGTCAAGCAGCTGGCGCTGGTGGGCACGCTGCTGATGGGCGCGGTGCTGCTGGCCGCCTTCGCGTCGCTGCCGGCGCTGGTCGTGGCCTTCGTGCCGGTGGCCAGCGGCGTGGTCGGCGGCATCGTCGCGGTGAGCCTGGGCTTCGGCACGGTGCATGGCATCACGCTCGGCTTCGGCAGCACGCTGATCGGCGAGGCCGTGGACTATGCGATCTATTACCTGATCCAGGCGCGCGGCGCCGCGCGGCCCGGCACCGGCTGGCGGCAGTGGCGCGCCGCCTCGTGGCCGACGGTGCGGCTGGGCTTGCTGACCTCGGTGTGCGGCTTCGCGGCGCTGGTGTTCTCGGGCTTTCCGGGGCTGGCGCAGCTGGGCGTGTTCTCGCTGGCCGGCCTGCTGTGCGCGGCGCTGGTCACGCGCTGGGTGCTGCCGGCGTTGATGCCCGATGGCGCGGCCGGCCTGGGCCTGCGGCGCTGGCTGGGCGAGCACGCGGCCGCGCTGGCGGGCTGGCTGCCACGCCTGAAGGGCCCGCTGTGGGCCGTGAGCGCCGTGGTGCTGGCCGGGCTGCTGTGGCAGCACGACCGGCTGTGGCGCGGCGACCTGGCCTCGCTGAGCCCGGTGCCGCGCGCCGCGATGGCGCTCGATGCCGAGCTGCGCGCCGACCTCGCCGCCAGCGATGCGCGCACGCTGGTGGTGGTGCAGGGCGCCGATGTCCAGGCCGCGCTGCGGGCGGCCGAGGCGGCCGGCGCAAGACTCGATGCGCTGGTGGCGCAGGGCCGCATCGCCGGCTACGACAGCGCTGCGCGCTGGCTGCCCAGCCTGGCCACGCAGCAGGCGCGGCTGGCGGCCTTGCCGGATGCACCGACCCTGCGCGAGCGGCTGGCGGCGGCCACCGCCGGCGGGCCGCTGAAGGCCGAGCGCCTGGCGCCTTTCGTCGACCAGGTGCAGCAGGCGCGCGCGCGGCCGCCGGTCGATCGTGCCGCGCTGCAGGGCAGCCCGCTGGCACCGCTGGTGGATGCGCTGCTGTTCCAGCGCCCCGGCGGCGGCTGGAGCGCGATGCTGTCGCTGCAGCCGGGCCGGCAGGCGATGGCGCCTGCCGACCTGCGCCAGGCGCTGCAAGACGTGCCGGGCCTGCAGGTGGTGGACATCAAGCAGGAACTCGACAGCCTGTACCAGCGCTACCTGCGCGAGGCGCTGTGGCAGTCGCTGCTCGGCGCGCTGGCGGTGGTGATGTTGCTGGCGTTCTCGCTGCGTTCCTGGCGCCGCCTGCTCGCGGTGTGCCAGCCGCTGGCGCTGGCGGTCGTGCTCACGGGAATGGGACAGGATGGCCTTGCGGGGTGCCGC
>CAZXLI010000297.1:0-8560 GCA_964641795.1 uncultured Bordetella sp. | reverse complement strand
TGCCTTCGGCCGCGGCGGCCCAGCCGGCATCGACGCGCGCGGCCAGCGCGGCCGGCAGCCCGGCTTCGATGCGCTCGACCGGCAGCGTCTCCATGATCACGCCGGTCGAGAACGGCAGCACCTGCTGCGGCGCCAGGTCCAGCAGCGCGGCCAGCGACGCGCAGGTGCGGCGCGCACGCGCCAGCCCATCGGCCCCGGTGCCGGCATTGGCGTTGCCGGTGTTGATGACGATCGCGCGGATGCCCAGCGGCCCGGCCAGGTGCTCGCGGCACACCTGCACCGGCGCGGCGCAGAAGCGGTTGCGCGTGAACACGCCGGCCACCGCACTGCCCTCGGCCAAGGTCATCACCACCAGGTCGCGCCGGTTGGCCTTGCGCACGCCGGCCATCGCGACGCCAAGTTGAACGCCGGGCACGGCCAGCAGGCTGGCGGGATCGGGGGCAGAAAGGTTCACGGGCATGGCAACTCAAGCCTTCGTTCGAACGGGCGGACGATTGTAGGAAGGGCCGCCGGGCCCGGGGCTGACGCGACGCTGTCAGGCCAGCCGGCCGTGGCAGGCCTTGTACTTCTTGCCGCTGCCGCAGGGGCAGGGATCGTTGCGGCCGACGCGCGGCACCTGGTCGGCCAGCGTCGCGACGTCCTGCTCCTCGCTGACGCTGCCATCCTCGTTGGGGTGCGTGTAGGTCACGTTGCTGACGTGGCCGGCGCGTTCCTCGATCGCTTCGGCGGCCTGGGCCACCTGCTCCTGCGTCTGGATGCGCACGGTCATCAGCACGCGCGTCACCTCCAGCTTCACCAGGTCGAGCAACTGCGAGAACAGCTCGAAGGCCTCGCGCTTGTATTCCTGCTTCGGGTTCTTCTGCGCATAGCCGCGCAGGTGGATGCCCTGGCGCAGGTAGTCCAGCGCGGCGAGGTGCTCGCGCCAGTGCGAGTCGATCGACTGCAGCAGCACCATGCGCATGAACGGGTTGAACTGCTCGAGGCCGACCACCGCGATCTTGGATTCGAACAGCCGCGTGGCCTCGGCCACCACTTTCTCGACGATGTCCTCGTCGGTGATCGAGTCGCTCTTGGCCACCTCGGCGGTCAGCGACACGCCCGTCAGCTGCCATTCCTCGGCCAGCGTCTTCTCCAGCCCGGGCAGGTCCCACTGCTCCTCGACGCTCTCCTTCGGCACGTAGGTGCGCACCACGTCTTCCAGCGCGCTGCGCCGCAAGTTGGTGATCTGCGCCACCACCGATTCGCTTTCGAGGATCTCGTTGCGCTGCTGGTAGATGACCTTGCGTTGGTCGTTGGCGACGTCGTCGTACTCGAGCAGTTGCTTGCGGATGTCGAAGTTGCGCGCCTCGACCTTGCGCTGCGCGCCTTCGATCGAGCGCGTCACGATGCCAGCCTCGATGGCCTCGCCCTCGGGCATCTTCAGCCGGTCCATGATGGCGCGCACGCGGTCGCCGGCGAAGATGCGCATCAGCGGATCTTCGAGCGAGAGGTAGAAGCGCGACTGGCCCGGGTCGCCCTGACGGCCGGCGCGGCCGCGCAGCTGGTTGTCGATGCGCCGGCTCTCGTGGCGCTCGGTGGCGATGATGCGCAGCCCGCCGGCGGCCTTGACCTGCTCGTGCAGGCCCTGCCACTCGTCCTTCAGCTGCTGGATGCGGCGCGCCTTCTCGTCCTCGGGGATCGTGGCATCGGCCTCGATGAACTGGATCTGCTTCTCGACATTGCCGCCCAGCACGATGTCGGTGCCACGACCGGCCATGTTGGTGGCGATCGTGATCACGCCCGGGCGACCGGCCTGCGCGACGATCTCGGCCTCCTTCGCATGCTGCTTGGCATTGAGCACCTGGTGCGGCAGCTTGGCCTGCGTGAGCAGTTGCGAGATGAGCTCGGAGTTCTCGATCGAGGTCGTGCCCACCAGCGTCGGCTGGCCCTTCTGTTGGCAGGCGCGGATGTCCTCGATCACCGCGTTGTACTTCTCGCGCGCGGTCTTGTAGATCAGGTCGTTCTCGTCCTTGCGCACGGTCGGCCGGTTCGGCGGGATCACCACGGTCTCGAGGCCGTAGATCTCCTGGAACTCGTAGGCCTCGGTGTCGGCGGTGCCGGTCATGCCGCCGAGCTTGGCGTACATGCGGAAGTAGTTCTGGAAGGTGATCGAGGCGAGCGTCTGGTTCTCGCTCTGGATCTGCACGCCTTCCTTGGCTTCGACGGCCTGGTGCAGGCCGTCGCTCCAGCGGCGCCCCGTCATCAGGCGGCCGGTGAACTCGTCGACGATGATGATCTCGCCGTTCTGCACCACGTAGTGCTGGTCGCGGTGGTACAGGTGGTTGGCCCGCAGCGCCGCGTACACATGGTGCATCAGCGTGATGTTGGCGGCGTCGTACAGGCTCGCGCCTTCCACCAGCAGCCCGGCCTGGCGCAGCAGTTCTTCGGCGTGCTCGTGGCCGTCTTCGGTCAGGTAGACCTGGTGCGTCTTTTCGTCGACCGTGAAGTCGCCCGGCTCGATCACGCCTTCGCCGGTGCGCGGGTCGGCCTCGCCGATCTGCTTCTTCAGGCCCGGGATCACCGCGTTGATGCGGACGTACAGCTCGGTGTGGTCCTCGGCCTGGCCGCTGATGATCAGCGGCGTGCGGGCCTCGTCGATCAGGATCGAGTCGACCTCGTCGACGATGGCGAAGTTCAGGCCGCGCGCGACGCGGTCGGCCACTTCGTAGACCATGTTGTCGCGCAGGTAGTCGAAGCCGAATTCGTTGTTGGTGCCGTAGGTGACGTCGGCATTGAACGCGGCCTGCTTCTCCTCGCGGCTCATGCCCGGCACGTTGACGCCGACGGTGAGCCCGAGGAAGCCGTACAGCCGACCCATCCACTCGGCATCACGGCGCGCGAGGTAGTCGTTGACCGTCACGACGTGCACGCCCTTGCCCGAGAGCGCATTCAGGTAGACCGGCAGCGTGGCCATCAGGGTCTTGCCCTCGCCGGTGCGCATTTCGGCGATCTTGCCGTTGTGCAGCGTCATGCCGCCGATCAGCTGCACGTCGAAGTGCCGCATCTTCAGGCTGCGCTTGCCGGCTTCGCGCACCACCGCAAAGGCCTCGGGCAGCAGATCGTCGAGCGTCGAGCCCTGCGCCAGGCGCTGGCGGAATTCGTCGGTCTTGGCCTTCAGCCCGGCGTCGTCCAGCGCTTCGAACTGCGGCTCCAGCGCATTGATCTTCTCGACCACGCGACGGTATTGCTTGAGCAGCCGGTCATTGCGGCTGCCGAAAATCGAGGTAAGGAGCTTGGGCAACATGCGGTGTCGGGGCTAGGCGTGGCAGCTTGGCGCACCTGGGGTCGCTTGGCGCCGGTGCAAGGGGCCGCGGCAGGCTCTCCAGCCGGGCACGGAAAAAGCCAGCGAGTCTACCACCCGGGGTATGGCGCCCTTCGGGCACAGTCCAGCGGCTCAGCCGGGTCCGCGGGCACGCGCCAGGGCCTGTGCGGACAGGAAGTGCGCCGGGTCCTGCGGTGCGCCATCGACCAGAACTTCGAAGTGCAGGTGGGCCCCGGTCGAGCGGCCGGTGTTCCCGACCTCGGCCACGCGCTGGCCACGCTTGACGAGATCGCCGGTTCGTACCAGCAGCTTCGAGACATGGGCATAGCGCGTCACCAGGCCCTTGCCATGATCGATCTCGAGCATCTGCCCATACTGCGGATGCCACTCGGCCAGCTGCACCATGCCACCGGCTGCGGCAACGATGCTGGTGCCCACATCCGCCGGGAAGTCGAGCCCGGAGTGCAAGGCCGCACGCCCGGTGATGGGATCGGGCCGCACGCCGAACCCCGAGCCGATCGGACCATCGACCGGCAACACACTGGGCACCGTCAACTGCTGCAGGCGCGATTCGAGCAGACGCGATTCGATCAGCATGAAGAGGTCGGTACCGAGCGCGCTGCGCTCGTCCATCTGGGCCAGCGCGAGGTTCAACGCCTCCAGGCCGGCACGGCGCGGCAACAGGCCATCAGCCTGCACCGGGTAGTAGGGCCCGCCCTGCCCGCCCTTCGCGGCGGCAGCGTTGCCGGTTGGCGCCGGCGGCTTCAACGCGCCGGCATCCACCCCCGCCAGGCCGGACACCCGATCGCCCATGGCTTCCAGCTTGACCAGCCGCGCCTGCATTTCGCCGACCCGCTGCGCCATCGCATCGAGGCTGTCCTGCATGAAGCGCTCGCGCTGGGCCAATTCGGTGCTGACGATCGGACGCACCAGCTGGCTCACCACCGGCCAGCCGCCGCGCACCGCCTGGAGGAACACGAAGTGGTAGACGGTGCCCGACAACAGCACCAGGAGCGCAGTGAGGGCCGCCAGCGCGGCCAGCAACTGCCAATGGCTGAACTGCAGCACGCGGGTGCGCGCCACGGTGCCATGGGTGATCATGATTTGCATCGGCTGGATCTCCTGCCCGTCCGGCCGGCGGTCTGAGGCGCCGCGCGAAAAGCTGGGCAGGCTACGCCGAAGCGGCGCCAGGGGCAAGACTGGGTCGACCGCTCTGGGCAGGTTTTACACTGTGTCGATGGGTCTGCCAGTGCCACCGAACACCGTGTCCATCGACGCCGCGCTGGCCGCAAACGACTCGCTGGCGCGGTTGAGTGAGCGCTTGCGCGCCTCGCAGGCCTGCCTGGCTGCCGTGGCGCCGCTGCTGCCCCAGAGCCTGCAACACCAATTGCGACCAGGGCCGATCGACGATCAGAGCTGGACACTGCTGGTCCCCCATGGCGCCGCCTCCGCCAAGCTGCGCCAATGCCTGCCCTTGCTGAACGCCCGCTTGGCCGAGCTGGGTCACCCGCCACGCGAGATCCGCGTCCGCATCCTGACCGATTGGTGACAGCGCGGCGCGAAAGTGGCGCCAAACGTCCGTCGAACTAGGGGGCTGTGCGGGTTCCGGGCGACGCTTGTCCACTATTGCTGGTTGACGGGGCGAAGCCCGCCGCTATCGTCGCGGGCACGTCGGAACCGTGACAACGCTGCCGGTCCCGGCGAACCCGCGGAGCCTGCCATGAGCCTGTCATTCAACACCCCGCTGCCGCCGCGCAAGCCGGAGCTGCTGGACGATCCGACGACGATGCCGATGCCCAGCGAACCCGTCGCCTGGCGACGTTGGGCCGATGCCATGCCGGATATCTGCCTGTGGATTGCACCGCACTCGGGCCGCATCGTCGATTGCAACCGGGCCCTGTTCGGCATCCTCGGGTTCAGCCGCCAGGAGGTGTTCGGCTGGCCCCTGCAGGCCTTGGCAGAGCCTCGCAGCCTGAGCCATGCGGCCGCTGCATGGCGCAGCCTGGCCGCGTGCCGTGAACTGCGGGATGCCGATTGCACGCTGCGGGCGCGCAATGGCTTCGAGGTGGCGGTGAGCGCCACGTCCAGCCCCGTGCTGAACGACGAAGGCAAGCTGGTGGCCGGCCTCGTGGTCCTGCGGGACATCACCGAGCGGCGCCGGCGCGAGCAGACGCTGCAGGTGCGCAAGCGCCAGCTGAAGACCCTGGCCTATGAGCTGGCCGCCTCCGAATCACGCGAACGCCAGCGCATCGGCAACCGCATGCTGGCCGATGTCGGCCCGCTGCTGATCGCCGCGCGCGACAAGCTGCTGGCGCTGGGCGCAGCGGGCGATACGCTGCAGGCACAGCGCATCGGCGAGCTCGATGCCTTGCTGAGCGACGCGCTGCGCCTGCAGCGCCAGGCCGCCGAGGACCTGGCGCCGCCGCTGCTGCGCTCGGGCGGCTTGCAGGCCGCCATCGATGACCTGGCACAGCAACTCACCCGCGAAGGCCCGTTGATCGCCCGCGTCGAGGGCGAGGTGCCCGCATCGCTGGAGATTCCCGAGGCCGCGCAGTCGGTGCTGTTCCGCGTGCTGCGCGAGTTGGTCGAGAACGCCAAGCGACACGCCCACGCCCGGCACCTGTGGCTGCGCGTGCAGGTGGAACCCGAGCGCCTGGGAATCGTCGTCGGCGACGACGGCAGCGGCTTCGACATGGCGCGCCTGTCAGCCGACCCGAGCGCGGCCGGCGGGATGGGCCTGTTCACCGCCGACGCCCAGATGCAGGCCATCGGCGGCCGGCTGGTCGTTCAGTCCAAGCCGGGCCGAGGTACCCGCGCGATACTGATGCTTCCGCTGACCGTTGCCGAGGCCTCGGAAGACAGCCGCTGACAGCGCGGCCAGCCTCTCCCTCGCCGCCCACCCCATGAGCACCTGGCACCTCTTTCGCCCGCTCGACACGACGACGCTGGACTTCCTGTCGCTCGGCGGCGACGCCGTCGGCGACCTGCTGGGCGGCGACCACTTCCGCGAAACCAGCGGCACCCGGGTGCTGGACCTGTTCGGCAGCGGGCTGCGCGCGAGCCATGGCGACCTGCTGCCGTTCGGTGACATCACCCGCATCGACCTGGGTGACGCCATCGACTCGACGCTGCAGGTGGTCAACATCGTGTGGAACCTGCTGAAGATCCTCTCGTACTACAACCCGCTCACCGACCGCTGGGACACCGAAGGGCTGCTGGACTACCTGTTCCACGAAACCGACTGGTTCGACGGCTCGAGCGGCGACGACTGGTTCGCCGGCTACGGCGGCGACGACACGCTGCACGGCAATGGCGGGATCGACACGGCCGTCTACCGAGGTCAGCGCGGCAACTTCATGCTAACCCGCAATGCCGATGGCTGGCTGCTGACGGACCTGCGCGGCAGCGAAGGTCGCGACACCTTGACCGGCATCGAGCGCCTGCAGTTCGGCGACGGCGCCGTGGCGCTGGACCTCGAGGGGCACGCCGGCAGCGTGGCGCGCCTGGTCGGCGCCCTCTTCGGCCGGAGTGCGCTGGCACGAGGCGATCTGGTCGGGCTCGGTTTGTCGCTTGCTGACCAGGGCGTGTCACCTGCAGAGCTGGCCGCGCTGGCCGTGGGCAGCGATCTGTTCGCGCAGGCCGCCGGATCGCACTCGAACGCCGACTTCGTGCGGCTGGTGTATCGCAATGTCGTCGGCACGGCGCCCAGCGATGCCGAATGGAACCACTACGTTCAGCAGCTCGACAGCGGTGCCATCACCCAGGCCGCGCTGGCATTGCTGGCGAGCGAGTCGGACCTGAACGCCCAGCAGATCGATCTGGCGGGCTTGGCCGCCCAGGGCCTGGCGTACACGCCGGCCGGCTGAAGGCCGCTCGGTCAGGGCGCCGCGGCGCTGGCCACGGCCGCAGCGGCGGGCAGGCTCAGCGCGTTGCGCACTTCGCGCACACCCTCGGGTGCCTTTGCGAGCACAGCCGCACGATCACGCGCCGCGGCCGACGGCGCCGGGCCCGTCAAGGTCACCACGCCGCGCTCCGTGCGCACGCCAATCTTCAGCGCACTGAGGCTCGGGTCGGCGGCCAGCGCGGTCTTGATGCTGGTCGTGATGCCGATGTCGGTGATCGCCGACGCAGCATGGCCCCATCCTTCGCTGCCGGATCGTGCCAACTGCTCGCCGGATTGCGCGAGTCCATCGACCAGGCAGCGGGCGGCGTCCTCGCCCCGTTCGACCGTGGCATCCAGGCGCTCGCCCAGCGTTGCTGTTTCGTAGTGACCCGACACGAGGAATCCGGCCGCCAACGCCCCCAGCATCGCCGGCAGCAGCCAGGACCAGCCCCAGCGGTGTCGCGGCGGCCGGGGGGCCGGCCGGGTCGGCGCGGGAGTTTGAAGGGAAGGGCAGGCTTCGGGCCCGGTCCCGCGAAGGCCAGGGCTGCCGTGCTGCCAGAGGTGTGTCGCCATACGGGACAGCGTAGTGCCACGAGCAGGCCCAGGCTGTCGGTCGCCGGGCGGACCCGGTGTCCGCATTCGCTGACAGCCCTGCGGGCCAAGGCAGCCGCGGATCGGCAGCTGGTGCCGGCTTTCGGAATCGAACCGAAGACCTTCCGCTTACAAGGCGGGTGCTCTACCAACTGAGCTAAGCCGGCTTCGCGGGCGCGAAGGCGCGCATTGTAGGCGCCCGCCCCCTGGCCGCTACTTGATGCGCTTGAGTGTCGGCCGACTGCCGGGCGGCGCGGGCGGGGTGGGCTCCGGGGGTTGGTCGTCCGACCAGCCCGTGCGCGGAGCAGGCGGCTCGCCGCTGGGCTCGGCGGACTCTTCCGTGTGCGCCAGGCGCAGACCTCGAGCGGCTGGCTCGGGCGCAGGACCGCTCTCGGCGGTCCGCGGGACCGACGCGGGAGGCGCAGCTTCCGTGGGCACTGGGAATGCCATGCCCTGCCCGTTCTCGCGCGCGTAGATCGCGACCACATGGTCGACCGGGACGACGATGTCGCGCGAGACGCCACCAAAGCGGGCGCGGAACTCGATGAAGTCGTTGCCCAGCTTCAAGCCCGAGGTGGCCTCGAATCCGACATTGAGCACGATCTCGTTGTTCTTCACGTACTCCATCGGCACCTGCACCAGCCGGTCGACGAACACTGCGATATACGGCGTGAAGCCGTTGTCGGTGCACCAGTCGTGCAACGCACGCACGAGGTAGGGACGGGTTGACGTGCCCTGTTCGTCGGGAGCGGCCGGATTGCTCATCGCCTTCAGTCGATCACTTG
>CAZXLI010000296.1:0-8560 GCA_964641795.1 uncultured Bordetella sp. | reverse complement strand
TGGAAGACCCCATCGTCGGCGGCTACACGCCCGACAAGGTGGCGCTGCGCCGCGCGATCTCGCTGGCCTATGACCAGCGGCGCGAGATCAGCGTCGCGCGGCGCGGCCTGGGCATGCCGGCGCAGTCCTTGCTGGTGCCGCACACCAGCGGCTACGACCCGGCCTTCAAGAGCGAGATGAGCGACTACGACCCGGCACGCGCCAAGGCGCTGCTCGACCTGTACGGCTACATCGACCGCAACGGCGACGGCTGGCGCGACATGCCCGACGGCTCGCCGCTGGAGCTGGTGATGCTGTCGCAGCCCGAGCAGCGCAGCCGCCCCTATGACGAGTTATGGAAGAAGGCGATGAACGCGGTGGGCCTGAAGATCCGCTTCGTCATCGGCCAGTGGCAGGAGAACCTCAAGTCCGCGCGCGCCGGCAAGGTGATGATGTGGCAGCTGGGCGGCTCGGCCGACAAGCCCGACGGCCAGGGTGCGCTGGCTCGCTGCTACGGCCCGGAGACCGGCGACCAGAACCTCGCGCGCTTCAAGCTCGAGGCCTTCGACAAGCTCTACGACCGTCTGCAGGCCCTGCCCGACGGCCCCGAGCGCGACGCCGCCTTCCTGGAGGCCAAGCGCCTGACGGTGGCCTACATGCCCTGGAAGGCCACCGCGCACCGTGCCGAGATCGACCTGCTGCAACCCTGGGTGATCGGCTACCGCCGGCCGCTGTTCTGGGGCGAGTGGTGGCAGTACGTCGACGTGGACATGACGATGCCACGCAGTTGAGAGAGGCGCTGCCGATGATCCCCCCGCGCTTCACCCGCCGCCGCCTCGCTCAGATCACCGGCGCCCTGCTGGCGCCTGGGCCGCTGCTGCCCGCGCTGTCGCAGGAGGGCGGCCGCAAGGTGCTGCGCTTCGCGTTCAGCGCGGCAGAGACGAGCTTCGATCCGATCAAGGTCAACGACCTCTACTCGCGCACCATCACGCCGCACATCTTCGAGGCGCTGTACCACTACGACCACCTCGCCCGGCCGGCGAAGATCAAGCCGCAGCTGGCAGAAGGCATGCCCGAGGTCTCGGCCGACTTCAAGGTCTGGACCATCAAGCTCAAGCCGGGCGTCTACTTCGCCGACGACCCCGCCTTCAAGGGCCAGCGGCGCGAAGTGGTGGCGCAGGACTTCGTCTACAGCTTCAAGCGCATCTTCGACCCCGCCAACAAGAGCCCGATCGTCGGCGGCATGATCACGGTCGGCTTCGCCGGGCTGAACGCGATGCGCGACGAGGCCCTCGCGAAGAAGATTCCGTTCGACTACGCGCGCGAGGTCGAAGGCCTGCGGGCGCTGGATCGGTACACGCTGCGCATCACGCTGGACCAGCCGCGCCCGCGCCTGCTGGAAACGCTGGCCCAGCCCGACCTGCTGGGCGCGGTGGCGCGCGAGGTGGTCGAGTTCTACGGCGACAAGCTCGACGCGCACCCGGTGGGCACCGGCCCGTTCCGGCTGAAGCAGTGGCGCCGCGGCTCGCTGATCGTGCTGGAGCGCAGCCCCGACTACCGCGAGGTGCTGTACGACGCCGAACCGGCGGCCGACGATGCCGAGGGCCAGGCCATCCTCGCGCGCTTCAAGGGCCGCCGGCTGCCGCTGGTCGACGAGGTGCAGGTCTCGATCATCCTGGAGAGCCAGCCGCGCTGGCTGGCCTTCCTGAACGGCCAGATCGACATGCTGGCCACCTTGACGAATGCGGTGCCCACCGATTTCATCAACCAGGCCATGCCCAACGGCAAGCTGGCGCCCAACCTGGCCAAGCGCGGCATCGTCGGCAAGCGCCAGGTCAACTCCGACAACGCGCTGACGATGTTCAACATGGAGCATCCGGTGGTCGGTGGCTACAGCGCCGACAAGGTCGCGCTGCGCCGGGCGATGTCGCTGGGCTACGACGTGCAGCGCGAGATCCAGGTCTACTGGCGCGGCGCGGCGATTCCCGCGCAGTCGCCGATCGTGCCGCACACCACCGGCTACGACCCCGCGTTCAAGAGCGAGATGAGCGACTACGACCCGGCACGCGCCAAGGCGCTGCTGGACCTGTACGGCTACGTCGACCGCGACGGCGACGGCTGGCGCGAGCAGCCCGACGGCTCGCCGCTGCTGATCGAGATGGCCACCCAGCCCGAGCAGCGCTTCCGCACCTTTGACGAGTTATGGAAGAAGAGCCTGGACACGCTGGGCATCCGCAGCAAGTTCGTCATCGGCCAGTGGCCCGAGAACCTGAAGGCCGCGCGCGCCGGCAAGCTGATGGTGTGGCAGCTGTCATCGTCGGCCGCCGGGCTGGATGGGCAGAGCGCGCTGGCGCGGCTGTACGGACCCGAGGCCGGCAGCCAGAACATGCCGCGCTTCAAGCTGCCGGCCTTCGACCGGCTGTACGAGCGCATGCAGGCGCTGCCCGACGGCCCGGAGCGCGACGCGCTGTTCCTCGAGGCCAAGCGCATCGCCGCCACCTACCTGCCGTGGAAGAACCGCATCCACCGCGTCGAGGCCGACCTGCTGTGGCCGCGGGTCGTCGGCTACCGCCGGCCACTGTTCTGGCAGGACTGGTGGCAGTACATCGACCTCGTCGACGCGAAGGCATGAAGCGGCTGCTCATCGCCGCGCTGGTGGGGGCTTGCCTGCTGCTCGGCGGGCCCGCGCAGGGCGCCGACGCCGCGCCGAAGAAGGTGCTGCGCCTGGCCTTCAGCTCGGCCGAGACCAGCCTCGATCCGGCCAAGATCAACGACCTGTATTCGCGCACGATCACGCCGCACATCTTCGAAGGGCTGATCGAGTACGACCACCTGGCCCGCCCGGCCAGGCTGAAGCCGCAGCTCGCCGAAGCGATGCCCGAAGTCTCCGCCGACTTCCGCGTGTGGACCTTCAAGATCCGGCGCGGCATCTACTTCGCCGACGACCCTGCCTTCCAGGGCCGCAAGCGCGAGCTGGTGGCGCAGGACTTCGTCTACAGCTTCAAGCGCATCTTCGACCCCGCGAACAAGAGCCCGATCATCGGCAACATGCTGACGGTGGGCTTCGTCGGCCTCAACGCGCTGCGCGAAGAAGCCCTCGCGAAGAAGACGCCGTTCGACTACGAGCGCGCGGTCGAAGGCCTGCAGGCGCCGGAGCGCTACACCCTGCGCATCGTGCTCGACGAGCCGCGCCCGCGCCTGCTGGAAACGCTGGCCCAGCCCGACCTGCTGGGCGCGGTGGCGCGCGAGGTGGTGGCGTTCTACGGCGACAAGATCGACGCGCATCCGGTGGGCACCGGCCCGTTCCGGCTCAAGCAATGGCGCCGCGGCTCGCTGATCGTGCTGGAGCGCAGCCCCTACTTCCGCGAGGCCCATTACGACGCCGAGCCCGCGCCCGACGATGCCGAAGGCCAGGCCATCCTCGCGCGCATGAAGGGTCGTCGGCTGCCGATCGTCGACGAGGTGCAGGTCTCGATCATCCTGGAGAACCAGCCGCGCTGGCTCACCTTCCTGAACGGCGGCATCGATGCGCTGGCGACCGTCTCGAACCCGGTGCCCACCGAGAACGTCAACCAGGCCATGCCCGGCGGCAAGCTGGCACCGAACCTGGCCAAGCGCGGCATCGTCGGCCAGCGGGTGCTGAACTCCGACATCGGGTTGACGATGTTCAACATGGAGCACCCGGTCGTCGGCGGCTACACAGCCGAGAAGGTGGCGCTGCGCCGCGCCATCTCGCTCGGCTACGACGTGCAGCGCGAGATCCAGGTCTACTGGAAGGGTTCGGCGATTCCCGCGCAATCGCCGATCGCGCCGCACACCACCGGCTACGACCCCGCGTTCAAGAGCGAGGCCAGCGACTACGACCCGGCCCGCGCGAAGGCCCTGCTCGACCTGTACGGCTATGTCGACCGCGACGGCGACGGCTGGCGCGAGCAGCCGGACGGCTCGCCGCTGCTGCTGGAGTTCACCACCCAGCCCGAGCAGCGCTTCCGCACCTTTGACGAGTTATGGAAGAAGGCGCTCGATGCGCTGGGCATCCGCGTGAAGTTCATGGTCGGCCAGTGGCCCGAGAACCTGAAGTCCGCGCGCGCCGGCAAGCTGATGATGTGGCAGCTGAACTTCTCCTCGGCCGGGCTCGACGGCCAGGCCGCGCTGGCGCGCTACTTCGGCCCCGAGGCCGGCAGCCAGAACATGCCGCGCTTCCAGCTCGACGCCTTCGACCAGCTGTACCTGCGCATGCAGCAGTTGCCCGATGGCCCCGAACGCGCTGCGCTGTTCACCGAGGCCAAGCGCATCGCCGCGGTCTACGTGCCGTGGAAGAACCGCATCCACCGCCTCGAATCCGATCTGCTGCACCCCTGGTTGATCGGCTACCGGCGCCCGCTGTTCTGGCAGAACTGGTGGCACCTGGTCGACATCGACACCACGCGCCGGCCGGGCGGCTGACGGGCGACCGATGCGCGAGGACACCCCCGGACTGCGCCGACGCCACTGGCTGGCCGGCGCCATGGGTCTGGGCCTGGCCGGCGGCGCCCACGGCGGCCCGGTGGCCGACGGCCCGAAGACCCTGCGCCTGGCCCTGCCCGCCACCGAGACGCAGCTCGACCCTGCGCAGAGCGAAAGCAGCCTCTACACCTACCAGGTCATCGCCAGCATCTTCGAATCCCCGCTCGGCTACGACTACCTGGCCCGCCCGCCGCGCCTGGTGCCGCTCACCGCCGAAGCGCTGCCGGACATCTCGGCCGACTACCGCCAGCTCACGCTGCGCATCAGGCCCGGCATCTTCTTCGCCGACGATCCCGCCTTCCAGGGCCGCAAGCGCGAGCTGGTCGCGGCCGACTACGTCTACAGCCTCAAGCGCTTCTACGACCCGCGCTGGAACTCGGCCGACCTCTACATCTTCGAAGGCGCGAAGCTGCTGGGCCTGAGCGAGCTGCGCCAGCGCGCGCTGAAGAGCGGCAAGCCCTTCGACTACGACACCGAGGTCGAAGGCCTGAAGGCACTGGACCGCTACACGCTGCGCATCCGCCTGGCCGACCCGGACCCGCGCTTCGTCTACTGGCTCGCATTGCCTTACCTGACCGGCGCGCTGGCGCGCGAGGTGGTCGAGCACCACGGGCAGGACATCGGCGCGCACCCGGTGGGCACCGGCGCCTACCGCCTGGTGTCGTGGCGGCGCAGCTCGCGCATCGTGCTGGAACGCTCGGCCAGCTTCCGCGGCGAGGTCTACCGCGGCCAGCCGGCCGAGACGCCGCTGGCGCAGTCGATAGCACACGAATTGAGCGGCCAACGCCTGCCGCTGATCGACCGCATCGAGTTCAGCATCATCGAGGAACCGCAACCCTACTGGCTCTCCTTCGTCAACGGCCGGCTGGACATGATCGAGGCGCGCGGCAGCTACGGCCAGCTGGCGGTGCCCAATGGCGAACTGGCGCCCTTCCTGCGCAAGCAGGGCGTGCAGCTGGCGCTCGAGCCGCAGGCCGACATGCAGATGACCTACTTCAACTGCGAAGACCCGGTGGTCGGCGGCAACACGCCGGACAAGGTGGCGCTGCGCCGGGCGATCGCGCTGTCGCACGACGGTGCGCTGTGGCGCCGCATCGTGCGCGGCGGCCTGGCAGTGCCGGCACAGTCGGCCGTGGCGCCCTACACCTACGGCTACGAGGCCGACTACCGCAGCGAGATGAGCGAGCACGATCCCGCCAAGGCGCGCGCGCTGCTCGACCTGTACGGCTACCTCGACCGCGACGGCGACGGCTGGCGCGAGGCGCCCGACGGCCGGCCGCTGACGCTGCGCATCGCCTCGCTGGCCGACCAGCTGGGCCGCGACGGCAACGAGGTCTGGTACCGCAGCCTGCGCGCGATCGGCCTGCGCGTGGTGTTCGAGCCCGCCGGCTGGGGCGAGCTGCTGCGCCGCTCGCGCGCCGGCAGCCTGATGATGTGGGGCTACGGCTGGAGCGCCGCCTCGCCCGACGGCGCCTTCTTCCTCGGCATTGCCTACGGCCCGAACGCCAGCGAATCCAACGACGCGCGCTTCAGCCTGCCGGCCTTCGACCGCCTCTACGAGCGCCAGCGCGTGCTGCCGGACGGCCCCGAACGCGCCGCGCTGATGCGCGAGGCCAAGAACCTGATGGTGGCCTACATGCCGTACAAAGTGCACGGCCATCGCATCCAGGCCGACCTGCTGCAGCCCTGGCTGCGCCACTACTGGCGGCACCCGTTCATGCGCGACACCTGGCGCTACCTGGACCTGGCGACGCACTGAGGCTTTGTGGCTGCGGCACACTCGATCGCCATGACCACCTCCCCGCCCATCCTGCTGCTGCCGCCCGATCCCGCGCAGATCCCCGCCTACCGCGCCGCGCTGCTGGCGGTCGACCCCACGCTGGACCTGCTGGGCTACTCGCGCGAGCTGGACGACACGCAGCTCGACCGCATCGAGGTGGTGCTGGGCTGGCGCCTGGCGCCGGGCCTGGCGCCGCGGCTGACGGCGCTGCGCTGGGTGTGCTCGATGGCCGCCGGCGTCGAGAAGCTGCTCGCACCCGACCTGCCGCCGCAGGTGCCGGTCTCGCGCATCGTCGACCCCGACCAGGCGCTGGGCATCGCACAGCATGTCGCGCTGATGGTGCTGCGCCATGCGCGCCAGCTGCCGCTGTACGAGCAGCAGCAGCAGGTGCGCAGCTGGGCGCGCCACCCGAAGGCTGCGGCCCGGCATCGCATCGCGATCCTCGGCTTCGGCGAGGTCGGGCGAGCGGTGGCCGAGCCGCTGCGCGCCCTGGGCTTCGCGGTCGAAGGCTGGCGGCGCGACAGCGGCCCGCTGCATGCGCTGCTGGCGCGCAGCGACATCGTCGTCAACACGCTGCCGCTGACGCCGGCCACCCAGGGCCTGCTCGATGCCCGCTGCTGGGCCGCGATGCCGCGCGGCGGCTACTTCATCAACGTGGCGCGCGGCGGCCATGTCGACGAACCGGCCTTGATCGCCGCGGTGCAGTCGGGCCAGCTGGCCGGTGCCGCCCTGGACGTGCAGCAGACCGAGCCGCTGCCGCCCGACGACCCGCTGTGGGCCGTGCCCGGCATCCTGATCACGCCGCACATCGCGGCGCAGTCTTCGTTGGACACCGTGGCCACGCAGTTCGTGGCCGGGCTGCGCTGCCTGCAGCGCGGCGAACCGCTGCCGCATCCGGTGGACCGCACGCGCGGTTACTGAACCCTCAACCCCTCCCGCCCGACCCCGATGAACCCGCCCCGCATCCCTGGCCGTCGCCTGCTGCATTCGCCCGGCCCGACGCCGGTGCCCGACGAGGTGCTGCACGCGATGCTGCGCCAGCCCACCGACCTGGGCGACCCCGCCGTCGCGCAGCTGATCGACGACTGCGAGCGCGGCCTGCAGCGCCTGCTGCAGACCACCACCGCCGATGTCTTCCTCTATGCCGCGAACGGCCATGGCGGGTGGGAGGCGGTGATCGCCAACCTGGTCGGCCCGGGCACCGTGGTGCTGATCCCCGGCACCGGACATTTCTCCGACAGCTGGGCCGAGCAGGTGCGCGCGTTCGGCGGCGAGGCGCTGCGCACGCCGTGGCGCGAAGGCCTGCCAATCGACCCGGCCGAGGTCGAGGCCCTGCTGCGCGCCGACAGCGGCCACCGCATCGCGGCGGTCTTCACCGTGCACACCGACACCGCCAGCAGCGTCACCAGCGACGTGCCGGCGATCGCCCGTGCGATCCAGGCCGCCGGGCACCCGGCGCTGCACGTGGTCGACGTGGTGGCTTCGCTGGGTGCGGCGCCGTTCGCGATGGACGCGCTGGGCATCGACGTGGTGATGGGCGCCTCGCAGAAGGGCCTGATGGGCCAGCCCGGGCTGGCCTTCGTCGCCGCCAATGCGCGTGCGCTGGCCGTCGCACAACGCAACCCGGCGCCACGCTTCTATTGGGACTGGGCCCGCCGCCGCGGCGCCATGCCGTACCAGAAGTTCTGCGGCACCGCGCCGCTGGCGCACCTGGCCGGCCTGCGCGCCGCCGTCGGCCTGATCGAGTCCGAGGGGCTGGACGCGGTGTGGGCCCGCCACCAGCGGCTGGCCGGCGCGGTGCAGGCGGCGGTCACGGCCTGGGGCCATGGCTTCGCGCTGTTCGCGCGCGAGCCGGCCGCGCGCTCGGTCTCGGTCTCGGCGATCCAGACGCCCGCGGGGGTCGACCCCGAGGCCATCCGCAAGGTGGCGCGCGAGCAGTTCCAGGTGGCGGTGGCCGGTGGGCTGGGGCCGCTGAGCGGCCGGGTGTTCCGCATCGGCCACCTGGGCGACCAGAACGAGGCGCAGATCCTGGGCTGCCTGGCCGGCGTCGAGGCGGCGATGCGATGGCTGGCCCTGCCGTTCGACAGCGGCCTGCCGGCCGCGCAGCAGGCGCTGATCGACGCGGCCCGTCTCGCGCGCGCCACGCCGGATTGAGTTCGGTCAAGCCCGCGCGCCGGCCACCCGTTGCGCAGGCCGGGCGCGTGCAATCGGTCCACCCGCGGCCGCGCGGCGCCCGCTAGTTGTGATGTCTCAATAGGTTGTTCACCCGGCCAAGTCTGGGAGACTGGAGTTGCA
>CAZXLI010000295.1:0-8669 GCA_964641795.1 uncultured Bordetella sp. | reverse complement strand
TGTTGGTCTGGAAGGCGATGCCGTCGATCACGCCGATGATGTCGGCGATCTTCTTGCTGGACTCGGCGATCAGGTGCATCGTGCCCACCACCTGGCCCACCACCTCGCCGCCGCGCCCGGCCGCGCTGCTGGCCTGCACGGCCAGCTGGGTGGCCTGCACCGCCGACTCCGCGCTCTGCGTCACGGTCGAGGTCATCTGCTCCATCGACGCCGCGGTCTGCTGCAGGCTGGATGCCGCCTCCTCGGTGCGGGCACTCAGGTCGGCGTTGCCCTGCGCGATCTCGCCGCTGGCGGTCTGCAGGCCGCCGATCTGCTCGCTGACATCGTCGACCAGCGATCGCAGGTTCAGCCCAGCCTGGTTCACCGCGCGAAGGATCAGCCCGATCTCGTCGACGCGGTCGAGATGGACGTTTTCGGCCGGCTGGCCGGCCGCTACCGACAGCGCCTGCTTGAGCACCAGCTCGAGCGGCCGCGACACCTGGACTTCGAGCCAGGCACACTGCATCGCGCAGGCCAGCAGCACGACGCCACCGAATCCCGCCAGCGCCATGCCACCCAGCCCGAAGCCGGCCGCCGCACCCACCGCGGCCATCGCGGCCCCCATCAATGCGCACCGCATGCGCCAGCGGGTGGGCATCAGCTGCAGCATCGACGTCCAGGCCAGCCAGCCGCCCCGCACGATGATCCCCATGTGAAAGCGCCGTGCGCCGGCCTTGCCTTCACGAAAGGCCTTGTACAGGGCCTCGGTCTGGGTGATCTCGTCGCGCGACGGCTTGGTACGCACCGACATGTAGCCCACCACCTGGCCGTTGCGCCGCACCGGCGTGGCGTTGGCACGCACCCAGTAGTGGTCGCCGTTCTTGCGGCGGTTCTTCACCAGCGCGGTCCACGACTGGCCCATCTTGAGCGTGCGCCACATGTCGGCAAAGGCCTGCGTCGGCATGTCCGGATGCCGCACCATGTTGTGCGGCTGGCCCATCAGGGCGTCGCGGTCGAAGCCGCTGACCTGGATGAACGCGGCGTTGCAGTAGGTGATGTGGCTCTGCGTGTCGGTGGTCGACATCAGCGTCACGCCGTCGTCGATCTCGTACTCGCGCTGGCTGATCGGAAGATTGGTCCGCATGGTGTGCTCCCTGGTTGCACGTGGTTCAGACGCAGTCTGTCGGCGCAGCACTCGGCGACTTCCGGCCTTCGGGGCTCTCTGCGGGGTGCAACACCTAGGCCGGCATTTCGGTGAGCGGCCTTGAATCTTGATTGTTCTTTGTTTGATATCAAACCAACACGTGATCAGATCCGCATTTGCGTGGCAATTCATCGATCCAGGGTCGAGCCCGCGGCCCGGCCGGCGGTTAGGTAAACGATCTATCGGTATAGAGGAGCCGATCCGCCGCGCCGCGTGCCCGGCGTTGACACGGTCGCCGTTGTGGCCTATCGTTCGTTCACTGAACGCTCGTTTTCTAATGGGCGCCCATTCATGCCGCCGGAGGCCCCGTGAGCCAAGACATCGTCATCTGTTGCCCCGTCCGGACCGCCATCGCGGGCTTCGGCGGCTCCTTCAAGGGCACGCCCGCCGCTGCGCTGGGCGCGCACGTGATCGCGGCCAGCGTGCGCCGCGCCGGCCTCGACCCGGCGCATGTGGACAGCGTCGTGATGGGCAACGTGGTGCAGGCGGGCAACGGCATGAACGTCGCGCGGCAGGCGGCCGTGCACGGCGGCCTGCCGGTGAGCGTGCCGGCGATGACGGTGAACCGGGTCTGCGGCTCGGGCGCCCAGGCCGTGGCGACGGCGTACGCCGAGGTCGCCGCCGGCCTGGCCCGTGTCGCGATCGCCGGCGGCATGGAAAACATGGACCGCGCCCCGTACCTGCTGCCCGGCATGCGCTTCGGCGCCCGCATGGGCCATGCCGAGGCCATCGATGCGCTGCTGTCCGATGGACTGAACGATGCCTTCTCCGGCAAGCACTCCGGCTGGCACACCGAGGACCTGGTCGAGAAGTTCAAGCTCGGCCGCGAGGTGCAGGACGCCTACGCCGCCCAGAGCCAGCAGCGCTTCGCGGCGGCCCAGGCCGCAGGGCACTTCAAAGCGGAGATCGAGCCGTTCGCGCTGAAGACGTCGAAAGGCAGCACCGACTTCGCCCACGACGAATCCGTCCGGCCCGACACCACCGCCACGTCGCTGGCGCGGCTGAAGCCGGCATTCCGGCCGGACGGCACGCTCACCGCCGGCAACGCGCCCGGCATCAACGCCGGTGCCGCCGCGATGGTGGTCTGCGATGCGGCGACGGCCCGCGACCTTCACCTCGAGCCGATGCTCGCGATCCGCGGGGTCGGTGTCGCCGCGGTGGAACCGGGCTTCTTCGGCCTGGGCCCGCTGCCGGCCATCCGCCAGGCGCTGGACCGCGCGGGATGGCAGGTGGGCGATGTCGATCGGTACGAGGTCAACGAGGCCTTTGCGGCGATTGCGATCGTGGTGCGCGACGAGCTGAAGGTCGATCCGGCCCGCTTCAATGTGGACGGCGGTTCGATCGCCCACGGCCACCCGATCGGCGCGACGGGAGCGATCCTGGTCACCAAGGTCGCGCACGCGCTGAAGCGCACGGGCGAGAAGCGCGCCGTCGTGTCCTTGTGCATCGGCGGTGGCCAGGGCATCGCGCTGTGCCTGGAACGGCCCTGAGCCTGATCCATGAGCCCGTACGAGGCCCGCCCCACCCTTCATTGCTGAACGGTCTAAAGCGTAACGATCGTTTTGTCTCTGGCATACTCGTTGGCGCAGACCCCAAGGGATCCGAGATGCGCTACTCAGCCACCCACAAGCAGGAAACGCGCGAGAAGCTCATCAGCAAGACCCGGGAGCTGGCGAAGAAGGACGGCTTCGGGAACACCGGCGTGGATGCCTTCATGAAGGCCATCGGGTTGACAGGCGGCGCCTTCTACAGCCACTTCGAGTCGAAGGCGGAACTGTTCGCCGAGCTGATCGAGCAGGAGCTGGCGTTCAGCACCGAGATGCTGGCAGGCGACGAGAACGTCCCGCCGGACCACGTGGCGCGCAAGCTGCGCAACTACCTCAGCAGTGCCCACGCGGCCCATCCGGAATCGGGCTGCGTGCTGCCCACCCTCGGGCCCGAAATCGCCCGCGCCTCGCCGGAAATCAAGGCCCGGGTGGAGCGTGCGCTCAAGCAGCTGCACGACAGCTGGGCGGAACGCCTGGGCGACGATGACGCCGGCTGGGCCCTGCTGGCGCAATGCGTCGGCGCCATGATGCTGGCGCGCGTGGTCGAGAGCGACCGCACGCGGCGCGAGATCCTGGCCGCCAGCCGCCGCTTCCTGGAACGGGCGCAGGACGGCTCGCGCTGATCGCGCGACGCGGTCCGTGGCCGCGTCGTGTGCCCTTGGGCTTCATGATCGCGCCCGTGGGCTGAATGTTCGCGGAAACACCACCGGCGCGCTCCTGTCCCGCATGCGGTAGCCCATCGCGTGGCGGTTCGAATCTCCGGCAACGTAACCCGCTTCATCAAGGAAGTCGGCCGCCAGCATGCGTGTACGAAACCCACTCTTGTCCACCGGCCGGTCGAGCACCACCTCATACATCCTCTGCAACTGCGGCAGCGTAAAGGGCTCTTCCAGCAGGAACACCGGCAGCGAGGTGTACTCGACCTTGCTGCGCAAGCGTTCGACGGCGGCCTTCAGGATCGCCCCATGGTCGAACGCGAGCTTCTGACGCCGCAGGACCCGGTCCACCTGAAACCAGCCGACATCGGCTGCGTTGGCACCCTTTGCCAGCGCCAATCCTTGGCTCGGGATCAGCGCGAAGTACACATGCGTGGCTGACCACCCGCGGGGATCCCGCTCGACACCGCCCCAACTGCCCAGTTGCTCCAGGTAGGGGCTCACCACGCCCGTCTTCTCGAACAGCTTTCGACGTGCGCAGGCTTCGAGGTCCCTGTCCCGTTCGATGTCTACGAAGCCACCGGGCAGTGCCCACGCTCCGGGATATGGATCGTCCGCGCCGTTCGGTCGCTGGACCAGCAACACCCGCAACTCATCCTCCAGCACTGTGAATATCGCCAGATCGACCAGCGTGAATGGCAGCGGGAAAGACGGTTTCGGGTCACGTGACGCCGAACGCCTGTGTTGCGCTTTGCTCGCCATCTGCACTCCGGGGGTTGATCTTCTGATTCCTGAGTTGTATTGTGCAACTCATAAGAGTTGTTCTGTACAACTTATAGAAAGGAGGAACCCTGTGTTCGGCATTCGATACATCAAATCCCAGCCGACTGTGCATCTCATGCAGTTCCGCGGCGGTCGTCTCGTGCGGGAGGGTGCCGGGGAGTCCTTCTACTACTACGCGCCTACCACCACGCTGGTCGCCGTGCCGGTCGCCAGCCAAGACCGGCCGTTCATTCTGGAGCTCACCACGGCCGACTTCCAGAGCGTCACCGTGCAAGGCCAGGTGACCTACCGTGTGGCGGATCCGAAGCGCGTGGCGGCCCTGATGGACTTCTCGCTCGCAAAGGACGGCCAGGCGTATGTCTCCGAGGATCCGAAGCGGCTGGGCGATCGAGTCGTCATGCAGGTCGAGGTGATCGTGCAGCAGGCAGTGCAGGCGCTGGAATTGAAGCAGGCGCTGCGCGCCTCGGCACTCATCGCCCGCAGCGCCCAGAAGGAACTGGCGGCCCAGCCGGAGATCCAGGCGCTCGGCGTGGAGGTGCTGGGGGTGTCCATCATTGCCGTGAAGCCGACGCCCGACATTGCGCGTGCGTTGGAGGCGGAGGCTCGTGAGTCCAATCTGAAGGCGGCCGACGATGCCGTGTACGCACGCCGCATGGCGGCCGTGCAGAACGAGCGCGCCATCCGCCAGAACGAACTGGACACCGAGGTGGCCGTCGAGCAGAAGAAGCGCGAGATCCGGGAGACGCAGATGGAAGCCAAGGCCGCCGTGATGCGCAAGGAGAACGAACTGCGCGACGCGCAGATGGCGGCCGACGTGGCCTTGGAGGGTCGGCGTAAGGATCTGGTCGAGGAGCAGGCGCGCAACAGCCGCACGCTCTCGGAAGCCGAAGCGCACCGTGTCGCTGCTGTGATGCAGGCGCTCGAGACCGCAGACCCGCGCATCGTGCAGGCGCTTGCTGCGTCCGGCATGCAGCCGGGGCAGCTCATCGCCCAAGCGTTTGGTGGTATCGCGGAGAAGGCCGAACGGATCGGGCAGTTCAACATGTCACCCGATCTGCTGCAGACCCTGCTCGCGCTGCCCGCACAGGAGACCAAGGCCGCATCATGAGCACCGGCGAGCGCAAGGTGGTGCTCGTGACACGGCGCACCCGGCTGAGGAACTGGTGGCGCGCCACCACACGCTCGCGCAGGCCCGCTTCTACATCGAGCACCTGGGTGCCGACTTCGCCGACTACGTCAAGGAGAACGCCGCCTATGCGCAAAGCCTCGATGTGGCGGTAGCGGCATTGCAGGCCTGGGGCCGCTATCAGATCGTCGAGCGCAGCTACCTGCCCAATTTTGTCTTCGCGGCGGACGACATCGTCGTCGCGCTCGGGCAGGACGGGCTGGTCGCCAACACGATGAAGTACCTGGACGGCCAGCCGCTGGTGGGACTCAACCCGGAGCCGGCACGCTGGGACGGCATGCTGCTGCCCTTCCAGCCCAAGGACCTGCAGGCCGTACTGCGCGAGGTGAGTGCGGACCGGCGTCAGGCCAAGGCCGTGACGATGGCGGAGGCACTGCTGTCCGATGGGCAGCGCTTGCGTGCGGTCAACGATCTGTTCATCGGCCCGCGCACACACAGTTCGGCGCTGTACGAGATCGCGCTGGGCGAGCGCAGCGAAATCCAGTCGTCGTCGGGCGTGATCGTGGCCACCGGCCTGGGCTCGACGGCCTGGCTCAAAAGCGTGGTCACAGGGTCGATCGGCATTGCGCAGGCCATGAAGGCCAGCCGGAGCGTCGACTACCGTCCTCAACCCTGGGATACCGACCGCCTAACGTTCGTCGTACGCGAGCCGTTTCCGTCCAAGACCTCGCGCTCCGATCTGGTCTACGGCTCGGTCACCGCACAGCAACCGCTGCTGCTGCGATCCCGCATGCCGGACAACGGGGTGATCTTTTCCGACGGGATGGAGGCCGACTACCTGCGGTTCACGGCGGGCATGGAGGCAAGGATCACGCTCTCCGCGACACGAGGGCAACTGGTCGTCTGACCCGCCCTGTGAACGAACGACCTAGAGAACAACAACATGACACAAGACAACGAGCTGAAGTCGATCAGCAAGTTCCTGAGCTTCGTGTTGCGGCACGAGCCCCAGTCGATCGGCCTCCAACTGGACGAAGGCGGATGGGCCAGCGTCGACGACCTGCTTGTCAAGGCAGCAGCGGGCGGCAAGCGACTGGACCGCCAGAAGCTTCAGCGGGTGGTCGACACCAGTGACAAGAAGCGGTTTGCGCTCAGTGAAGACGGTCGGCGGATCCGCGCCAACCAGGGACACTCCATCGACGTAACGCTGGGGCTGCAGGCCGTGTTACCGCCGGGCTTGCTGTACCACGGCACAGCAAGCCGATTTCTGGACGCCATCCTCGTGACCGGCCTCGACAAGAGAGAGCGCCACCACGTCCACCTGACAGAGGACCTCAACATCGCCCGCTCCGTGGGACAGCGCTACGGCAAGGTCGTGCTGCTGGAGATAGACGCCGGACGGATGCACAGCGACGGGCATCTCTTCTTCCGCTCGGACAATGCTGTTTGGCTGACCGACGTCGTGCCGCCCGCCTACATCAAGGTGCTGCCGTGAACGACGACACCATCCTGATGTTCAGGCCTACCGGCCCGACAGAGCATCGGCAATGACTCGCGACGTACAGGCGCTTCGTGCCGCCACGGCGCAAGGCGCAGAGCCGAAGTTCCTGTTCTTCTGGGGACACCAGCCGTCGAAGGACGGCAGCGTCACCAAGAGCTGCTTCAGCCAATGGTTCGACGCGCCGTTCACCGTGGTGGATACGGTCTATCGTACGGCGGAGCACTACATGACGGCGGAGAAGGCGCGCTTGTTCGGTGACGTCGCAATCCGGAACCGTGTCTTGGCTGCGTCGATCCGCGTACCGAGGAGCGGCCGGTCCCGGCGTTGCCTGTGTCCGGTGCACACGATGACTTGAAGCGGCTGGCCGAGCTCATCACCGAGGGCTGGGATACGAGCCTTACAGACCCTGTTCCCATCGGACAGGCTTGTGTACGCTCCCTTCAGCCGCTATTCCACCGTCACGCTCTTGGCCAGGTTTCTCGGCTTGTCGACATCCGTCCCTCGCGCGCAGGCCGTGTGGTACGCCAGCAGTTGCAGCGGCACCACGTGCAGAATGGGTGATAGCGCGCCGTAGTGCTCGGGCATGCGGATCACGTGGACGCCGGCGTCGGACTCGATGCGCGTGTCCGAGTCGGCGAACACGAACAGCTCGCCGCCGCGGGCGCGCACTTCCTGCAGGTTGCTCTTCAGCTTCTCCAGCAGCATGTCGTTCGGTGCCACGGTGACCACCGGCATCGCGGCGGTCACCAGCGCCAGCGGGCCGTGCTTCAGCTCGCCGGCGGGGTAGGCCTCGGCATGGATGTAGCTGATCTCCTTGAGCTTCAACGCGCCTTCCAGCGCCACCGGGTAGTGCAGCCCGCGGCCGAGGAACAGCGCGTTTTCCTTGCGCGCAAACTGCTCGGCCCAGGCCACCACCTGCGGCTCCAGCGCGAGCACGGCCTGCACGGCGCTGGGCAGGTGGCGCAGTGCCTTCAGGTGCGCGGCCTCCTGCTCGTCCGTCAGGCGGCCGCGGGTCTGGGCCAGGGCCAGCGTCAGCAGGAACAGCGCGACCAGCTGGGTCGTGAAGGCCTTGGTCGAGGCCACGCCGATTTCCACCCCGGCCCGCGTGACGAAGGCATGCGCGCATTCACGCACCATCGCGCTGGTGGCCACGTTGCAGATCGTCAGCGTGTGCGGCATGCCCAGCGAACGTGCGTGCTTCAGCGCCGCGATGGTGTCGGCGGTCTCGCCGCTCTGGCTGATGGTCACCACCAGCGTCTTCGGGTTCGGGACGCTGTCGCGGTAGCGGTATTCGCTGGCGATCTCGACATTGGTCGGAATGCCGGCAATCGACTCGAGCCAGTACTTCGCGGTGCTGCCGGAGTAGTAGCTGGTGCCGCAGGCCAGGATCAGCACCTGGTCGATGTCCTTGAAGGCGCGGTAGGCCTGGTCGCCGAACAGCTCCGGCGAGATGCCGCCGACGCCTTCCAGCGTGTCGGCAATCGCGCGCGGCTGCTCGAAGATTTCCTTCTGCATGTAGTGCCGGTACGGGCCCAGCTCGGCGGCACCGGAATGGGCGTGCACGGTGCGCACCTCGCGCTGCACCGGCTTGTGCGAGCCGTCGGCCTGGCGCGCGACGATCCAGTGCTTGCCCAGTTGCAGGTCGACGATGTCGCCCTCCTCGAGGTAGGCAATCTGGTCGGTGACACCGGCCAGCGCCATCGCGTCCGAGGCCAGGAAGGTCTCGCCCTTGCCCACGCCCAGCACCAGCGGCGAGCCTTCGCGCGCGCCGACCACGCGCTGCGGCTCGTCGCGGCAGAACACGGCGATCGCATAGGCACCCTTCAGGCGACGGGTGGCGCGCTGCACCGCGTCGAACAGGTCACCGTCGTAC
>CAZXLI010000294.1:0-8674 GCA_964641795.1 uncultured Bordetella sp. | reverse complement strand
CGCGGTGCCGATCGGAAGGGCCAAGCCCGATCCGGGTTGCCCGGTCGGGCTTGGTAGCCCCCTCGAAGTGTAGAGGCGCGGTCTTCGACTCCCCAGGGGGGACAGGCCGCGAAGCGGCCAGGGGACGCGGTGCCGATCGGAAGGGCCAAGCCCGATCCGGGTTGCCCGGTCGGGCTTGGTTGCCCCCTCGGGGGGCCGGCGCCAGGCGCCGGGGGGCTCAAACGATCGTCAGGTGCTCGGTGCCGGCCGACAGGTCCTTGTTGCGTGCGCGCACGCTGTGCAGCTTGATGTTCAGCCGCAGGTCGTTCACCGAATCGGCATTGCGCAGCGCGTCCTCGTAGGTCACCAGGCCGGCCTCGAACAGGTCGAACAGCGCCTGGTCGAAGGTCTGCATGCCGTGCTCGCGCGAGCGCTTCATCAGCTCCTTGAGCTCGTTGACCTCGCCCTTGAAGATCATGTCCGACACCAGCGGCGTGTTCAGCATGATCTCCACCGCAGCGACACGGCCCTTGCCCTCCTCGCGCGGCAGCAGGCGCTGCGAGACGATAGCTTTCAAATTGAGCGACAGGTCCATCAGCAGCTGCGCGCGCCGTTCTTCGGGGAAGAAGTTGATGATGCGGTCCAGCGCCTGGTTCGAGCTGTTCGCATGCAGCGTGGCCATGCACAGGTGACCGGTCTCGGCGAAGGCCACCGCATGCTCCATCGTCTCGCGGTCGCGGATCTCGCCCATGAGGATGACGTCGGGCGCCTGGCGCAGCGTGTTCTTCAGCGCCGCCTCCCAGCCGTCGGTGTCCAGCCCCACCTCGCGCTGGGTGATGATGCAGTTCTTGTGCGTGTGCACGAACTCGACCGGATCCTCCACCGTGATGATGTGGCCGTACGAGTGCTCGTTGCGCCAGTCGACCATCGCGGCCAGCGTCGTGCTCTTGCCCGAGCCGGTGGCGCCCACCATGATGACCAGGCCACGCTTGGTCATCGAGATGTCCTTCATCACCTTGGGCAGGCCGAGCTGGTCGATCGTCGGCAAGGTCTGCGGAATGGTGCGGAACACCAGGCCGACGTTGCCCATCTGCATGAAGGCGTTGACGCGGAAGCGTCCGATGCCCTGCGGCGAGATCGCGAAGTTGCACTCCTTGGTCTTCTCGAACTCGGCGGCCTGCTTGTCGTTCATGACCGCCCGCACCAGGGCCATCGTGTGCTGGCCGGTCAGTGGCTGCGGCGACACCTTGGTGACCTTGCCGTCCACCTTGATGGCGGGCGGGAAGTCAGCGGTGAGGAAGAGGTCCGAGCCATTGCGCGAGACCATCAGCCGCAGCAGGTCGTTGACGAATTTCGAGGCCTGGTCGCGTTCCATGGTGAGGGGTTCTCCGTCAGGTCATTGCGGCGCCAGCAGCGCGGACAAGCGCGCGCCGGTCTGCCGCAAGCGCAGCGACAAGCGCCGCGTGATCGAGGCCAGCAGTGCGGCGGCAAGCGCCGGATCGTCGGCCATCAGGCGATTGAGGGCGCTGCTGTCCAGCACCGCCAGCGTGCACTGGCTCAGCGTGCGGCAGGCGCAGAAGCGTGGGCCGCCGTCGAACAGGGCCATCTCGCCAAGCAGGTCGCCGGCGCGGGCTTCGAAGAGCCGCGTCGCCGCGCCACCGGGGTGCTGGCGCTCCACCGACACGCGGCCTTCCAGCAGCACGAGCAGAAAGTCGCCGGTCTCGTCCTGCAGGATGGGCTGCTGGCCGACGCTCACTTCGGCCGCTAGCAGCAGCGGTGCCAGCCGGGCCGCGGCGGCGTCGCCGATGGCGGCCAGTGGCGCATCGCCGCGCCACAGCCGCAGCAGCTGCTGGGCGGCATCGGCCGCATCCAGCGGACGCGCCTTCAGCTCGGCCGCGCGCTGCTCCCAGCGCACCGGCGGCGGCGGCACTTCCTCCGGCGGCAGCATGCTGGTGGTGGCGGGCAAGGAATCTCCGGCGTCGCTCGCGGCGGCGCGGCGGCCCCTCAGTCGACTGAGCAAGGTCTTCACCGCAGCCCCCGATACCCAGCAGCCGCAGCGGAGCCGGCTTCGCCGGGCCGCAGGCGGGCCTTGCAGGCCGCGCCGGGCACAGTGGCCCGGCTCCTCGCCAGGCATCCGAGGTCCACCGGACCTCGGAAGTCCCGGCGCGGCCCCTCCGGGGGGGAGGCGCCGAAGGCGCTACGGCGGGGGTTCATGTCACCCCGGGAAGTTTTCCGGGAACTTGGCCTTGGCGCGCGCTTCCATCGGCGAAACGACATTGCGGCGCACCAGGTCCGAGAGGTTCTGGTCCAGCGTCTGCATGCCCAGGTTCTGGCCGGTCTGGATCGACGAGTACATCTGCGCGATCTTGTTCTCGCGGATCAGGTTGCGGATGGCCGAGGTGCCGATCATGATCTCGTGCGCGGCGACCCGGCCCGAGCCGTCCTTCAGCTTGCACAGCGTCTGCGAGATCACGGCCACCAGCGATTCCGACAGCATCGCGCGCACCATTTCCTTCTCGGCCGCGGGGAACACGTCGACGATGCGGTCCACCGTCTTGGCCGCGCTGCTGGTGTGCAAGGTACCGAATACCAGGTGGCCGGTCTCGGCGGCGGTCAGTGCCAGGCGGATGGTCTCGAGGTCGCGCATTTCGCCGACCAGGATGGCGTCCGGGTCTTCGCGCAGCGCCGAGCGCAGCGCATTCGAGAAGCTGAGCGTGTGCGGCCCCACCTCGCGCTGGTTGATCAGGCACTTCTTCGATTCGTGCACGAACTCGATCGGGTCTTCCACCGTCAGCACGTGGCCGTATTCGTTTTCGTTCAGGTGGTTGATCATCGCGGCCAGCGTTGTGCTCTTGCCCGAGCCCGTGGGGCCGGTGACCAGCACCATGCCGCGCGGCTTGAGTGCCAGGTCGGCAAACACCTTCGGCGTGTTCAGCTGCTCGAGTGTGAGGATCTTGCTCGGGATGGTGCGGAACACCGCGCCGGCACCGCGGTTCTGGTTGAACGCATTGACACGAAAGCGCGCCAGGCCCTGGATCTCGAACGAGAAGTCGCACTCCAGCGTGTCCTCGTAGTGCTTGCGCTGGGCATCGTTCATGATGTCGTAGACCATGCTGTGGACCGCCTTGTGGTCCAGGGCCTCGACATTGATGCGCCGCACGTCGCCGTGCACCCGGATCATCGGCGGCAGTCCGGCCGACAGGTGCAGGTCGGACGCCTTGTTCTTGACCGAGAAGGCCAGTAGTTGCGTGATGTCCATCGGGGGTGCTTGGGGTAGGCTCGGGCCATTATGCAGAGCGTGGCGACCAAGTTACAACAACTGCGTGAGCGGATTTCTGCCGCCTGTGCCAGCGCCGGGCGGCCCGTGCAGAGCGTCACGCTGCTGGCGGTGAGCAAGACCTTCGGCCCCGAAGCGGTGCGCGAGGCTGCGGCCGCCGGTCAGCGTGCGTTCGGCGAGAACTATGTGCAGGAAGCGCTCGAAAAGATCCATGCGCTGCAAGATTTTTCGCCGCCGCTGCAGTGGCACCTGATCGGCCCGCTGCAAAGCAACAAGACCCGCGTGGTGGCCGAGGCCTTCGACTGGGTGCATTCGGTCGACCGCTTGAAGATCGCGCAGCGCCTGTCCGAGCAGCGGCCGGCGCACCTGCCGCCCTTGCAGCTGTGCCTGCAGGTCAACATCAGCGGCGAGGCCAGCAAGAGCGGCGTGATGCCCGATGAACTGCCCGCGCTGGCGCTGGCGGTGGCGGCCCTGCCGAACGTGCAGCTGCGCGGCTTGATGGCCATCCCCGAGCCGGCCGCGGACTTTGAAGCCCAGCGCACGCCACACCGCGCGCTGCATGCACTGTTCGATGCGCTGCGGGCCCAGGGCCTGGCGCTCGATACCTTGTCGATGGGCATGAGCGCCGACCTCGAGGCGGCGATCGCCGAAGGCGCGACGATGGTGCGTGTCGGTACCGCCATCTTTGGCGGGCGCAGCTACGCAGCTGCCTGATCCTGCCGCCGCTTAACCCCGCCGCCTTGAGTCGGCCGTGAAAGCCTGGGTCACCCACCCAGGAGTCCTGGCCATGCCCACCACCCCCTCTCCCCGCAACACGCTGCCGCGCCGCCGCCTGCTGGCGCTGGCCGCACAGGCCGCCGGCTGGCTGGCGTTGACCGGCTGTGCCGGCCCGGCCGAAGCCACCTACCCGCCACAGCTCGCGACGCTCGAGGTCTACGACCGCGACAGCGGCCAGGTCGCGCCGGTCTACCAGCAGGACGGGCGCCAGTTCGTGCCCGGCCGGCCGGGCGCCCGTTATGCGCTGCGGCTGCGCAACCTCAGCGCCGGCCGCGTGCTGGTGGTGCTGTCGGTCGATGGCATCAATGTCGTCTCGGGCGAAACGGCCGACTGGCGCCAGGTCGGCTACGTGCTCGAACCCGGCCGCAGCTACGACATCAACGGCTGGCGCAAGTCCGGCACCGAGGTCGCGGCCTTCGAGTTCGCGCCGATTGAACGCTCGTATGCCGCGCTGACCGGCCGGCCCGGCCATGTCGGCGTGATCGGCATGGCGGTGTTCCGCGAGCGCTATGTGCCGCCGCCGATGCCCTCGCCACCGATCGCACCACCCGTCGTCGGCCGGATGGAACAGCGCGACGCCGCGCCGGCCGCCCCGGCCGCACGCGCTGCCGAGCCCGGTGGGGCCAATGCCGAGCGCAGTGCCGCGGCCAAGAGCGCCGACCAGGACAGCGTGGCGGCCGGCAGCCGGCTGGGCACCGGGCACGGCCAGCGCGAATGGTCGGTGTCGCGCCGCACGAACTTCGAGCGCGCGACCAGCGCGCCGGAGCAGGTGGTCCAACTGGAGTACGACAGCCACGATCGCCTGGCCGCTGCCGGCATCATCCCGACGCCGTACCTGCCCTATGCCGCGACTCGGCCACGGCCCTTCCCGCAGAACCAGGGCTACGTGCCCGATCCGCCTTCGCGCTGAAAAACAGCCGCATGGCGACACAAGCGCTCACACTTGCGTTGTCGGCCGGCGTCAGCTGTCACCCGTTCGGCCGCTTCGGGCCGGCCATGATGGCGCGGTCGAAGATTTGCAACCAAGGGGAAGCGCCGATGCGCATGGGACGAAGCATGGCCGCCGTGGCCGCCGCCAGCCTGCTGCTGGCTGGCTGCGGCAAGCAGGGGGTGGAACTGGGCCAGGGCGGCTCGGTGGTCACCGGCTCGGGCGGGCCGCAGGGGGCGCAGTCGGCCGCCAAGCAACTGGTGCAGTGCGATGCGCCGGTGGCGGTGGTGGCGCTGGTGGAGAACCAGCGCGGCTACACCGGCATCGGCCGCAACGGCCTGCCGGAGTCGCCGCTGCCGCTGGTGCGGGTGATGATGCAGCAGAGCGGTTGCTTCCGCATCGTTGACCGCAATGCCGGGCTCGACGCCACCGTGCACGAGCAGGAGCTGAAGGAAAAAGGCATCCTGCGCCAGGACGACACCACCGTGAAGAAGGGCCGCGGCATCGTGGCGCAGTACAGCGTGGTGCCCAGCCTGGTGTTCAGCGAGCAGGACGCGGGCAAGCAGATCGGCGGCATCCTGGCCATGATCCCCGTGCTGAACAAGTTCGCCGGCGCGGCCGAGCAGGTCAAGCTCAAGGAAGCGCAGGTGGTGCTGCTGCTGACCGACAACGAGACGACCGAGCAACTGTCGTCGGCCACCGGCGCCGCGCGTTCCACCGACCTGGGCCTGGGCGGCCTGATGCTCGGCAAGGGCGGCGGCCTGGGCGGCCTGGGCTGGGCCAATACCAACGAGGCCAAGGTGATTGCCGCGGCGTTCCTGGACGCGCACAACCACCTGGTGCAGCAGGTGCGCGGCCTGGCCGCAAAACCCTTGCCTGAGAAGGTGCCGACAAAGAGCTCAGCCAAAGGCTGAGCGCCGGCGCGCGGGCTACTGCTTGCGCCCGTTGAAGGTGCCCTGCGCCCGGCCGTTGGCCTGGCGCCAGGTGCCCACCACGTTGCCGGAGTTCGGGTCGATCACCCCGGTGAACTGCGAGGTGCCGGCGGTGCCGCTGCCGCTCATCACCAGCGTGCCGTTGGCGCTGGCCATGCCGCTGACGTTGAAGCTGGCGCCGCTGGCCGACTGGCCGATGCCGGAGATGCGGCCATCGGAGCCGATGATCACCGAGAACACGCCCTGCTCCGAGCCCGCGTACTGGCCCGAGAACGCGCCGGCCAGCGTGGCCGGCAACGCGCCACCCGGCGCGGCCATGGCCGGCACCGCCTGCACGGGCGCCGGCGAAGCGCCGGGCCCGGTGGCCTGGATCGACTGCGCGGCGTTCTGCTGCGAAGCCTGCGAGGTGCTGCGGATCAGCGTCGGCTTGTTGCGGATCTGCTGGACGATCTTGTTGAAGTTGTCGAGCAGGCTGGCCGCGATCAGCTTGCCTTCGGGCGTCTTGCTGTAGCCGCCGCCCGAAGCCCAGCCCAGGCCGCCCCAGCCCCAGCCCCCGAGGCTGAAGTTCATCTTGCTGGCCTTGCCTTCGGCGCTGGCCACCTGGATGCCCGAGCGCACGTCGGCCACCAACAGCGTGGTCTCGGCTTCCTTGAACTTCACGCCGCCCGCAATGCCGCCGATGTGGCCCAGCACGCCGCCGGCGCGGCCCAGCAAGCCACCGATCGCGCCGCCGACACCGCCGGTGTCGTCGCTGAACTGCACCGCGGGCGTCATCACGAAGTCGGCCACCTGCATCTGGCCGCCACCGATGTTCGAGCCCTGCTGCAGCTGGCCGCCGGCGGCCAGCGCCCGTTCCTGCTGCAGGTTCTGCATCGCGACGCCGCGCTCCACCACCGCGAAGCAGCCCGACTCCTGCGCGATCATGCGCAGCATGATGCTGGGCGAGCCGAGGTTGTAGCGCGACAGCCCGGCAATCACATGCGACTGCGGCTCGGCCACGGCCAGCGAGCCCATCTCGCGATCGCATTTCTCGACCGAAGGCTGGGAGGTGTCTTGCGCCGAAGCGCAAGCGGCAGCCAGCAGCAGGGCCAGCGCGGTGAGGCTCGATTTCATGGGGAAGTGCCCGGAAGAACAGGAACCGAAAATGTTAAAGCCGGGGGCACGCCCCGGCTTCATCCGAATGACCAAAGTCTAGGGCTTGCCGCCCAGCGCAAGGCCGCTCGCTACACCGGCAACTGCGTCGTGCTCTTCACCTCTTCCATCACCGCGTAGGTGCGCGTCTCGCGCACGCCGGGCAGGGTCCAGATCACGCTGCCGACGAACTCGCGGTAGGCCGTCATGTCGGCCACGCGCGTCTTCAGCAGGTAGTCGAAGCCGCCGGCCACCAGGTGGCACTCCAGGATCTCGGGCCGCACCTGCACCGCGGCGCGGAAGCTGTCCATCACGTCCTGCACCGTGCGGTCGAGCAGCACCTCGATGAACACCAGCATGCCCGCCCCCAGCTTGGCCGGGTTCAGCCGGGCCTCGTAGCCGAGGATGTAGCCCTCGCGGGTCAGGCGCTTCACGCGCTCGAGCACCGCGGTGGGCGACAGGTGCACCTCTTCGGCCAGCTTCAGGTTGCTGATGCGGCCATCGGCCTGCAGCGCCCTGAGGATGCGCAGGTCGATCTTGTCGAGGTCGCGGTCCGGCGGGGTCGACATGCGGCCGATTGTCAGGGGTACAGACCGCGCTCTTGCCGGGCAATCAGAATCCGCTCACAGGCCACCGCGAAGGTCGCGGTGCGCAGCGTGATGCGGTGCTGGTCGGCGGTGTCCCAGATGCGGCGCAGCGCGCCGACCATGATCTTGTCCAGCCGCAGGTTGATCTCGTCCTCGGTCCAGAAGAAGGACGAGAAGTCCTGCACCCATTCGAAGTAGCTCACCGTCACGCCGCCGGCATTGCAGATGACGTCCGGCACGACCAGGATGCCGCGGTCGGCCAGGATGTCGTCGGCGCTGGGCACGGTCGGCCCGTTGGCGCCTTCGAGCACCAGCCTGGCCTTCAGGCGGCGCGCGCGGTCGGCGGTGATCTGGCCTTCCAGCGCGGCCGGGATCAGGATGTCGCAGGGCAGGTCCCAGAACTCCTCGTTGCCGCAGGGTTCGGCCCCGGCAAAGCCGGCCACGCCGCCGGTGTCGCGCACATGCGGAATCAGCTTCGAGAGGTCGAATCCCTGGCTGTTGACGATGGTGCCGGTGTGGTCCTGCGCCGCGACGATCTTCGCGCCGGCCTGGCCGAACAGCTCGGCCGCCGACGAGCCCACGTTGCCGAAGCCCTGCACCGCGACGCGCGCGCCGTCGAGCTCCAGGTTGATGCGGCGCGCCGCTTCACGACCGGTGACGAACACGCCACGGCCGGTGGCCTTGACGCGGCCGAGCGAGCCGCCCAGGTGGATCGGCTTGCCGGTGACGACGCCGGTGGCGGTGGCGCCGACGTTCATCGAGTAGGTGTCCATCATCCAGGCCATGATCTGGCCGTTGGTGTTGACGTCCGGCGCCGGAATGTCCTGCTGCGGCCCGATGATGATGCCGATCTCGCTGGTGTAGCGGCGCGTCAGGCGCTCCAGTTCCTTGATCGACAGCTTCTTCGGGTCGACGCGGATGCCGCCCTTGGCGCCGCCATACGGCAGGTTCACCGCGGCGTTCTTGATGCTCATCCAGGCCGACAGGGCCATCACCTCTTCGAGCGTCACATCCGGGTGGTAGCGCACGCCGCCCTTGCCCGGCCCGCGCGACAGGCTGTGCT
>CAZXLI010000293.1:0-8718 GCA_964641795.1 uncultured Bordetella sp. | reverse complement strand
CGCGTGCACTTGTCGCCCATGATCATGAAGGTGGCGGTGCCATGGCCGAAGCACTCGCCGATGTTCGGGCACGAGGCTTCCTCGCACACCGTGTGCAGCTTGTGCTCGCGCAGGATCTGCTTGATCTCGTAGAAGCGCGTGGTCGGCGAGCCCGCCTTGACACGGATCCATTCCGGCTTCTTCAGCGTTTCGGCCGCCACCACCTTGATCGGGATGCGCGCCGTCTTGGCCTGCGCCTTCTGCTTGGCGCTGGCGTCGTAGGACGCGCCGTTCTGGGCCTGGTGGACGACGTTTTCGGTGGCCATCGCGGTGCTGCTCGGGTACGGGTGGATCAGGGACTGAGGTGCTCGGCCAGCCTGTGGCCCAGCTGCCGGGCGACGGTCGCCCACTCAGTGGAAACCCCGAGTGTAGCGAGGTCGACCGTGCGCAGCCCCGCATACCCGCAGGGGTTGATGCGGTTGAAGGGTTCGAGGTCCATCGCGACATTCAGCGCCACACCATGGTAGGCGCAATGACGGCTGACCTTGATGCCCAGCGCGGCGATCTTGCCCAGGCCACGAAATGGGTCTCCGGCGGGCGCGGGGCCCGTCAGCGCGGCATGGCCTCGCGGATCGTCCAGCCGCACGTAGATGCCAGGCGCCCCGACCACGCGATGGCCGGTAATGCCCTGCGCCTCCAGCACCTTCAACACGCAGTGCTCAAGGCGGTAGACGTACTCCTTGACGAAGATGCCCAGCCGCCGCAGGTCGATCAAGGGATACGCCACCACCTGGCCCGGGCCGTGGTACGTGACCTGACCGCCACGATTCGTCGCAACCACCGGAATGTCGGCAGCCCCCAGGACATGCTCGGCCCTGCCGGCCAGCCCTTGGGTGAACACCGGTTCGTGCTCGACCAGCCAGATCTCGTCGGGCGTGTTGTCATCGCGTGCTGCGGTGAAGTCGCGCATCGCCTGCTCGACGGGTGCATAGGCCCGGCGGCCGAGCATCACGACGCGCGGGGCGCCGGTCACAGTCTCCATGCCGGCACTGTAGCGCCGACCGTCTGGGCCCCTCAGTCCGGGCGCAGGTCGAGCGCCAAGTCGCCGTGCGCGAACAGCACCAGGCCTGTGTCGGTACTGACGCCGCCGTGCACGGAACCGGCCGGTGCCAGCTGGTACTCCCCCGGGCGCAGCAGCACGTCGTCGAGGAAGATGTCCCCTTCGAGCATCAGGCACTCCTCGTCGTGGCCATGGCCATGGCGCGGCACCGCGGCGCCGGGCAGCGCGTGGTACAGCAGCGCGGCCTCGCCATCGGCACTGGCCCACATCACGCGACGCTTGATGCCAGGGGCGAAATCGTCCCAGCCGGCGTCGCTGTCGTGGACCGTCAAGGTGGCCTGCGGAGTGCCTGGCGCCTCGCGCAGGTACCAGCGGGCGCCGATGGTGCTGGCCACTTCGATCGCTCCGGCGCCGGCCGCCTGCAGGTGGAAGTCGCGCGGTCGCAGGAGCGCCTCCCCAAGCTGGAGTTCGCCGGCCATCAGCAACCACTCGGACCGGTCCCCCTCGGCCACATCCGGCCGCCAGCGCGCGCCGGCGGCGAGGTCGACAATCCGCACCCGCCGCGGCTCGCCGGGCCGCAGCTGGCGGCTGGTGGCTTCATACAGCGTGCGCACACTGACGCCCGCCTGCAGCACTTCGACAGGCGCATCCTTCTGCCGCACGGTGACGAAGGCACGGCTCGCGCGCGCACTGCGCGTGACGCGATCAAGCACGCGTTCGCGCAGGATCGCCGGACGCCCCGCATCCTGGCGCCAGGCAGCAGCGAAGGGCTCGCCCAGCAGGCCAATGCACTCGTCGTCGAGCGGATCGGGCGCAGGGCGTGGCGGGGGCAGGCGATCGTGGGTCATGGTGGGCTCGGTGGCGCGTGTGAGGTCTTCAACACAGGCGGGAGATGTCGTCTTCTTCGAGCAGTTTGCGCAACTGCAGCAAGGCGCGCCGGATCAGGGACTTCACGGTTCCCAACGGCATCGCCGCCTGGGCTGCGATCTCCTCGTGCGTCAGGCCACGAAAAAACGCCAACGCGACCAGCTGCCGCGCGCGCGGCTCCAAGGCGGCGATCGCCTGGTGGACGCGGGCTTCGCTGCGCGTGGCCTCGAGCAGATCGTGTGCCGGCAGCGCGCTGCCGACCTCGTCTGCAAGGTCACCGTCTTCAGGCAGTTCGACGTGCTGGAAGCGCTCGTCACGTCGCAGCGCATCGATCGCTCGCGACCGTGCCATCGCCAGCAGCCAGGTGATCACCTTGCCGCGCGCGGCTTCGAAGCGCGGCGCCTGGCGCCAGGCCTGCCAGAAGGTGTCTTCGACCACCTCCTCGGCCAGCGAGGCGCGGCGGGTGATGCGCAGCACCAGTCCGTAGACGCGGGCACTGGTCGCGTCGTACAGCGCGGCCAGCGCGCGCTCGTCGCGGTCAATGACGCGTTCGATCAGCGCGACCAGGGCCGCTTCGTCGGCCTCGACGGCCCGGACGCGCCGCGATGGATGATCGAGCCGTTCGTGAACCTCATCGACCGCGTCGGCAACATCGCAGTCTTCGACTGCGGCCGGTGACATGCCCTCGGCATCGTCATCAAGCGGCAAACGGTCCGACGCCGGCAGCGCCGGGAAGGACTCGAGCAGTGGCATCGCCTGCCTCATGGCGCGATTCGCTGCACCGCGCTCGGCGGCAAGGTCGTCACACGGCTCACAGCGCTCATCCGGGAATCTCCGTCGTATGGACGCCACCGCGGCGCGACGCGGCAGTGGCACGACGTTGGGGATACGGCGCACCGTGTCGACCGGATTCAATTCCGGGTGCAGTACTCGGGATTGCAGCAAGGGGGGCTCCTCGGTCGGCATGGCGCAGATCTCTTCCCCAAGACCTACGGCAACCACCCCCCTGCCGGATTCACGCCCTACGCATGCTCACAAAACAACCTTGACCATCGGATGCGTGGACAGCGTGCGGTAGAGCTCGTCAAGCTGCTCGCGGCTGGTGGCGGTGACGGTGATCGTCAGGCCCAGGTAGCGGCCGCCGCTGCTGGGCCGCCGTTCGATGCTGGCCACGTCGAAGCCAGGGTCGAACTGGAGCGCCACCGACGCAATGGCCTCGACGAAGCCTTCGACGTGAGCGCCCATCACCTTGATCGGAAACGCACTGGGGTAGGTGATGAGCGATTGCTCGGGCGGAATGTCGGGCATGGCGGCTTGCTGGCTGGGTCTCGTCAGATCGATTGCTCGCGCTTGGCGCGCTGGTAGGCCTCGTAGAGCCGGGCGTACACCGGCCCTGGCTTGCCGCGCAGCGCGCCGTGCCCCACCTGCTCGCCGTCGAGCCGCGTGACGGGCAGCACTTCCTTGCTGGCCGAGCTCAGCAGCAGTTCATCGGCCGCCAGCACATCGGCTTCGCTCAGCGGCCGCAGGTTGTAGGCGATGCCGCAGTCCTCGCAGAGCTCGGCGAGCAGATCGACCCGAATGCCTTCGAGCTGATACTCGCCCTTGGGCGGCCCCAGCAGCGCGCCTTCGTGCACCACCCACACGTTGCTGGCCGAGGCTTCGGTGAGCCAGCCATCGCGGAACAGGATGGTCTCGACCGCCCCGCGGTCGGCCGACATCTGGCGCGCCATGACGTTGCCGAGCAGCGAGACGCTCTTGATGTCGCAGCGTTCCCAGCGGAAATCGCGCGCGGTGATGCAGGCCACGCCATGGTGCCGCTGCTCGGCACTCGGCGGCTTCATCGGATTGGTCATCACGAAGACCGTCGGCGCGATCCCCTCGACCATCACATGCTCGCGCGGGGCCACGCCGCGCGTGACCTCGATGTAGAGCATCTGGTCGTCGGCCGGCTGCGCGGCGATCAGTTCGCGGGCGATGGCCAACCAGCCCTCGCGGCGGTGCGGATTGGCGATGCGCAGCTTGGCGAGGCTGCGCTCCAGGCGGGCCATGTGCTCGTCGAAGCGGAACAGGCGGTGGCCATAGACCGGCACGACCTCATAGACGCCGTCACCGAACAGGAAGCCACGGTCCAGCACCGAGACCTTGGCATCGCACAGGGGCAGGTTCTGGCCATTGAGGTGGCACAGGGTATCGGGCAGGCTGGGCATGGGAGTGCCTTTCGCGAGAGTGGCAGCGCGGACAGCGACGGTCGAGCTTAGCCCAATGCCGCTGTCGTCGCGACCTTGACGCGCTGCCGGATGCCGATCATTTGATCCAGAGCCGGATCGAGTCCCAGGCCCGGCCCAGCAAGCCGGCCTGCTCGACCGGCTCCAGCACGACGAGCGGCACCGCGGCCACCTGCAGCCCGCCCTGGGTCGCGACCTTCAAGGTGCCGACGCGTTGGCCCTTGGCGAGCGGCGCCACCAGCGGGTCGGTGCGCTCGAGGGTGGTCTGCAGCTTGTCGCCTTCGCCCTTGGGCACGGTCACGACCATGGCGGCGGAGGCCCCGAGCGCGGCGGTGGGCGCCTTGCCCTTCCACACCGGCACCGTGGCCGCGGGCTTGTCGGCGGCAAACAGGCGCACGCCGTCCCAGGCGCTGTAGCCCCAGTTCAGCAGCTTCTGGCTTTCGCTGGCGCGGGCTTCGCGCGAAGCCGTGCCGAGCACCACGCTCAGCAGCCGGCGCTTGCCGTTGGGCATCTCGCGCACGGCACTGGCGATCAGGCAGTAGCCGGCCGCATCGGTATAGCCCGTCTTCATGCCGTCGACGCTGGGGTCGCGGCCGAGCAGCATGTTGCGGTTGTCCTGCTTGATGTTGTTGAAGGTGTAGTGGCGGATCGAGTAATAACTGGCGTAGTACTCGGGGAAATCGCGCACCAGGTGCGCCGCGATCACCGAAAGATCGCGCGCACTGCTGTAGTGACCCGCTTCGGTGAGGCCGGTGACGTTCTTGAACTGCGTGTTCTTCAGGCCCCAGGCCTGGGCCTGGCGGTTCATCTGCGAGACGAACACGTCCAGCGAGCCGGCCACGCCCTCGGCCAAGGCCACCGCGGCATCGTTGCCGGAGACAGCGATCATGCCGCGCAGCAGTTCATCGACCTTGGGCGTCATCTTCGGGTCGATGAACATCAGCGAGCCGCCACCTTCCCGCTCGGCCCAGGCCCGCAGCGAGACGCGCATCGTCTGCTCGAGCGTGATCTTCTTGGCCTTCAGCGCGTCGAACACCAGCCAGGCGGTCATCAGCTTGGTGAGCGAGGCCGGGTCGGTCTGTGCGTCCGCCTGGCGCTCGGCCAGGACCTGGTTGCTGGTCTCGTCGAGCAGCAGGTAGGACTTGGCGGCCACTTCGGGCGGTTGCGGGGCCTGCGCCAAAGCGGCGGCCATGCCGGCCACGGCCAGCACGAAAGTCAACAGTCTTTTCATTTCGGGGAGCTTTTCCGATGCCAGGCCTGGACGACCTGGTTCTTCAATAACGTCAATTGTCCGTGGAAGAAGTGGCCGATGCCGGGCAGCACGATCACCGGCAGCACCTGCGGCCGGGCCCAGTCCAGCGTGGCGCTGAGCGGCACCACATCGTCCGCCTCGCCGTGCACGACCACAGTGTCGGGCGCCACGGCGGGCACCTCGAAACGACTGGTAGCCGGCGCCACCAGCACCAGGCGCTCCACCGGCGTGCCGGCGGCGGCCAGGCGCTGCGCCGCAGTGGCGGCGACGTAGCCGCCGAACGAGAAGCCGGCCAATGCCAGCGGCAGCACTGCATCTCGTTGCGCAGCGAGCACCGCCAGCGCATCGTCGACCTCGCCGCGCCCTTCGTCCCAGGCACCGGCAGAGGCGCCGATGCCGCGAAAGTTGAAGCGCACCGCGCGGTAGCCCAGTTGCAGGAACGCGCGCGCCAGCGTCTGCACGACCTTGTTGTCCATCGTGCCGCCGAACTGCGGGTGCGGATGGCAGATCACCACCACGCCACGCGGCGCATCGGCAGGCTCATCGATCGCGCACTCGATCGCGCCGGCAGGTCCGTCGACCAGCAGGCGGCGGGTTTCACGGTTCATCAGGAAGCGCCCGTTTCAGCGGCCGACATTCGGCGGCAGCAGCAGCCGCTCGACCACGCGCCCCTGCTTCAGGTGCGAGTCGACGATCTCGTCGATGTCGCTCTTGTCGACGAAGGTGTACCAGGTGCCTTCCGGGTAGACCACGGCCACCGGTCCGCCGGCACAGCGATCCAGGCAACCGGCCTTGTTGACCCGAACGCCACCCGGGCCGGCCAGGCCCTCGGCCTTGACACGTGCCTTGCAGTGATCGAACGCGGCCTGCGCGTCGTGTTGCGCACAGCAGGCCTCGCCGTTGCTGCGCTGATTCAGGCAGAAGAACAAGTGGTGCTTGTAGTAGCTCATCGAGGGTGGATTGTAGAGAGCCCCCTCCTGCAGACGATCAGTCCCGCCGGCCCAGCCGCGCCAGCAGCCAGGCCATCGCCGCATACGGCCACAGCCAGCCGATCCAGCGCGCCAAGCCATGGAAGCGGATGAAACGCCCCTGCTCCCAGCCCTGCAGGCTTTGCGCGAAGTACGGATCGGTGGGCGCCTGATGCACGAGCACCACGAGTCCGGTCAACGCCACCAGTGCCAGCCCGCCCGCCAGCCGAGGGCCGATCCAGACCAGCGCGATCGCCAGGCCCGACGCCACACCGAGCGTCGCGGCGACGGTGGCCGTCAGCCAAGCCCAGCCATGGCTGGGGCCGAAGTTCAGCACGGTCGACAAGGTGGTGGCGATCACCGCGATCATGGGCGCGCCGACGGCCAGCGAGGCGCGGCGCCAGCCCGGCCGCGAGGCCGCGTACACCAGCAGGCACGGCGCCAGCAGGCCCAGCGCCGTGGCGAGGCCCTCGGACGCAACGGACAGGCGCAGCGCCGCAGGGCCCGGCTGCAGCCAGGCCACCGCGCCCTCGGCCCAGGGCACGTCAGCCAGCGCGGCCAGGGTCAGCTCGCGCAATCGGCCACCAATCTGGCCCAGGCCCAGCGGCACCGGCGTGGGAAACAGCAACGCGACCGGCCAGAGCATCAGCAGCACCACCGCACCCGCGCCCCCTCTGTCCAGCCAAAGGTCGTGCGCGCGCGACCAGCGCTGCGGCAGCCCGGTGACGCGCAGCAGTACGGCGCTCAGCGCCCCGAGCAGCGCCCCGCCGGCGTTGAGCACCCAGTCCATCAGCGAGGGGACGCGCTGCGGCAGCAACTGCTGCGTGAGCTCCATCGCATACGACACCAGGGCACCGGCCATCGTCGCCTGCAGCAGCGCCCGCGGCCAGCGCCGTCCGGCATGCAGCGTGGCCAGCGCCACCAGCATCCCGAGCGGCAGGTAGCCCAGCAGGTTGGCCACCACGTCGAACACATCCCACCAGCGCGGCCAGCGCAGGCGCATCAGGTCGAGCAGATCGGCACCAGGTGGCCAGCGCCAGCCCTCGAAAGGGAACAGGCTGGCATAGACGATCAGGGCCAGCCAAAGCCGCGACAGCGGCACCGCCGCGCTGCGCTGCTGGGGACCGGGCCGGGACGTCACGCGGGGGTCATCAGAAGGGCTTGACGACCACCAGCACCACGATGGCCGCGAAGAGGAGCACGCTGATCTCGTTGAAGACGCGGTACCACCGGTCGCTGCGCCGGTTGGCCAGTTGCTCGAATCGGCGCAGCTGCGCGCGGCACATGTGCTGGTAACCGATGACCAGCACCACCAGCACGAGCTTGGCATGCAGCCAGTACTGCCCGCCGCCGCGGCCGATGCCGAAGCCCAACCAGAGCCACACGCCCAGCGCCAGGGCCACGACCATCAGCAGGTTGGCGAAGCGATAGAGCTTGCGTGCCATCAGCAGCAGCCGTTCGCGTTCAGCGTGACTGTCGTTCGGCACCATCGCCAGGTTGACGAACAGGCGCGGCAGGTAGAACAGGCCGGCGAACCAGCTGGCCACGAAGACAATGTGAAACGCCTTGACCCAGAGGTATCCGCTGCTCATGAAATCGATTATCAGCGGGGCGCCCGGCACAAAAAAAGAACCCCGGCCACAGGCCGGGGTCGCAAGCCTTATCGCTGTCATCACGGTAAGGCACCTGCTCAGGGAGGAAAAGCAGGGAACGACACCTCTTGCGAGATATCATTCGCTGCCAATATTAGCAGATCGAGCCGAATTGCGCATCCATCAACGGTCAGGGCAAACGAGGATTTGTTCTCCTCGAAGTGGCAAATCTGACCCCGGCGCCGGCCGCTGCCGACACCCGCTCGTGGAGCCCCGACAATGACCCGCCTGCCCCCGTTTCCCGCCAGCCGGCCGCGCCGACTGCGCCGCGACGCCTTCACTCGCGAACTGGTGCGTGAGCACCGGCTTCACGCCTCGGACCTGATTTATCCGGTGTTCGTGCTCGATGGCCACAACCAGGTGCAGGATGTGGCGAGCATGCCCGGCGTCCAGCGCCTGTCGATCGACCGGCTGCTGCCCCAGGCCGAGCAATGCGTCGCGCTGGGCGTGCCGGTGATGGCGCTGTTCCCGGTGATCGATCCGGCCCTGAAAACCCCTGACGGGCGTGAGGCTACCAACCCGGACGGCCTGGTGCCACGCGCGGTGCGGGCCTTGAAGGACAGGTTTCCGACGCTCGGCGTGCTGACCGACGTGGCGCTGGACCCCTTCACATCGCATGGTCAGGACGGCCTGCTGGACGACACCGGCTACATCCTGAACGACGAGACGGTTGCCGTGCTGCGCGCGCAGGCCCTGGCCCAGGCCGAGGCCGGCG
>CAZXLI010000292.1:0-8722 GCA_964641795.1 uncultured Bordetella sp. | reverse complement strand
CGGACGAGCCCAAGCCCGCGCTGATCGAGCGCTTCAGACTGACCGACCGTCAGGCCGAGGACATTCTCGAGATCCGCCTGCGGCAACTGGCCCGGCTGGAGGCGATCAAGATCGAGCAGGAGCTGTCGAAGCTGCGCGAGGAGCAGCAGAAGCTCGAGGAGATCCTCGGCAGCGCGGCGGTGCTCAAGCGCACGCTGATCCGCGAGATCGAGGCCGATGCCAAGCAGCACGGCGACGAACGCCGCACGCTGATCCAGGCCGACAAGCGCGCGGTGGCCGAGATCAAGGTGGTCGACGAGCCGGTGACCGTGGTCGTCAGCCTGAAGGGCTGGGTGCGGGCGATGAAGGGCCACGAGGTCGATGCCGGCACGCTGCAGTTCAAGGCCGGTGATGCGCTGTACGGCACCTTCGCCTGCCGAACGGTGGACACGCTGCTGGTGTTCGGTTCGGCGGCCAAGGGCAGTGGCCGCGTCTATTCTGTGTTAGTCAGCGCCTTGCCCGGGGGGCGCGGCGACGGCGTGCCGATCACCAGCCTGATCGACCTGGAAGCCGGCACGCAGCCGCTGCACTACTTTGCCGGCGCGTCCGACACCACGCTGCTGCTGGCCAACACCGGCGGATTCGGGCTCCTGGCCCGTGCCGGCGACATGCAGGGCCGGCAGAAGGCCGGCAAGGCCTTCCTGACGCTGGCCGATGACGACCGCGTGCTGCCGCCGGTGGTGGTGGGAGCAGCGCACACGCAGGTGGCCTGTCTCGCGATGGACGGCCGGCTGCTGGTGTTCCCGCTCGATGAACTGAAGCTGCAGTCGAACGGCGGCAAGGGCCTGACCTTGATGGATGTCGACGCCAAGGCGCCGCTGGTGTCGGTGGCCACCTGCGCTGACCGACTGCAGTTGCAGGGCCTGGGCCGCGGCGCCAAGCCCAAGGAAGACGAGCTCAAGGGTGCCGGCCTGGCCGAACACGCCGGCAAGCGCGCCCGCAAGGGTCGCAAGGTCGAGGGCTTCGTGAAAGTGCTGCGCGTGCTCGGGTGAGCGACGCCGACAGCCAGCGCCGGCCGCTGTGGCGGCAGCGCGAATACATGCTGTTGTGGAGTGCGCAGTTCGTCTCCACGCTCGGCTCCTACGCGGCCGGCATCATCTATCCGCTGCTGGTGCTGGCCATCACCGAATCGCCGGTGATCGTGGGCTGGGTCTCGGCGCTGCGCATCCTGCCGTATCTGTTGCTGAGCCTGCCGGTAGGGGCCTTGATCGACCGCTGGAACCGCCGCCGCGTGATGCTGGTGTGCGACATCGGCCGCGCGGTCGCCGTGGGCAGCCTGCCGCTGGCGATGTGGGCCGGCGCGCTGACGATGCCGCAGATCTACGTCGTCGCGGTGATCGAAGGCACGCTGCTGGTGTTCTTCAACATTGCCGAGACCGCCGCACTGCCGCGGGTGGTGCCGGCGGGCCAGTTGCCGCAGGCCGCGGCGCAGAACCAGGTCGGCTTTGCCGGGGCGGCCATCGCCGGGCCGGCGCTGGGCACCTGGCTGTTCGGGACGCTGGGCCACGGGCTGCCCTTCGCGGTGAACGCGGCGGGCTTTGCCTTGTCGGCCACCTTGCTGTGGCGGCTGCGCACGCGCTTCGATCGCATCGACGCACCGCCCTCGCGAAACCTGCGCGCCGAGATCGCCGAAGGTCTGCGCTGGCTGTGGCAGGAGCGCCTGGTGCGCGACATGGCGCTCATCACCGGTGTCAGCAACTTCATCCAGGCGGCGATGCCGCTGCTGATGATCGTGCTGGCCAAGCGCCAGGGCGCCAGCGAGGCGGAGATCGGGCTCATCTTCAGCCTGGCCGGCGCCGGTGGCATGTTCGGTGCGCTGGTCGGCGGCTGGGTGCGGCGGCGCTTCTCGTTCGGCCAGGTGATCATCGGCACGCTGGCGCTTCAGGCGCTCACGTTCCCGCTGTTCGGCTGGGCCGGCAGCGCGCTGGCGCTGGGCCTGGTGTTCGGCGTGAACCAGTTCGTCGGGCCGATCTACAACGTGGTGCAGTTCAGCCACCGCATCGCGATGATTCCCGACGGGCTGCAAGGCCGTGTCAACAGCAGCTTCCGGCTCATTGCCTTCATCCTGAACCCGGTGGGCGCGGCCTTGTGCGGCACCCTCATCGAGCATGGCAGCGCCCTGTGGGCCGTGGCCTTCTTCGGTGTCGTGCAGGCCGGCGTGGCGCTGGCCGCCGGGCTCGACCCCGCGGTGCGCCGGGCCGATTCGCCGTCGGCGGCGACCCCGCGCTAGCCAGGCTGCGCTGTTGGGACGTTAGCGGTGGCCCCAGGGTGCACCGGCCGACGCACTGCACACGCAATGCAATGTGTTGTATGGTTGATGTATGAACCATGCGGCCCAGGATCTGGAGCGTTTCCTCGACGACCTGGCCCGCGGTGCGCGGTCTGGCGATCAATTGCCGACCATCCGCGGGCTGATGCAGCGCTTCGGCGTTTCGCAGGCCGTCGTCCAACGGGCGTTCGGGGTGCTGAAGGACCGCGGCGCGATCGAATCGCAGGTGGGCCGCGGCACCTACTTCACCGGCGGTGCCGCAACGAGTCCGGCCGGGTCGGCGGCAGACGCACGGCCCGCCGCGGCGGCCGAGGCCCGACCGAGCGGACCGCGGACGAATTCGGTGCTGCTGCTGCGGCGCTCGATCAGCATCGCCAGGGGTCGCGCGCTGGTGGAAGGCCTGCAGCGTCGCTTTGCGGCCGATGGGCATCGCGTGCTCGAGCTGTCGTACACCGACACGGCCGACGCGCTCACCGTGCTGAAGGCCCTGCCGCGCCAGGATGCCGGCGTCGTGCAGTCGAGCTTCCGCACCATCTCGATCGAGTTGCTGGCTGCGCTGCGCGACAAGTGCGCGGTGCTGGCGGTGGATGGCGCGGCGCTGGTCGGCGCCGACGTCGATGCGGTGGGCACCGAATGGGGCGAACCGCTCGGCGCGGCCGTGGCGCTGCTGCGGCGCCGCGGTCACCGGCGCATGGCGGTGGCGGGGACCTCGCTGCCGCTGCTGGCGATGCAACTGGCGTGGCGGCGCCTGGACCACATCGTCCAGACCCAGCCGGACCTGTCGCTGGAAGCCATCGCGCTGCCGCACGCGCCGGACGAGGCCTACGCCGAAGCGCTGATCGAGCGGCTGTGCCAATGCCGCGAACAGCACGGCGTGCCGCCAATCACGGCGCTGGTCGCCTGGGGCATCGAGGATGGCGAGCGCTTCCGCGCGCGGCTGCGCGAGCAGGGCTTCGATGTGCCGGGCACGCTCAGCGTGGTGCTGCTGGGCCGAACGGACCTGGCCAACGAGCACGCGGGCTTCTTCAATGCCATCGGCTGCAGCGTCGACCATCAGGCGCAGGCGCTGCATGAGGTGATCGTCTCGCGCTGGGCGCAGCCGGAGCGCCCCTTTGGCATCTTCTTCACGCCGGTCACCCAGCGCGAAGGCGCATCGGTGGCCGATGCACCGGTGCCGGCCCATCGGCCCGTCGCGGCGGCCAGCCGCGGCCGCCAGCGCTAGGCTGGGCCCTCGGCGCCGTCGGCAGGCCGCGCCGCCTGCAACCGTGCCAGCACGGCGTCGACCAGTGCGCCCGATTCGCCCACATAGCCGCTCGGTTTCAATGCCGCGGCCAGGTCCGCCGGCAGCCGACCGTCGAAGTGCTCGCCGAGTACATCGCGAAACGCACGGCGCTCGCTCACGGCGCGCTGCGCCGCGTCGTAGAGCAGTTCGTGTGCCTTGTGGCGGCCGATGTCGGGGGCCAGCCGCATCATCACGGCCTCCGCGGCGATCAGGCCGCCGGTGAGCGCGAGGTTGGCCCGCATCGCCTCGGGGCAGACCTGCAGGCCCTCGGCCAGGCGGCGCAGCGTGGCGGCCAGCGATGCGCCCAGGATGGCGACGCGCGGCAGCAGCACGTCGACGACGTTGGTCCATGACGAATCGCCTTCGTCCATCCGCACCATGGACTCCACGGCCGGCGCCGCGTGGGCGCGCAGCAGGCGCGCCAGGCTCACCAGCAGTTGCGCCGTGGAGGGGTTGCGCTTCTGCGCCATGGTCGAGCTGCCGACCTTGCCGTGATGGAAGGACTCGGACACCTCGCCGATCTCGGTGCGTTGCAGGAAGACGATGTCCTGGCCGATCCGCTGTGCCGTGCCGGCCAGCAACGCGAGCGCCTGCAGGTAGTCGGCACCGCGGTCGAACGACGAGCGCAGCGGCAGTCCCGCGGCGCTGAGGCCGAGCTCGGCGGCCAGGCGCCGCTCGATCTCGCGGCCGAGCGGGGCCACGGCGGCGAAGGTGCCGATGGCGCCCCCCATGCAGGCCGGAAACGAGGGGCCGATGCGCTGGCGCAGGCGCGCGCGGTCGCGGTCCAGTTCGTCGAGCCACCCGGCGACCTTGAAGCCGAAGGTCATCGGCAAGGCATGCTGGCCGTGCGTGCGGCCGGCCATCGCCGTGTCGCGATGCCGGGCAGCGAGGTCGGCCAAGGTGTCGATCGCCGTGTCCAGGTCGCGTGCCAGCAGTGCATGGGTCGCCTGCATCTGCAGTGCACTGGCGGTATCGAAGATGTTCTGCGTGGTGGCGCCCAGGTGCAGGTAGCCCGCGGCGGGCTCGCCGCACAGCTGCTCCAGCTGGTGCAGCACCGGTACCAGCGGGTGCTGGGCGAAGGCAATCTCGCGTGCCAGGCGCGGCAGGTCGAACCGGGTGGCCTGTGCGTTCTCGGCAATGGTGCGGGCGGCCTCCTGCGGCACCAGTCCGAGCCCGGCCTGCACCTGCGCCAGCGCGGATTCGACGCGCAGCCAGGCCTGCAGCGTGGCCTCGTCGCGCCAGAGGTGCCGGGCTTCCTCGCTGAACCAGCCGGCAGTGATGAAGGAGTCGAACATGTCAATCGGGCGTCGCGAGGGACGGCCTGGCAAATACATTCAAGAATCGTACCGTACAAAATGTATTTCGTCTTCGTGCTTGAAAGATTTGAGTGGAATACGCTTGACCAATGTAGTGTATGTACCGTACATTGATTTGGCCAACGATGTCGTCGGCGAATCAAGGAGACAAGCATGCAAACGCCCGCACGCCGTGCGCTCGCCGCCAGGCCGCGCGCACCCGTCCGGACCCTTCGCGCCCTGATGTGGCTGTCGGCGGCAACCCTGTCCGCCGCAGCTGCCCGCGCGCAATCCAGCGTGGACATCTACGGCATCGTCGACCAGGGGATGGCACGGGCCAATGGTGGCACCACGCCCGGCAGCCTGCTGCCGGGGCGGCCGGCGCCGCAGGTGTGGACCATGAAGGCCGGCAACACCTCGCGCATCGGCTTCCGCGGGCAGGAGGACATGGGTGACGGTCTTTACGCGCGCTTCCAGATCGAGCATCGCTTCGCGGCGGACACCGGCCTGCCCAGCAATGCCTCGGTGTTCTGGCTTGGGCGCACGGTGGTGGCCGTGGGCAGCAAGACGCTGGGCGAGGTGTACCTCGGGCGCGAATACTCGCCGGCCTACTGGGTGGCGCTGAATGCCGATGCCACCTACTGGAGCTACGTCAGCCAGCTCGGCACACCCTACACCTACGCCAACTACACCGCCGTGCCCAGCACCGTCGAGGCCTCCAACATCCGCTGGTCCAACAGCGTGGGCTACAAGACGCCGCAGATCCGCGGCTTCTCGGCCGAGCTGGCGACGGCCTTCGGCGAGAACCAGCGCGGCAACAACACGGCCGGCAACCTGCAGTACAAGGACGGCGCGCTGTGGCTGGCGGCCGGCTTCGATCGCCTCGACAAGCGCAACAACCTGACGCTGCTGGCCGGCGGCTACGACTTCGGCGCGGTGTACCCGACGCTGATCTATTCGAAGGCCGAAGGCGGTCTGAATGGCGATGCCCATGCCATCGCCGCCTCGGTGCGGGTGCCGCTGCAGCTGGGCCGCGTGTATGCGTCCTACGGCCGCCTGTCGCCTGCCAACCACCTCGATGCCGCGATGCTGGGGCTGGGCGGGGAATACTTCCTCAGCAAGCGCACGCTGCTGTACGCCAACCTGGGCTCGGCCAAGCGCGACAACGCCACGCGGACCACCGCGTTCGATGTCGGCGTGAAGCACACCTTCTGAACGACGAGTCGAGGCGGATCATCACCATGCAACGACGTTTGTTCACCCAACTGGGCGCCTGCCTGCCGCTGGCGGCGATGGCGCGTCCGGCCGCAGCGCAGGTCGGCGAGCGGCCGATTTCCTGGGTCGTGGGCTACTCGGCCGGCGGCAGTGCCGACTACATCGCGCGGGCCGTCGGCCCCGAGCTGTCCAGGCGCGTCGGGCGGCAGCTGATCATCGAGAACGCCGCGGGGGCCAGCGGCATGCTGGCGGTGCAGAAGGTGCTGGCGGCGCCGGCCGATGGCAGCACGCTGTACATGGCCGGCACCGACACGGTGGTGGTGCCGATGACCAATGCCAAGGTCAGGCACGACTGGGACCGCGACTTCGTGCCGGTGGGCCGGTTGACGACGGTGCCGATGGTGTTCGCGGTGCCCGCCGGCTCGAAGTACAACAACCTGGCCGACTTGATCAAGCGCCTGAAGGCCGGCGGCGGCGAGAGCCTGAGCTATGCCACGCCGGGCGTCGGCACCATGCAGCATCTGTATGGCGCGCTGATCAACAAGCTCGCTGGCGTCACGATGCTGCACATCCCTTACCGCGGCGGCGCGCAGATCGTCAACGACCTGGTCGGCAACCAGGTCGATGCGGCGATCCTGGTGCTGTCCACCGCCATGCCCTTCATCAAGGACGGTCGGATCAAGGTGCTGTCGGTATCTGACGCGGCGCGCGTGCCAGCGCTGCCCAACGTCAGGAGCATGGCCGAGGAGCCCGGCTTCCAGGGCGTCTCGCTGCCCTTGTGGCAGGCGATGTTTGCCAAGGCCGGCACGCCGGCGCCGCTGGTGGCGGCGTACGAGAAGGCGATCCTCGAGTCGCTGGCCTTGCCCGAGTTGAAGGCCAAGCTGCAGGAGGTGGGCATCACCGCCGCGCCGATGAAGGGCCGCGAGCTGCATGCCTTCATCGCCAGCCAGGCCGGCGTTTACCGCGACATCATCGCGTCCGCGAAGATCTCGACCGAGTAGGCGGGCCGGCTCAGGGCGCCGGGGAGGCGAGCGGCTTGCCCTTCTCGACGACGTACACCCCGACCAGCTTGGTCGGCGTGCTGCCGGCGTTATGGGCATCGTGCACCACGCCGGCCGGGATCACGAAGGATTCGCCGGCCTTCACGACACGCGGCGCTTCACCATCGATCAGCAAGGTGGCTTCGCCTTCGAGCACATAGCTGATCTCGTCGCCCGGGTGGGTGTGGCGCCCGGCCTTCGCGCCCGGGGCCACTTCGACCCGCGCCACCACCGCCTCGCGGCCAGGCACCGACACGTCGGCGCGGCCCACCAGCGTGCGGCTCAGGCCGCTGGCCTGAGCCATCAACACGCCTGCCGTTCCGGCCCCCAGCAGGGCCACGGTGGTCCACAGCGCCAGGCGCGTGCGTTGCTTCATCGTCATGCGGTTCTCCTCGTCGATGGGGCGCCGATTGTGCAGTGCCTGCGGCAGGTCAAGCCTGCGGGTGTCCCTGCATACCGTGGGCACTTGGCGCGGGCGTAGACTGCACCGAGCAGGCTCTCCGATACAAGTGGCCGAGCACGGCCCCCCAAGCCTGCATCCTTGACCAGGAGACAGACGCTTGCAGCCCACCAACGTGGCCGACCCGGCCTACTTCCACAAGGTCGTCGATTGCCAATGGGCGTGTCCCGCCCACACACCGGTCCCCGAATACATCCGCCTGATCGCGCAGGGTCGCTACGACGATGCGTACATGGTCAACTGGGTGTCCAACGTGTTCCCCGGCATCCTGGGCCGCACCTGCGACCGGCCCTGCGAGCCCGCCTGCCGGCGCGGCCGCGTCGAGGAGCACAACGCCGAGAAAGCTGAACCCGTTGCCATCTGTCGCCTCAAGCGCGTGGCGGCCGATTTCAAGAGCGATGACATCCGCGCCCGCATCCCGCGCCCGCAGCCGAAGATCGGCAAGCGCGTGGCCTGCGTCGGCGCCGGGCCGGCTTCACTCACCGTCGCGCGCGACCTGGCTTCGCAAGGCTACTCGGTCACGGTGTTCGACGGCGAGAAGAAGCCCGGCGGCTTCATGCGCACCCAGGTGCCGCGTTTCCGCCTGCCCGAGGAGGTGATCGACGAGGAATGCGGCTACATCCTCGGCCTGGGCGTCGAGTTCCGCTCGGGCCAGTACATCGGCTCGATGGCCGCGCTGCTGAAGGAGGGCTTCGACGCCGTCTTCGTCGGCAGCGGCGCCCCGCGCGGCCGCGACCTCGAGATTCCGGGCCGCCAGGAAGCCAAGGCCGCCATCCACATCGGCATCGACTGGCTCGCGTCGGTCTCGTTCGGCCACATCACCAGCGTGAAGAAGCGCGTCATCGTGCTGGGCGGTGGCAACACCGCGATGGACTGCTGCCGCTCGGCGCGCCGCATGGGCGCCGACGAGGTGAAGGTCATCGTGCGCTCGGGCTTCGAGGAGATGAAGGCCTCGCCCTGGGAGAAGGAGGACGCGATGCACGAGGGCATCCCGATCCTCAACTACCACGTGCCCAAGGCCTTCGTGCACGATGAGAAGGGCACGCTCACGGCGATGCGCTTCGAGCTCGGGCAGGCGGTGTACGACGACAAGGGCCGGCGCAAGCTGGTGCCCACCGGCCA
>CAZXLI010000291.1:0-8745 GCA_964641795.1 uncultured Bordetella sp. | reverse complement strand
GCGGTTGGTGTCCTGGAACTCGTCGACCAGCAGGTGGCTGAAGCGCTGCCCCAGGGCCTGCGCCAGCGCCGGTTCGGCCGCCATTTGCTGCCAGGCCAGCAGCAGGTCGTCGTAGTCGAGCGTGTGCTGGCGCTGCTTCTCGGCCACGTAGGCGCGGAACACCTGCTTGAGTTTGGCTTCCCAGTTCGCGCACCACGGGAAATGCTCGCGCAGCACCTCGGCCAGCGGCGCCTGGCTGTTGACGCAGCGCGAGTAGATCGACAGGCAGGTGCCCTTCAGCGGGAATCGGCTCTTCGCGGCCGCGAAGCCGAGGTCCTGGCGCACCAGGCCCATCAGGTCTTCGCTGTCGGCCCGGTCGGCCACGGTGAACTGCTCGGGCAGCCCGATCTGCGCGGCATGCAGGCGCAACAGCCGCGCGCCGATGGCATGGAAGGTGCCGGCCCAGGGCAGCGACGGCGGGCTGTGCGTGGCGCCCAGGCCCAGCGCCTGGTGCAGCAGCCGGCCGGCACGGGCCTGCATCTCGGCCGCGGCGCGGCGCGAGAAGGTCAGCAGCAGCATGGCTTGCGGATCGGCACCGTCGAGCACCAGGCGCGCCACGCGGGCGGCCAGCGTCATCGTCTTGCCCGAACCGGCGCCGGCAATCACCAGCAGCGGCGCGTCGCCGTGCTCGACCGCGGCCCGCTGCTGCGGGTTCAGCGCCTCGAAGGGGTCGGCCGTCTTCATCGAAGGGCTGTCGCGTGAAGGCGGCCGCGGGAGACTGCATCAGGGCCGGGCGGGCCCCGGCCGCGGGACGGCTATCGGGTCAGCCGGCCAGTTGTTCGGCGACGGCCTTGCACGACGGGTTGCACACCGTCTGCGATTTGCCGAGCAGCTTGCGCATCTTCAGCATCGAGCGCGGGCGGTGCGTGCCGCACAGAAAGCACGACATCGTCGAGCCGCCGAACGCGCCGGCCGGCGCGAATGGCGAACCCGGCGCCTTGCTGCGGTAGCGCAAGCCGTCGGCTTCGATGCGGGTCTTGACCTCTTCCTTGGCCATGTGGGAATCCCTCCGGATATCAGGCAGGCGCAGCGAAGCTGCGCGACCCCCAAGGATACTGTATGAACGACCAGCCGCCGATCGGGGCGGGCCCGGGGGTGCCGGGAACGCGATGCGATGATGCCGGCGAAGCCCATGCCCAGCGTCGCGCCATGCCCCTGATCATCGATGCCGTGCTGCTGCTGGCGGCGCTGGCCGCGGCGCTTGCGCTGCGGCCGTGGCGCGCGGTGGGCGGCGGCGGTCCGCCCTGGCCCTGGCTCGCCTTGTGGGTGCTGTTGCCCGTGCTGTGGGCGCTGGACCGCCATGCGCGGGTGCCGATCGCGCTGCCGGTGTCCGGCGCCTCGCTGCTGGTGTTGATGGCCGGCTGGCCGCTGGCGGTGCTGGCGATGCTGCCGGTGGCGCTGGCGCTGCCGTGGACGGCCGATCTGCCGGCGGCCGAGGCCTTGCACCGGCTGGTGTGGCTGGGGCTGGTGCCCGGCACGCTGGCCCTGGCCTGGGGCGCGGGCCTGCGGCGCTGGCTGCCGCATCACCTGTTCGTCTACATCCTCGGCCGCGGCTTCTTCGGCACGGCCGTGGCCTGCGTGGCGGCGGCTGCGCTGTCGCTGGCGGTGCAGGCCGTTCCGGCCGGCACCGCGCAGGCCGACTGGCTGATCGGCCGGCTGCTGGCCGGGTTCGGCGAGGCCTTCCTCACCGGCATGCTGTGCGCGATCGGCGTGGCCTTCCACCCCGAATGGCTGGCCACCTATGCCGACCGGCTGTACCTGCCGCCGCCGCCGCGGCGCGGCTGAAGCCGGGTCAGATGCCCATCACCAGCGCATAGTTGCCGACGTTGCCGGCCGACTTGGCGACGCGTACATACAGCGTTAGCGCTGTGCTGCCGCGGTTGGCCTGGCTCCAGCTGGAGGCCTGGCCGGTGACGCCGGGCTTCTCGACCAGCTTGCGGCCCAGCGCGGTGTACACGCCCAGGCTCGGGCCGGTGCCGGCGGCGCCGGTGAGCGTGATCGTCACCGTCTTGCCGGCCGGTACGCTGATGCGGTAGTAGTCGACATCGCTGTTGGCGCTCAAGCCGCCGTTCACGGTGGCCGGCACCGAGGCCACGGCCTGCGCGGTGGCCAGCGTGTCGTTGCTCTCGGCCTCGGTGACGGTGATCGGCGCCGGCGTGATCGCGTCGTGCGCGGCGGTCACCGCGGCGGCGGCATCGATCAGCCCCGCGCCGCACTGGCTGCAGGTGGCCGGGAAGCTGCGCACGGTGGACACCATCATCTGCTTGACCTGGTCCGGCGTCAGCGTGTTGTTGACCGACAGCATCAGCGCCGCGACGCCGGCGACCACCGGCGTGGCCATCGAGGTGCCCATCTCGTAGCCGTAGTTGTCGGCACCCGGCGCGCCGGTGCCGGCGTTCAGCGTCGACAGGATCGCGTTGCCCGAGTCGCCGCCCGGCGCGGCCAGCGTCACGACGCTGCCGTAGTTCGAGTACGAGGCGCGGCCGCCGGTGATGCCGGTGGAGGCCACGGTGATCACGCCGCTGCAGTTGGCCGGCGAGGTGTTCGAGGCATTGGTGTTGGCATTGCCCGCGGCCACGATCACCACCGCGCCGGCGGCGCGCGCGCTGTTGATGGCGGCCTGCGAGGTGGTGTCGCAGCTGCCGGTGCCGCCCAGCGAGAGGTTCAGCACCTTGGCCGGCGTGGTGTTGGCCGGCACGCCGGCCACCGAGCCGCCGGCAGCCCAGGTGATGGCGTCGGCGATGTCGGAGGTGTAGCCGCCGCAGCGGCCCAGCGCGCGCAGCGGCAGGATCTTGGCGTTGTAGGCCAGGCCGACGACACCGGTCGAGTTGTTGCCGACCGCGGCGATGATGCCGGACACATGCGTGCCGTGCCACGAGCTGTTCGAGGCGCCGCTGCCCGAGCCGCAGAAGCCGGCGGCCACGCCGTCGCCGGGATCGGTGGCGTCGCTGTCGCGGCCGCCGCCGTCGTTGGCGGTGGTGGCCGAGGTGATGAAGTCGTAGCCCGAGAGCAGGTTGGCCGCCAGGTCCGGGTGCGGCCGCACGCCGGTGTCGATCACCGCCACCGTCACGCCGCTGCCGGTGGACACGTCCCAGGCCGCCGGCGCGCGCACGCCGCCGGTGGTGTCGCTCCAGTGCCATTGCGACGCGTATTGCGGATCGTTCGGCGTCGACAGCACTTGCAGGATGCGGTCGGGCTCGGCGTACTCGATGCTCGCATCGCCGGCCTTCAGGCTGGCGGCCAATGCTTCGGCCTCGGCGGTGCTCATGCGGCGGCTGATGGCGAACACATGCGCGCCGCTGGCGGTCTGGCGGAAGGCGTTCATCTGCACGCCGTGGCGGTTGGCGGCCACGCGCACGGCGAGCGACGAGCGCATCGACAGTGCGCCCATCGTCGGTGCGGGCGTGCTGCCCATGGCGGCGGCCGATGCCGTCGCGGTGCCGTTGCCCATCGCCGGCAGGCTGGCCGCCGTGGCGGTGCCGCGGTACTTCACGATCAGCCGGTCGGTGCCCGGGTCGTCGCTCAGCTGGCGCGGCCCGGCGGCGATGGCGCTGCCACAGGCCGTGGCCAGCAGCGCGAGGGCCAGGCGGGCAGAGATCGGGAAGTGCGGGCGGCGGCTCATCGGCATGCTCGGCGGAAAAAGAGGGTCGTCGACCGTCTTTTCGGCCTTTGCGTGCCGGTCTTGAGCCGGCGGCGCCGTGCCGGATGCCGCACCGCAGCGGCCAGGCCGGCGAGCCGTCAGCGCCGGGTGCCGTGCAAGACCGCACGCCGCAGGCAGTCGATCATCTGCTCGGTCGCCGGCGTGCGGCGGCGCTGGCGCAGCGTGATGATGCCCACCGGCGGCAGCTCGATCGGCACCGCGATGCGCAGCGTCTTCGCCAGCTGCTCGTGCTCGAGGTAGCGCGCCACGTCGCGGGCGACGAAGGCGATCGCACCGCGCTGGCGCAGGAAGTTGAGCGTCACCAGGAACGAGGCCGACTCGATGACATCGGCCGGCGGGTTGATGCCCTGCTGGTAGAACAACTGGTGCAGCTTGATGCGCGACGAGGCCCAGGGCGGCGGCATCACCCACGGCAGCGCGGCCAGGTCGGCCCAGCCGGGCCGGCGCTTGCGCAGCAGCGCATGGTCGGGCCGGCAGACGATGCACATCGTCTCCTCGTACAGCGCCTCGGTCTCCAGGTCCGGCGCCGCGTAGCCGGGCTCGAGCCGGCCGACGAAGAGGTCGAGCTCGCCCACGCGCAGCCGCGGCAGCAGGCGCGTGAGGTCGCCTTCCTCGATGGCCACCGTGGTCTGCGCCGAGCGCGCCTTCAGCAGCGCCACCGCGCGCGACAGCAGCCCCGGCAGCGCCACCACCATCGCGCCCACGCTGCAGCGCCCGGCGGCACCGCTGGCCACCGCGGCGATCTCGTCGCGGGTGCGGCCGTAGTCGGCCAGCACCGAACGCGCGAAGCGCACCACCGTCTCGCCATAGGCGGTGGGCTCGGTGCCGCGGGTGGACCGCACGAACAGGTCGAGCCCGAACATGCGCTCGACCTCGGCCAGCGACTTCGACACCGCCGGCTGCGTCAGCGACAGGAACTCGGACGCGCGCCCGAGGTGGCGGAACTGGTCCAGCGCCACCAGCAGCTGCAGGTGCTTGAGCTTGAGGTTCGAGCGCAGCACGCGATCAATGGCAGTGGTCATAGCAAACCCGACATGAAGAGAGTCAACTTCTTCAATGGATGGCGATGATAGGCCTGCCGACAATCGCGCCACAACGATGGAGACAGACGTGATGCATGCGAACCGCCGCCGATTCGTGCTGGGAGGGCTGGGCTCGGCCCTGCTGGCCACCACGGCGAAGTCCTGGGCCAGCGCCTACCCCGAGCGGCCGATCACCTTCATCTGCCCCTGGCCGGCCGGCGGCACCGCCGACATCACGATGCGCGCGCTGTGCATCGCCGCGGGCCAGCAGCTGGGCCAGACCATCGTCGTCGAGAACAAGGCCGGTGCCGCGGGCATGCTGGGGCTCAAGGCCATGGCCACCGCCAGGCCCGACGGCTACACGATCGGCCAGATCCCGATCTCGGTGACGCGCTTCGCGCAGCTCGGCACGGTGCAGATCGACCCGCTGAAGGACCTGACGTTCATCGCCCGCACCTCGGGCCAGACCTTCGGCGTCGCGGTGCGCAGCGACTCGCCATGGAAGACGCTGAAGGACTTCGTCGCCGCGGCCAAGGCCGCGCCGGGCCGGCTGACCTATGGCAGCGCGGGTGTCGGCGGCGCCACGCACGTGGGCATGGAAGAGTTCGCGCTGGCGGCCGGCATCGAGCTCAACCATGTGCCGTACAAGGGCGGCGCGCCCGCGCTGCAGGACCTGCTGGGCGGGCAGATCGATGCGCTGGCCGATTCCAGCTCGTGGGCGCCGCACGTCAAGTCGGGCAAGCTGCGCCTGCTGGCCACCTGGGGCGAGAAGCGCACGCAGGACTTCCCCGAGGTGCCCACCCTGCGCGAGCAGGGCTACGACGTGGTGGTCGATGCGCCCAACGGCATCGGCGGCCCCAAGGGGCTGGAGCCGGCGGTGGCCAAGCGCCTGCGCGAAGCCTTCAAGGCCGCCGCCGCGAGCCCCGAGTTCATCGCCGCCTGCGACAAGATCGACGCACCGCTGATGTACCTGGACGGTCCCGACTACGAGAAGTACGTCGCCAGGGTCTATCGCAAGGAAACGCAGCTGATCGAGCGCCTGAAGCTCAAAGAGCTGATGGCCAAGGGGTGAGGCTGGACATGAGGGCCTGCCGAAGCGGCACGGCATGCAAAGCCGCGCCGTGGGCGCGATGACTGAACAAGGTTGCCGATGAACAGGCCCTCCCCACTGATCCGCCTGCATGCGGCCGACAACGTGCTGGTGGCACGCGAGCCGCTGGCGCTGGGCCAGGTGCTGCGCGAGTTCGACCTGCGGCTGAAGGCCCAGGTGCCGGCCGGCCACAAGATCGCGGCGCGGCGCATCGCGGCCGGCGAGGCAGTGAAGAAGTACGACACGGTGATCGGCATCGCCACGCGCGACATCGAACCCGGCGAGCATGTGCACGGCCACAACCTGGCGTTGCCGGAAGGTCACCGTGACCCGGCCTTCGGTGCCGACGTGAAGCCGGTGGACCTGCTGCCCGAGCCGCAGCGCGCACGCTTCCTCGGCATCGTCAGGCCCGACGGCCGGGTGGCCACGCGCAACTTCATCGGCATCCTCGCGTCGGTGAACTGCTCGGCCACCGCGATCAAGCAGATGGCCGCTCACTTCACGAGCGAGAAGCTGGCAGCCTACCCGAACGTCGACGGCGTGGTGGCCTTCGCGCAGACCAGCGGTTGCGGCATGTCCTCGCCCAGCGAGCATTTCGACGTGCTGCGCCGCACGCTGGCCGGCTACGCGCGGCACCCGAACCTGGCCGGCGTGCTGATCGTCGGCCTGGGCTGCGAGCGCAACCAGGTGGCCGACCTGGTCGCATCGCAAGGCCTGCAGCCCGGGCCGTTGATGCGCACGCTGGTGATGCAGGACACCGGCGGCACGCGCGCGACCATCGCGGCAGGCGTGGCGGCGATCGAGGCGATGCTGCCGCTGGCCAACGACGTGCAGCGCGAGCCGGTGAGCGCCGCGCACCTGAAGATCGGCCTCGAATGCGGCGGCTCCGACGGCTTCTCGGGCATCACCGCGAACCCGGCGCTCGGCGCGGCGATGGACATCCTGGTGCGCCATGGCGGCACCGCGATCCTGTCGGAGACGCCGGAGATCCATGGCGTCGAGCACATGCTGACGCGCCGCGCGGTGAGCCCGGCGGTGGGCCGGAAGCTGCTGGACCGGCTGGCCTGGTGGGAGCGCTACACCCGCGGCCACAACGCCCAGTTCAATGGTGTCGTGGGCCCCGGCAACCAGGCCGGCGGGCTGGCCAACATCTTCGAAAAGTCGCTCGGTTCGGCGATGAAGGCCGGCACCACGCCGCTGCGCGCGGTGTACGAGTACGCCGAACCGATCACCGAGCACGGCTTCGTGTTCATGGACTCGCCGGGCTACGACCCGGTGGCCTGCACCGGCCAGATCGCCAGCGGCGCGAACCTGATCTGCTTCACCACCGGCCGCGGCTCGATGTTCGGCTCGAAGCCCGCGCCGACGATCAAGCTGGCCACCAACACGCCGATGTTCACCCGCCTCGAGGAGGACATGGACATCAACTGCGGACTGGTGCTGGACGGCGAAGTGAGCGTCCCACAGATGGGCGAGCGCATCTTCGCCCACATCCTGCGCGCGGCTTCCGGTCATCGGACCAAGAGTGAATTGCTGGGGCTGGGCGACCACGAGTTCGTGCCCTGGCACCTGGGCATCACCAGCTAGGGCCGTGGCCTTGGCCTTGCCCCTTTTCTTGACCTTCGCTTGGGGCCGGGAGCGCGCGCCGCATGCCGTCGCCGAGCCAGCCAAGGCCACCGGGTGCCCGCTTCCGCTCATGTCCCCCGGCCCAGGCTGCGCCTGGACCTCCTCCTTTACTTCGCTGCAGCAGGCACCCGCTGCCCTTGGCCCTCGGGGCGCTCTGGCAGGCGCATGCCAGCAGTGGTTCGGATCAGGACGGTGGGGCGCTTCGCGGAGCGAAGTAAAGGAGGAGGCTCGGGCAGAGCCCGAGCCGGGGGACATGAGCGGAGCGGAGCGCCCCGGCGGCCTGATCGCGCGCCGTCCTTCGCAAGCGAACGACAGCAACGGGCCGCAAGCGGTCAGCGCTCCCCTGGCCGCTGCGCGGCCTGCCCCTTGCCAGGGAGCAAGATATGGAACTTTGTGATGGAGACCCGACCATGAGCAAGAAGCCCTACCGCATCGCCGCGATCCCCGGCGACGGCATCGGCAAGGAAGTGATGCCCGAAGGCCTGCGCGTGCTGCGCCGCGCGGCACAGCGCTTCGACATCGCGCTGGAGATCACCGAGATCGAATGGGCCAGCTGCGACTACCACGCGCAGCATGGCCAGATGATGCCGGACGACTGGAAGGAGCAGCTGATCGGCATGGACGCGCTGTACTTCGGCGCCGTCGGCTGGCCGGCCACGGTGCCGGACCACATCTCGCTGTGGGGGTCCCTCATCAAGTTCCGCCGCGAGTTCGACCAGTACATCAACCTGCGCCCGGCGCGGCTGATGCCCGGCGTGCGCTGCCCGCTGGCGAACATGAAGCCGGGCGACATCGACATGCTGATCGTGCGCGAGAACACCGAGGGCGAATACTCCTCGGTGGGCGGCGTGATGTTCCCGGGCACCGAGCGCGAGTTCGTCTCGCAGACCTCGATCTTCACGCGCCACGGTTCCGAGCGGCTGCTGAAGTACGCCTTCGAGCTGGCCCGCACGCGGCAGCGCAAGCATGTGACGCTGGCCACCAAGAGCAACGGCATCTCGATCTCGATGCCCTGGTGGGACGAGCGCTGCGTGGAGATGGCCGCGCAGTACCCGGACATCGGCTGGGACAAGCAGCACATCGACATCCTCTCGGCCCGCTTCGTGCTGCAGCCGCAGCGCTTCGACGTGGTGGCGGCCACCAACCTGTTCGGCGACATCCTGTCCGACCTGGGGCCGGCCTGCACCGGCACGATCGGCATCGCGCCGAGTGCCAACCTGAATCCGGAGCGGAAGTTCCCGTCGCTGTTCGAGCCGGTGCACGGCTCGGCGCCGGACATCTACGGCAGGAACATCGCCAACCCGGTC
>CAZXLI010000290.1:0-8746 GCA_964641795.1 uncultured Bordetella sp. | reverse complement strand
CATGATCCGGTCCGCTATGCCGCTTGAGTTCATTGTTTCAATGCCGGATCAATAACCATTGTGGCCACGCTGCTAACGTTGGTCGCGCCCCGTTACTGGCAACAGGTCGACACGGCAAAGGAGGCAGTCCTGCGGGAGAACCTGCGCCTGACTCGCGACGCGATTGGCAAGTTTTTCGGCGACAGCGGCCGATATCCCGATAGTCTGGAGGAGTTGGTCACGGCGCGCTACCTTAGCGGCCGTCCTTTCGACCCACTGACGGACTCGACTGACACGTGGATCATTGAAGCGGCACCCGAGGGTCAGGTCGGAGCGGTCTACGATTTGCACAGCGGCTCTCGCGCCAATGCCAGAGATGGCACCCCCTATGCATCCTGGTAGCAGATACCGAACAAGCGTCCGTGGCTACTCATATGTATTGCTGCTGCTCTGCGTCGCCCTGATCAGCATCGCCGCCACCGGTTCGGTGCGCATGGGTGCAGCGCTCCAACGTCAGGCCGCGGAATCAGCCCTGCTTGAAGTGGGGCAGGACCTTCGTGAAGCTTTGTCGGCCTACCACGCTGTCGGCACAGGTCCGCAGCGGTGCCCGGTCGAACTTCGGGACCTTCTGCGCGACCCGCGCGTGCCGACGCCACGTCGGTATTTGCGGGCGATTCCCATCGATCCCTTGACGGGCAGTCCCGAGTGGGGGATTCGACGCAACCGGACGGGATCGATCACCGCGCTCTATAGCCTCGCACCGGGCAGGCCGGTCAAGCGGACAGGATTCCCTGCCGGCATGGCGTCCGCAGGCAACGCAAGCTCCTATGCCGCATGGCAATTCGGCGACTGCGGCGCTGATTGAGGCGACCTCAGCCCCCAGCCCGCGCGCGCCGCGGCTCGATGGCCGCCAGCGCTTCCAGCGCCTCGTGCACGCGCAGCACGTCCGGATCGTCCATCGGGTCGGGCTGGGGCAGGCGCTCGGCCAGGCCCTCGGTCAAGGTGAGCGCGGCCACGCCAGCGCCGCGCCGCTGGGCCAGCCGCTCCCGCGCGGCATCGATGACGATCGAACGCATCGCGCGCGCCACATAGGCCAGGAAGTGGCCGCGGTCGTGCAGCTGCAGCGCACGCACGCGCACCAGGCGCTCGTAGACCTCGTGCACCAGCGCATGCGTGTCCAGCAGCGTGATCGGCAGGCGGCCGCGCAGCCGCCGCCGCGCGATGCGGCGCAGCTGGTCGTACAGCTCGCCGAAGGCGGCCGGCAGCTGCAGCGTCGGAGCTGCGGTGTCGCGCGGATCGGCGGCAGGGTCGGCGTCACCCCCCGGAATCGGGGGCGCTTCGGATGGCGGGTTCTCGGGGCGCATTGCGTGTTGTCGCTGGAGCCCCCCTCAACCTTTCGTTTGCAAGGAATCCCATGCACCGCACTGCCCTGTCCCTGATGCGCCGAGCCGGCGCCGCCTTCGCGCTGTCCGGCCTGCTGGCCGCTCCGGCGTTCGCCGGCCCGGTCTCGACCCTGTACCTCGCCTCGTTCACCACCGCCCGGCTCTACGCGATCCAGGGCGACACGGTGAGCGTCGGCGCGCCGACCTACTGCAACCACTGCGAGGTGCCGATCGCCGTGGACGGCGACATCCGCACGCTGAACAGCACCAACGGCAGCAGCGGCGGCCAGTACCGGCTGGACCTGACGCAGACCGGCGTGACCTATGGCCCGGCCTTCGGCCCCGACGCCCGCCTGCAGCTGGCCGACGGCGCCACCGACGGCCAGCGCAACTACGCGGTCAGCGCCAAGATCGGCAACGGCATCAGCGCGGTCTATGCCTTCGGCCGCGACTGGAGCGGTGCGCAGAAGCTGTTCGACATCGATTTCCGCATCGACGCCGAAGGCATCACCTACGACCCGACCAACCAGTCGCTGTGGATCAGCGGCACCTACTCGTACGACAACGTGATCTACGGCCTGCTGCGCAACTACACGCTCGACGGCAACCTGCTGTCGCAGGTCTACACCGTCGACGTCGGCGGCGCCGGGCTGGCCATGGACTATGCCGACGGCACGCTGTGGACGACGCGCGGGCCGACCCAGTACTTCGACCAGTATTCGCGCGACGGCACGCTGCTGCAGACCGTCAGCTACGACGCGCTGAGCAGCCAGGGCGGCCGCCACGGCATCGAGTTCAACCTGGCCGGCGATGCGCGCGCGCTGCCGGAGCCTGCGGGCTGGGCCTTGACGATGATGGCCCTGGCGGCCTGCGGGCTGGTGCGTCGCCGCCGCCGCTGACAGGCGTTCATGCCGCGCCCCACGCGCGCCGCGGCAGCGCGTGGGTGACGCACAACTCGCGCGCCTCGGGGGCCGGATCGGCCAGCCAGTCGCCGATCAGCGCGGTCTGGTGCCGGTCGCTCAGCACCGGCGTGTGGCCGGTGTCGGGCACGTGCACCAGGGTCAGCGGGTGGCCGCGCTGCATGCGCGTTAGCGTCGCCGGCGTCAACGCGTCCGATTCGAGCCCGTGCATCAGCAGCACCGGGCCCTTTAGCTGGCGCCAGGCGTCCCACAGGTCGACGCTGCGCGCGGCATCGCGCTGGTAGGCCAGCAGCGCGCGCGGGTCGTGGCGGTAGACGCGGCCGCCGTCTTCGTCGGACCAGCGCGTCTGGTGGTAGGCGATGAACAGGCGCACGTCGTCGCCGACCGGGCCGTCGTGCTTCTGCGCGGCGCCGGCGCGGCGCATGATGTCCTGCGGCGTGCGGAACACGTAGTGGCGCGCCAGCGTCTGCGCGCGGCGCGCACGCCGGGCCTGCGGGATGTGCGGGCCGACGTCGTTGAGCAGCACGCGCGAGACGAGCTCCGGATGGCGCGCGGCCAGCACCATCGCGGCGCTGCCGCCCATCGACGAGCCGAGCAGCGCGACCGGGCCGCCGCCGAGGTGAACGATCAACTGGCGCAGCTGTTCGACGTAGGTCGCCAGGCCGTACTCGCTGCCATCGGCCAGCCAGCCCGACTGGCCGCGGCCCAGCCAGTCCATGCACACCACGCGCCGGCCTTCGCGCCGCAGGTCGGCGGCGAGGAAGGCGAAGCGCATCGCGGTGTTGGCCACGCCGCCGCAGCACACCAGCGTCGGCCAGCCGGGCAGGCCCCAGTCGGTGTAGCCGACCTTGACCGCATACGGCCGGCGCAGCCGCTGTGGCACGGCGCGCTGCAGGGCCACCGGTTGCAGGTAGTCGAAGCTGGCATGCACATGGTGGCCCGCGAAGCGCCGGTCCAGCCGCTGCGCGACCGCCAGCCAGGCCGCCCAGCCATCGTCCAGCGGCAGCGTCTCGGGCGGCCGGTCGGGGGCGTTCATCGGCCACCGCCGGATTCGCGCTCGCGCTCGCGCTGGCGCAGCACGTCGATCATCACGTTGAAGGTGCGCGCCAATTGGCCCACCTCGTCGCGGCTGCGCACGGTGATCGCGGCGCGGTCGAACTCGCCGGCCTTCAGCGCATCGGCCGCGCTGGTCAGCGCGCGGATCGGCTTGACAATGCTGCGCGCGAAGCGCAGCGCCAGGCCGGTGAACAGCAGGCCGACCAGCGCGACGCTGAGGGCCAGCGCGCGGTACAGCTGCTGGAACGGCTGCTCGAAGGTGGCCCGGGCCTGGCTGACGCCCACCACCCAGTCGTGCCCCGGCACCGGCGCGTAGCCGGCGATCTCGTCGACGCCGCTGATCGTCGACTGGAAGCGCGTGTGGCCCGACTGCTGCGCGCCCACCATCACCCGCGCCAGCGCTGGCATGTCCAGGCTCTGGATGGTGTCGCGGCGGAAGCGCTGGTCGGCCTTGATCGCCGCCATCTGCGTGGCGTTCAAGGGCGCCAGGCTGCGGTACAGCAGGTTCTCGCGCGGGTGGTAGACCAGCACGCCGTCGCCGTCGACGAGAAAGGGATCGAGTGCCGAGGACTGCTTGACCTCGTCGAGGATCGCGGCGAAGGACGAGGCGTGGATGCGCAGCACCACCGCGCCGATCACCGCCCGGCCGTCGGCCGCCATCACCGGCATCGCGAAGAACACGCCGGCCTGGCCGGCCACCGCGCCCACCACCACGCCGGTGACGAAGGGCCGCCCGGCCATCGCCTCCTGGAAGTAGCGGCGGAACTTGAAGTTGCGGCCCATCACCTCGGGGTCGTTGCACAGCAGCGCAGTGCCGCCGGGGTCCATCACCATCACCAGGTGCACGTCGCGGTTGGCGCGCGCCACACCCACCAGCCGGTCGCGCAGCGCATCGCGCACGGCCGGATCGGGCTTGGCGAGATAACGCGCGAATTCAGCGTCCGTGCCGAGCACGCGGGCGAAGTTCTGGCTGTCGTTGATCAGTTGCGCCAGCCGGCCGGCGGTGTTGCTGGCCAGGTGCTCGGCCTGGTCGAACTGGCTGGCCTCCAGCACCTCCAGGCTGCGCCTCAGGTTGTAGCCGGCGGTCAGCAGCATCGGCAGCAGCGCGGTGGCCAGCATCGCCAGCGTCATCTTCACCGCCAGCGGCCAGGCCGAGGGCGAGACGATCTGCCGCAGCGCATGGGCCACGCGGCTGCGCGCCGGCGCGGCCTGCTCGCCCTGGCTCAGCGCATCGGTCAGCCGCATCGAGGCCACGTGGTCGGCCAGCAGCGCCTCGCGCCATTGCGCGATGCTGCGCGGGCGCTGCGCCGGGTCGGGCTGCAGCGCCCAGTCGATGGCGCGCAGGAAGGCTTCGCCGTAGCGGCCGCGGCCGGCCTCCAGCGCGGGCTTGAGCGCCACGCCGGCATGGCGCGCCTCGGCATCGGGCGGCTTCTGGCCGCTGACGGCCCAGTACAGCGTGGCGCCGAGCGCATAGATGTCGGTCCACGCGCCCTGCTCGCCCCAGCCGTACTGCTCGATCGGCGCGAAGCCGGGCGTGACGATCACCGCCTGCTGCGCGGCCAGCGCCACCGTCTGGCCGGCCGAGCCGAAGTCGAGCAGCACGAAGCGGCCGTCGTCCTGCCGCACCTGGATGTTGTCGGGCTTGATGTCGCGGTGCAGGAAGCCCGCCGCGTGCACGGTGGCCAGCCCGTCGAGCAGCGGCTGCAGCCGCGCGACCAGGCCCTTCTCGCCGATGGCCTGGTGCTGCGGCCACCAGTCGCGCAGCGGGCTGCCGCGCTCGTATTCCAGCACCATGTAGGCGGTGTGGTGGGCCTCGAAGAAGCGCGCCACGCGCACGATGTTCGGGTGCCGGAAGCTGGCCAGCGTGCGCGCCTCGACCAGGAAGGCCTCGAGGCCGAACTGGTAGCGCTCGCGGTGCTGCGAAGCCGCCGGCATCACGCTGCGGTCGCCGGCGCGGAAGGCGATCTCCTCCGGCAGGTATTCCTTGATCGCCACCGGCGCGCGCAGGTTCACATCGGTGGCCAGGTAGGTGATGCCGAAGCCGCCCTGGCCCAGCACGCGCTCGATGCGGTACTCGTGCAGCCGGAAGCCCGGCTGCAGCGCCAGCGGCGCCTTGCGCACCAGCGCCGCCGGCAACGGCGCTGCCGGCGGTTCGCCGCGCCGCAGCACGGTGGTGTGCGGGCGGGTCAGCGGGCGGGTCGGGTGATGGTGTGGCTGCGTCGGCACGTGCAGGTCGGGCCGCACGCGGGTGGCTTCGGGGTCGGGCTGCGGTGGCCGCACCCGCGTCGCGTCGGGATCCTCGGTGACCGGAGGGCGCACGCGGGTGGCATCGGGATCGGCCGGCATCGCGGCGGGCACAAGCTGCGTGGCCTCGGGGTCGGTGTCGGCAAACACCGGTGGCACCCGCACCCGGGTGGCATCGGGATCGTGGGGCCGATCGGTGCTCACGGCGACGAAGCCGTTTCGATTTCAGTTTTGGAAGGTGCCGCGGCGGCACGGACCACGCATGCGGCAGCCCCGCCAAGCACACGCCGCGGATCCGGCTCCGCCGGTCCGCCGGCGTGGCCCCCCTGGGGGGGAGGCGCCGCAGGCGCTCCGGGGGGGAGTCATATGCACCGCCCGCCGTCGACTTCCATGCACACGCCGGTGATCATCGTCGCCTCGTCGCTGCACAGGAAGCAGGCCGCGTTGCCCAGGTCTTCGGGCTGCGAGAAGCGGCCGATCGGGATCGACGAGAGGAACTTCGCGCGCATCTCGGGCGTGTCCTCGCCCATGAAGGTCTTCAGCAGCGGCGTCTCGCCGGCCACCGGATTGAGCGCGACGACGCGGATGCCGAACGGCGCCAGTTCCACGGCGCAGGCGCGCGTGGCGGTGATCACCCAGCCCTTGCTGGCGTTGTACCAGGCCAGCCGCGGCCGCGGGCTGACGCCGGCGGTGGAAGCCATGTTCAGGATCACGCCGCGCTGGCCGTGCACGCCGGGGGCCTTGGCCTTCAGGCGCGGCACGATCTCGCGCATGGCCAGGTAGATCGCGCGCATGTTCACCGCGGTGATGCGGTCGAACTCCTCTTCCGGCAGGCCTTCCAGCGGCTGGGGCAGGTGGCCGACGCCGGCGTTGTTGACCAGGATGTCGATGTGGCCGAAGTGCAGCTCGGCCGTCTCCATCATCAGCCGCACCTCGGCGGCATTGGCCACGTCGACCCTCAGCGCGCGGGCCGCCGGGCCCAGGGCCGCGGCCACGCGCAGGCCGGCTTCGAGGTCGCGGTCGGCGATCAACACCTGAGCGCCCTCGGCGACGAACTTGCGCGCGATGCCCTCGCCAAAACCCGAGCCGCCGCCGGTGACGATGGCGACCTTGTCCTTCAAGCGCATGGCTGTCTCCTCAAAGGGCCGACTCTTCGGCCAGCAGGTTACGAAAGGGGATGCGGTTCTTCCAGGGACAAGTACCGGGTTCGCCGCTCAATCGTGCTTGATCGCCACCGTCTTCAGCGACGAGAAGCCGTACAGCGCCTCGAAGCCCTTCTCGCGGCCGTGGCCCGATTGCTTGACGCCGCCGAACGGCAGCTCGATGCCGCCGCCGGCGCCATAGTTGTTGATGAACACCTGCCCGCAGTGCAGCTGGCGCGCCATGCGCAGCTGGCGGCCGCCGTCGCGCGTCCACACGCCGGCCACCAGGCCGAACGCGGTGCCGTTGGCGATGCGCAGGCCTTCGGCCTCGCCGTCGAACGGGATCACCACCTGCACCGGGCCGAAGATCTCTTCCTGCGCCAGCCGATGGTCCGGCGCGGCCGGCGCAAGCAGGGTCGGCGCGACATAGCAGCCGCCGCCCGGCAGCGTGGCGGGCAGGCTGGCCTGGGCCGCGACCTGCAAGCCGCTGTCACGCGCAACGGCCAGATAGCCCTGCACGATCTCGCGCTGGCGCGCCGAGATCAGCGGCCCGACATCCAGGTCATCCAGCGCCGGGCCGACCCGCAGCGCGCGGTAGCGCTCGGCCATGCGCGCGAGCACGGTGTCGAACACCGGCCGCTCGACCAGGATGCGCGAGGCCGCCGAGCAGGTCTGGCCCGCGTTCTGGATGCCGGCATTGACCAGGAAGGGCAGCGCGGCGTCGAGGTCGGCATCGGCGAACACGATCTGCGGGCTCTTGCCGCCGAGTTCCAGCGTCACCGGAATGGTGTGGCGCGCGGCCGCCGCCTGCACCAGCCGGCCCACCGCCACCGAGCCGGTGAACGAGAGGTGCGCAACGCCCTCGTGGGCCGTCAGCGCCGCGCCGGCCTCTTCGCCCAGGCCCGGCACGATGTTCAGCGCGCCGGCCGGCAGCCCCGCGTCCTGCGCGATGCGGCCGAAGGCCAGCGCGGTAAGGCAGGCTTCCTCGGCCGGCTTCAGCACGCAGGCATTGCCCATCGCCAGCGCCGCGCCGACCGAGCGGCCGATGATCTGCATCGGGTAGTTCCAGGGCACGATGTGGCCGGTGACGCCATGCGGCTCGCGCAGCGTCAGCGCGGTGTAGCCGTTGGCGAAGGGAATCGTCTCGCCATGCACCTTGTCGGCCGCGCCGCCGTAGAACTCGAGGTAGCGCGCCAGCGCCATCGCATCGGCACGGCCCTGCTTCAGCGGCTTGCCGACATCCAGCGCCTCCAGCCGCGCCAGCTCGTCGGCCTGGGCCAGCACCAGCGCGCTCATCTTCAGCAGCAGCCGGCCGCGTTCGGCCGCGGTGAGCCGGCCCCAGTCGCCGTCGAGCGCGGCCTGGGCGGCCTGCACCGCGGCATCGATGTCGGCCGCGCCGCCGCGGGCAATCTCGGCCAGCAGGCTGCCGTCGCTCGGGTTGATCAGCGGCAGCGTTTCGCCACCGGCCGCCGGCTGCCAGCGGCCACCGATCAGCTGCTCATGCGGGTTGAAGCCGATGGTGTCGTGCATGCTGCGCTCCTGCCGTGATCGGGCATGATAGTTCTCATGAGCGTGTTCCTCGCCAAGCGCCTGCTGACCTTTCTGGCCACCCTGGCCATCGCGTCGGCGTTGGTGTTCGCGGCGCTGGAGCTGCTGCCCGGCAACGTGGCGCAGGTGATGCTCGGCGACAGTGCGACGCCCGAATCGCTGGCCGCGCTGGAACGCAAGCTGGGCCTGGACCGACCGCCGCTGGAGCGCTACACACAGTGGATCACCGGCCTGCTGCAGGGCCGCACGGCGGAAAGCCTGTCGTACAGCACGCCCACCGCCGAGCTGATCGCCGAGCGCCTGCGCGTCACGCTGCCGCTGGCCGCGCTGGCGATGGCGCTGACCACCGTGCTGGCGCTGGTACTCGGCGTGTATGCCGCGTCGCGCCACAACCGGCTCGGCGATGTCGGCGTGATGGCGCTCAGCCAGCTGGGCATCGCGGTGCCCAGCTTCTGGTTCGCGATCCTGCTGATCC
>CAZXLI010000289.1:0-8763 GCA_964641795.1 uncultured Bordetella sp. | reverse complement strand
CGCGACTCCAACCGCGACGTCGGCGGCCGCGTGGTCGAGATGGCCGAGACCGAGTACATGGTGCGCGGCAAGGGCTACCTGCGCGGCAGGGCCGACCTCGAGGCGCTGGTGCTCAAGGCCGATCGCGGCACGCCGGTGCTGGTGCGCGACGTGGCCCGCGTCGAGCTGGTGCCCGACGAGCGGCGCGGCCTGGCCGAACTCAACGGCGAAGGCGAAGTCGTCTCCGGCATCGCGATGGCCCGCTACGGGCAGAACGCGCTGGAGGTGATCCACCAGCTGAAGCAGCGCATCGGCGAGGTCGCGGCCGGCCTGCCCGAGGGCGTGACGATCCAGGCGGTGTACGACCGTTCCGAGCTGATCCACCGTGCCATCGCGACGCTGCAGCGCACGCTGCTGGAGGAAAGCCTCATCGTCGCGGCGGTGTGCGTGGTCTTCCTGCTGCACGTGCGCTCGGCGCTGGTGGCGATCCTGATGCTGCCGGTGGGCGTGCTGATCGCCTTCATCGCGATGCGGCTGCTGGGCATGAACTCCAACCTGATGAGCCTGGGCGGCATTGCCATCGCGATCGGCGCGATGGTCGACGCGGCCATCGTGATGATCGAGAACGCCCACAAGCATCTCGAGCGCCTGCCTGAGGACCACACGCTGGCACAGCGCACCGAGGCGATGCTCGCCGCCTGCACCGAGGTGGGACCGGCGCTGTTCTTCTCGCTGCTGGTCATCACCGTCTCGTTCCTGCCGGTGTTCACGCTCGAAGCGCAGGAGGGCCGGCTGTTCTCGCCGCTGGCCTACACCAAGACCTTCTCGATGGCTGGTGCCGCGCTGCTGTCGGTGACGCTGGTGCCGGTGCTGATGCTGCTGTTCATCCGTGGCCGCGTGATGCCGGAGGCCCGCAACCCGGTCAACCGCCTGCTGATCGCGCTGTACCGCCCGGTGATCGCGGGCGTGATGCGCTGGAAGAAGCTCACCATCGCCGCGGCGCTGCTGGCGCTGGCGCTGTCGTGGTGGCCGGCCTCGCGGCTGGGCAGCGAGTTCATGCCCACGCTGAACGAAGGCACGCTGCTGTACATGCCCAGCTCGCTGCCGGGCATGACGATGACCAAGGCCGCCGAGCTGCTGCAGGCGCAGGACCGCATCATCAAGCGCTTCCCCGAGGTGGCATCGGTCTACGGCAAGGCCGGCCGCGCGAACACCGCCACCGACCCGGCGCCCACCGAGATGTTCGAGACCGTCATCAACCTGAAGCCGCAAGAGCAATGGCGACCGGGCATGACGACCGACAAGCTGATCGCCGAGCTCGACCAGGCGCTGCAGTTCCCGGGCGTCGCCAACGCCTGGACGATGCCGATCAAGGCGCGCATCGACATGCTGTCCACCGGCATCCGCACGCCGGTGGGCGTCAAGGTCTTCGGCAAGGACCTGGCCGAACTGGAGCGCCTGGCCCGGCAGATCGAGGCCGTGGTCAAGCAGGTGCCCGGCACCAGCAGCGCCTTCGCCGAACGGCTCACCGGCGGCAGCGACCTGAGCGTGGAGCCCGACCGCGAACAGCTGGCGCGCTACGGGCTGGCCGTGGGCGAGTTGCAGGACGTGATCGCCACCGCGCTGGGCGGCGAGATGGTGACGACGATGGTCCAGGGCCGCGAGCGCTTCGGCGTGACGGTGCGCTACCCGCGCGAGCTGCGCGGCAACCCGCAGCAGATAGCGCGCGAAGTGCTCGTCCCGACGGCCGATGGCGCGATGCTGCCGCTGGGCCAGCTGGCCCGCGTGACGGTCGAGCGCGGCACGCCGGCCATCCGCACCGAGAACGCGCTGCTGTCGGCCTACATCTACGTCGACATCCGCGACCGCGACATCGGCTCCTACGTCCACGAGGCGCGGCAGGCGGTGGCGCAGCAGGTGAAGTTTCCGCCCGGCTACTACGCCACCTGGAGCGGCCAGTTCGAGTACATGGAGCGCGCGGTGGAGCGCATGAAGATCGTCATTCCGATCACGCTGCTGAGCATCTTCGTGCTGCTGTACCTGAACTTCCGGCGCCTGACCGAAACGCTGATCGTGATGCTCTCGGTGCCCTTCGCACTGGTGGGCGGCGTCTGGTTGATGGCCGGGCTGGGCTACCACCTCTCGGTGGCCGCAGCCGTGGGCTTCATCGCGCTGGCCGGCGTGGCGGCCGAGACCGGCGTGGTGATGCTGATCTACCTCGACCACGCCTGGGAAGCCGCGCAGGCCCGCTGCCGCGCCGAGCAGCGCCCGCCCGCGGCCGCCGACCTCTATGCCGCGGTGATGGAAGGCGCGGTCGAGCGCGTGCGGCCGAAGATGATGACCGTGGTCGCCATCATGGCCGGCCTGCTGCCGATCCTGTGGAGCAGCGGCACCGGCTCCGAGGTGATGAGCCGCATCGCCGCGCCGATGGTGGGCGGCATGATCTCCTCCACCGTGCTGACGCTGGCGGTGATTCCGGCGCTCTATGCGCTGGTGAAGGCGCGGGCCCTGGCCCGTGCGCCGCTCAATGGCTCAGCCTGATGCGCAGCGAGAGCTCGGCCGCACCCTTGTTGGTCCACATCCAGCAGTAGTCCTGGTCCACCGGCACCTCCAGCGTGCCGCTGGCGCTGGCCACCGCGTCCTGCTTGTGCGGGAACACCACCTTCTTGCCCTCGTGGTAGTGGATGTTGAACTCGGTCGCGGCACTGCCTTCGAACGACCAGGCCACCCGCTGGCCGCGCGTCAGCCGACCGCACAGTTCGGCGAACTTCCTGGGCGCCACCTGCACTTGGCGCTCGAAGCTTCGGTCGCCGGCCCAGGCGATGTCGATCACCTCGGCGCGGGCCGGCACGATGGCGGCCAGGCCCAGCAGCACGGCGGCCAGGCGCCGCACAGGCAGGGCCCTCATGGGGCGGCCGGCTCGATGGCCGTCACGGTGATGACGCCGCCCACGCGCTCGGCCGTGAACCGGACCTTGTCGCCGTCCTTCAGCCCGGCCAGCATCTTCGGGTCGGCCACCTTGAACACCATCGTCATCGGCGGCATGTCCAGGCTCTGGATCGGCCCGTGCTTCAGCGTGAGCTTGCCCTGGGCCTTGTCGATCTTGCGCACCTCGCCGTCGCTCATGGTCTGGGCGTGCGTGATCGAGGCGCAGGCGACGAGCGCGGCGGCCATCAGGCGAATCAGTGACATGTGGATTCCTTTCGAAGGCAGTTGGAGGGCGGGCATCCTCAGTGGTGTCCTGCGTGGCCCGACGGCTTGCGCACCTGCATCGGCTTGTCGTCGGCGGCGGGTGCGCCGGCGCGGGCCGGCGGCGGCAGCTCGGCGGTGTACTCGCTGGCCAGCGTGCCTGTCGGGTGCGCATAGGGCCCGGGGTCGCGGTAGTCGCCGGGCTTGACGTCGTCGCGCACCTTCACGACGCTGAACATGCCCCCCATGCCGATGGCGCCGAAGGGTCCCTGGCCGGTCATCATCGGCAGCGTGTTGTCCGGCAGCGGCATCTCCATCTCGGCCATGTCGTGCATGCCCTTGTCGCCCATCACCATGTAGTCAGGGATCAGGCCGGTGATCTTCTTGACCACGTCGCGGTGGTCGACGCCGATCATCGTCGGCACGCCATGCCCCATCGCGTTCATCGTGTGGTGCGACTTGTGGCAATGGATGGCCCAGTCGCCGGCCACCGCGTCGAACTCGAAGGCCCGCATCTGGCCCACCGCGACATCGGTGGTCACCTCGGGCCAGCGGGCGGACTTCGGCACCCAGCCGCCATCGGTGCCGGTGACCTCGAAGTGCGGGCCGTGCATGTGGATCGGGTGGTTGGTCATCGTCAGGTTGCCCACACGAATGCGCACCCGCTCGCCCGTGCGGGCGACGAAGGGGTCTATGCCGGGAAAGGCGCGGCTGTTCCAGGTCCACAGGTTGAAGTCGAGCATCGTGTTGACGCGTGGCGTCGCGCTGCCGGGCTCGATATCGTAGGCATTGAGGATGAAGCCGAAGTCGCGATCGACCCGGTACTGCCGCGGGTCCTTCGGATGCACGATGAACAGGCCCATCATGCCCATCGCCATCTGCACCATTTCGTCGGCGTGCGGGTGGTACATGAAGGTGCCCGAGCGCCGCAGCACGAACTCGTACATCCAGGTCTGCCCGACGCCGATCGGCGAGCCCGGCCGGCACGAAGCCCGGCGGCGGTGGGCTCAGCTCGGGAAAGCGTGCGGGGAAGGTCAACGGCGGCTCGGCCAGCCGGGCCTCGCTGGTGGGCAAGGGGGTCAGCGAGCAGAAGGCCGAGCAGGTGTTGCACTTGTCGGCCGCGACGCCACCCGGGTGGCCATGCGCTGCATGCTGGCCGGCCGGGACATCGGCGCTGGCCGCGTCCTTTGCGTGATGGGCATGGTGGCCATGCCCAGCGCCATGCGCTGCCGACACCTGGGTGTTCAGTACCGCCACCGGGCACAGCATCGCCGCCGCCACCGCGCCGCGGAAGGGCAGCAGCAGGGCCAGCACGATCACGAGCCAGAAGCGGGTGTTGGCGGACATCAGGGCGTTCAGCTTAGCAGCATCGGATGCCATCCTGAACCTTGACACCGTGGCAAGGTCAAGCGCCACCCTGGCGCACCCTGCCTCGCTGCTCACAACAGCACGATGTCGTACTGCTCCGGATTCATCGAAGGCTCGGCCGACAGCGAGATCGGCTTGCCGATGAAGTCCGACAGGCCGGCCAGGTGCTGGCTCTCCTCGTCGAGCAGCATCTCGACAACGGTGGCGCTGGCGACGACGCGGAACTCGCGCGGGTTGAATTGCCGCGCCTCGCGCAGGATCTCGCGCAGGATGTCGTAGCAGACGCTGCGCGCGGTCTTCACCTGGCCGCGCCCGTCGCAGGTGGGGCACGGCTGGCACAGCATGTGGGCCAGGCTCTCGCGGGTGCGCTTGCGCGTCATCTCCACCAGCCCGAGCTGCGTGAAGCCCGAGACGGTGATCTTCGTGCGGTCCTTGCTGAGCTGCTTGCGGAACTCGGCCAGCACGGCCTGCTGGTGTTCTTCGCGCGTCATGTCGATGAAGTCGACGATGATGATGCCGCCCAGGTTGCGCAGCCGCAGCTGGCGCGCGATGGCGCCGGCGGCTTCGAGGTTGGTCTTGAAGATCGTGTCGTCGAAATTGCGCGCACCGACGAAGCCGCCGGTGTTGACGTCCACCGTGGTCAGCGCCTCGGTCTGGTCGATGATCAGGTAGCCGCCCGACTTGAGGTCGACGCGGCGCGCCAGCGCGCGGGCGATCTCTTCCTCGATGCCGAACAGGTCGAAGATCGGTCGCTCGCCCTTGTAGAGCTCGAGCTTGCTGCACGACGAGGGCGTGTACGCGTTGCCAAAGGCCTTCAACGCGTCGAACTGCAGCTTCGAATCGATGCGGATCGATTGCGTCGCATCGGTGGCAATGTCGCGCAGCACCCGTTCGGCCAGGTTCAGGTCCTGGTGCAGCAGCGTGCCGGGCGGTTGCGACAGGCCTTGCGCACGGATCGCGGCCCAGGCCTTGCGCAGGTAGGCGATGTCGTCGGCCAGTTCCTCGTCGGTGGCTTCCTCGGCATTGGTGCGCAGGATGAAGCCGCCGGTGGCCGCGTCGTCCGGCAGCGCGGCCAGGCGCTGCATGCGCGCGCGCAGCAGCTCGCGCGCCTCGGGCGAGCCGATCTTCTGCGAGATGCCGATGTGATTGTCCTGCGGCAGGAACACCAGCATGCGGCCGGCGATGCTGATCTGCGTGGACAGCCGCGCACCCTTGGTGCCGATGGGGTCCTTGATCACCTGCACCATCAGGGTCTGGCCTTCGAAGACCTGGCGCTCGATCGGCACCGGCACCGCGACGTCGCCGCGCGCGGGCCCGTGGTGGCCGCTGCCGTGCAGGTCGGCCACGTGCAGGAAGGCGGCCCGCTCGAGGCCGACATCGATGAATGCGCTCTGCATGCCCGGCAGCACGCGCGCCACCTTGCCCAGGTACACGTTGCCGACCAGCCCGCGCTCGAGCGCCCGCTCGATGTGAAGCTCCTGCACCGCGCCGTTCTCGATGATCGCGACGCGCGTTTCCTGTGGCGCCCAGTTGATCAGGATGTCGTGCATGGTGGGCGGGCTTGTCTCTTGTGTCGTTGGCGCGAACCGGCCCGATCCGGATCAGATCGGGAAGCGCGCCTGCCTGAGCAGTTCAGCCGTCTCGTAGAGGGGCAAACCCATGATACCGGAGTAGCTGCCCTCGATATGCGCGATCCAGCCGGCGTACTGGCTCTGGATGGCATAGGCGCCGGCCTTGCCGAACGGCTCGCCGCTGGCGACATAACGCTCTATCGCAGCGTCCGGCATCGGCGCCACCCGCACCTTGGAGGCCGACATCGCGGCCAGCGTGCGGCGGCCGGTCCACAGCGCGACCGCCGTCAGCACGCGGTGCGTGCGGCCCGACAGCGCCTTCAGCATGCGCCGCGCGTCGTCGGCATCCGCCGGCTTGGCGAAGATGCGGCGGCCCAGCGCCACGGTGGTGTCGGCCGCCAGGATGGGCTGCGCGGCCAGCCCGCGCGCCTTTGCGCGGCGGCGTGCGGCCTGCAGCTTGGCCAGCGTCACGCGCTGCACGTAGGCCTCGGGCGTCTCGCCGGCGCGTTCGGCCTCCAGGCTTTCGGCATCCTCGCCGGCGTCGGGCAGCAGCAGGTCGTGGGCGACGCCGAGCTGGTCGAGCAGCTGGCGCCGGCGCGGGCTCTGCGAGGCCAGGTACAGGCGCATCGTGGAGTCGCTCATTCGCGGTGATAGGGGTGGCCGGTGCCGACCGACCAGGCGCGGTACAAGGCCTCGGCGAGCAGCACGCGCACGAAGGCATGCGGCAGGGTCAGGTCGGACAGGCGCAGCGTCTCGTCGGCGGTGGCCTTGAGGGCAGCGTCCAGGCCGTCGGGCCCGCCGACCAGCAGCACCACGTCGCGGCCGTCGGCGCGCCAGGCCTGCAGGCGCTCGGCCAGCTGCACGGTGGTGAGGCGGCTGCCGCGCTCGTCCAGCACCACGCGGCGCGCGCCTTTCGGGCAGGCGGCCTCGAGGCGCTGGGCTTCGGCCGCCATCATCTGCGCCGGGGTCTTGCCGCTGCCGCGCGGCTCGGCCTTCAAGGCCTTCAGCACCAGCCGCATCTCGGGCGGAAAGCGCTTGGCAAAGTCCTCGTAGGCAGCGTCGGCCCAGGCCGGTTGGCGCTGGCCGACCGCCGCCAGCAGCAGTTGCATCAGGCCTTCGAGGTGGACTTGCGCGGCGCGGACTTCTTCGCGGCTGCACGCGGGGCGGGCGCCGCCTTGGCGGGCGCCTTGTTCGCTGTCTTGGCAGCCGACTTCTTCGGCACGCCCACCTTCACCGTGCTGACCTTGGCAGCCGCCTTCTTCGCCGCCGGCGGCTTCTTGGCACCGGGCGGCTGCTTCGAGACGGCCCGCTGCGCTTCGAGCACCGAAGCGTGGCGGACACCGGCCTTCTTGGCGGCCGGCGACTTCGAGGCGGATGTCTTCGCCGGCGCTGCCGCCTTCGCGCCGCCCTTCTTCGCGGCCGGCTTCTTCGCCACCGGCACGTCGTCGTCATCGTCGTCGGCGGACGAGGCCTTCACCAGGCCCTTCGCGCCATCGGCGAGCTTGACCTTCACCGGCTTGCCGCCCCAGATCTCTTCGAGCCGGTAGTAGTCGCGAATGGCCGGCTGCATGATGTGCGCCACCGCGGGCCCGCAGTCGACGATGATCCATTCGCCGTTCTCGCCACCCTCCGTGCTGAGGATCGGCAGCCCCTGCGACTTGACCGCGTCGCGCACGCTGGAGGCGAGCGCCTTGGTCTGGCGGTTGCTGGTGCCCGAGGCGATGATCACCCGCTCGAACAGCGGGGACAGGTGCTCGGTGTTGAAGACCACGATGTCGTGGGCCTTCACGTCCTCGAGGCCATCGACGATGGCGCGTTGCAGCTTGCGAATGTCCATTCAGCTCCTGGATCGCCCCGCGTCGGGGCTGGTGCGGGGCAATATAGCGCGCGGATCGCGCGTCGTCATGCGGCCCAATCCCGGGGCCGCAGGAAATCGTCGTACAGCCGGGCCTCGGGCGTGCCGGGCGCGGGATGCCAGTCGTAGCGCCACTTCACGATGGGTGGCATGGACATCAGGATGCTTTCGGTGCGGCCGCCGGATTGCAGGCCGAACAGCGTGCCGCGGTCGAACACCAGGTTGAACTCGACATAGCGGCCGCGGCGGTAGGCCTGGAAGTCGCGCTGGGCTTCGGTGTAGGGCGTGTCGCGGCGGCGCTGGACGATCGCCAGGTAGGCCGGCAGGAAGGCGTCGCCCACCGCGCGCAGCATCGCGAAGCTCTGCTCGAAGCCGAGTTCGTTGAAGTCGTCGAAGAAGATGCCGCCGATGCCGCGCGGCTCGTTGCGGTGCTTCAGGAAGAAGTACTCGTCGCACCAGCGCTTGAAGCGCGGGTACAGCGTGTCGCCGAAGGGCTGCAGCGCGTCGCGGCAGCTGCGGTGGAAGTGGCGCGCGTCTTCCTCGTGGGCATAGTACGGCGTCAGGTCCATGCCGCCGCCGAACCACACCACCGGCGGGCGCCCCTCGGGCAGTGCGGCGAACATGCGCACGTTCATGTGCACGGTGGGCACATGCGGGTTGCGCGGGTGGAACACCAGCGAGACGCCCATGGCTTCGAAGGGCGCGCCGGCCAGCTCGGGCCGGTGCTGCGTGGCCGAGGGCGGCAGCACCCGGCCCTTGACGTGCGAGAAGTTGACGCCGCCGCGCTCGAAGACCGAGCCG